>NZ_JBKGFP010000050.1:0-26490 GCF_046557535.1 Pseudomonas sp. S1(2024)
GCCATTCGCGGGCACGCCCGCTCCCACAGGTCTGGCGCTGCACTTGAGGGCTGCACTATACCTGTGGGAGCGGGCGTGCCCGCGAATGGCCCTTGAACTGGACTAAAGCTTGGCGGCCACTTCGCGCCAGCACCCCTGCTCCAACCCATCCAGCGCCCAGTCGCCAATCCGCACCCGCACCAGGCGCAAGGTCGGCAACCCCACCGCCGCCGTCATCCGCCGCACCTGGCGGTTACGCCCTTCGCGAATCACCAGCTCCAGCCAGCTGGTCGGCACGCTCTTGCGAAAACGCACCGGCGGGTTGCGCGGCCACAGCGCCGGCTCGTCCAGGCGCCGCGCCTCGGCCGGCAAGGTCGGCCCATCGTTCAGTTCCACGCCATCGCGCAAGCGCCGCAACTGCTCCTCGCTCGGCTCCCCCTCCACCTGAACCCAGTAAGTCTTGGCCAGCTTGTGCTTCGGGTCGGCAATGCGCGCCTGCAGGCCGCCATCGTTGGTCAGCAGCAACAGGCCTTCACTGTCGCGGTCCAACCGCCCGGCCGGGTACACACCGGGGATGTCGATGTAGTCCTTGAGCGTCGCGCGCCCGTCGCCGTCGCTGAACTGGGTCAGCACGTCGAACGGTTTGTTGAACAGGATCAGGCGCGGCTCGGCCGGTGGTGCCTTGGGCTGGCGACGCGGGCCGGTGGCAGGCCGCGCCTGGGGGCGGCGCGGCTTGGAACGGGGTGGCAGTGACATGGATCCTCAGCGGAACGGCGGCTCATCAAAGCTGCGCAGTTTACGCGAGTGCAGCGAGTTGAGCTCGGTGCGCAGCAGGTCGAGGGCGGCAATGCCGATCTTCAGATGCTGGCTGACCGCCCGGTTATAGAAGGCGTTGGCCGAACCCGGCAGCTTGATCTCGCTGTGCAGCGGTTTGTCGGATACACACAGCAAGGTGCCGTACGGCACGCGCAAGCGGTAACCCTGGGCGGCAATGGTACCGCTTTCCATGTCCACCGCCACGGCACGCGACAGGTTGATCAGCGGCCGCTCCTGGGCCCAGCGGAGCTCCCAGTTGCGGTCGTCGTAGGTCAGCACGGTGCCGGTGCGCAGGCGCTTTTTCAGCTGTTCGCCACGCTCGCCGGTGACCTGCGCGGCGGCTTCCTGCAAGGCCAGCTGCACTTCGGCCAGCGCCGGAATCGGGATGTTCGGCGGCACCACCCGGTCGAGAATACCGTCACGGCGCATGTAGGCGTGTGCCAGCACATAATCGCCGATGGTCTGTGACTGCCGCAGGCCGCCGCAGTGGCCGATCATCAGCCAGCAGTGCGGGCGCAGCACGGCCAGGTGGTCGGTGATGTTCTTGGCATTGGACGGGCCGACGCCGATGTTGACCAGCGTGACGCCGTCGCCATCAGCGGCGATCAGGTGATAAGCCGGCATCTGGTAGCGGTGCCAGACCACGCTTGCCACCAGGGCCTGGGTTTCACCGTGGTCCATGCCCTTTTCGATCACCACGTTGCCCGGCAGCACCATGCGCACGAAGCGTGGGTCGTCACGCAACTGGTCGAGGCCGTGGCTGATGAACTGGTCGACATAGCGGTGATAGTTGGTCAACAGGATCCATGGCTGCACATGGCGCCAGTCGCTGCCGGTGTAGTGCACCAGACGGCGCAGCGAGAAGTCGACCCGCGCGGCATCGAACAGCGCCAGCGGCAGAGTCTCGGCACTGCCCCAGTCATACAGGCCGTCGGCGATGTTGTCGGTCGCAGCCGACAGGTCGGTGCTGGGGAACACCCGCGCCAGCTGCGCGGCGGTGATGCCGCTGCCGGCCAGTTCGTCGCCCTGGTCGACCACGTAGGGGTAAGGGATGTTCTGTTCACTGACGCCGACCTCTACCGTGACGGTGTAGTCGTGCATCAGCGGGCGCAGTTGCTCCAGCAGGTAGCCACGAAAAGCAGCAGGCTGGGTGATGGTGACGCTGTAGGTACCTGCCACCTGAACCTTGGCGTAGGCCCGCGTGGTGGCGGCGACTTCACCATGGCTGTAATAGGTCAGGCGCAGCGCCGGGTAGCGGAACAGGTCGCGCTCTTCGGCGCCCGGCTCGGTACGGTCCTTCAGGTAACGCTTGAGGGCCTGGCTAAGGGCCCCGGTGGCCTGGTCATGCAGGGCCGCCAGACGGTCGACGGCCTGTTCGGGGGTATCAACGACTACAAAAGCTTGGCTCACACTGTGCTTCCTGTCTGGACATGCATGTGAACCATCTTGCCTGCCTTCTTGGCTAAATACACCCCCATTGATCGGTGTTAATCAGCAGGCCAGCGCTGGTCCCTGTAGGAGCGGCCTTGTGTCGGCGTCGCCCTGGCCACCAATGCCTCCACATCCACACCCCGCGGCAACGCCCCATACACGCGCCCGCCCCCCGTCAAGCGGCTGTCGATAAACGCATCACTGACCACCGCATTGCCCGCCTCCAGCAATAGTTTGGCCTGCAGCGCCAGGGCAATATCCTCGGTCAGCTGCCGCGCGCGGTACTGCATGTCGCCAGTGTCGGCAAACGCCCCCTTGAGGTTGCCGATGTGCGCCGCCAGGCGCGGGTCCCCGTGCCCATCGCCCAGCTCGGCAAACAGCGCATCGAGCACCCCCGGCTCCTTGGACAAGGCCCGCAGCACGTCCAGGCACTGCACATTGCCCGAACCTTCCCAGGTCGAGTTGACCGGCGCTTCGCGGTACAGCCGTGGCAGGATGCTGTCTTCCACATAACCTGCCCCGCCCAGGCACTCGGCGGCCTCGTTGATCATGGCCGGGGCGCGCTTGCAGATCCAGTACTTGCCCACCGCCGTGACCAGCCGGGCGAAATGCGCCTGCTGCGGGTCTTCCAGCTGCTCCAGCGCCTGCCCCATGCGCAGGCTCAGGGCCAGCGCGGCCTCGCTTTCCAACGCCAGGTCGGCCAGCACGTTCTGCATCAACGGCTGCTCGCTCAGCAGCCGCCCGCCGACCTTGCGGTGCGCGCAATGGTGGGTCGCCTGGGTCAGCGCCTGGCGCATCAGGGCGCTGGAGCCGACCATGCAGTCGAAGCGCGTCATGGCCACCATTTCGATGATGGTCGGCACGCCCCGCCCTTCTTCCCCGACCATCCATGCCAGGGCACCGCGGAATTCCACCTCGCTGGAGGCGTTGGAACTGTTGCCCAGCTTGTTCTTCAGGCGCTGGATATAGAACTGGTTGCGGCTGTCGTCGGGGCGGTGACGCGGCAGCAGGAAGCAGCTCAGGCCTTTTTCGGTCTGGGCCAGGGTCAGAAAAGCATCGCACATGGGCGCCGAGCAGAACCACTTATGCCCGACCAGTTCGTAGGGCTGCCCCGGGCCCGCGGCGCCGACTGGATAAGCCCGGGTAGTGTTGGCCCGTACATCGGTGCCGCCCTGCTTCTCGGTCATGGCCATGCCCAGGGTGACCCCGGCCTTGTGGCGGTCGCCGACGTTACGCGGGTCGTACTCGCAGGCAAGGATTTTCGGCAGCCAGTATTCGGCCAGTTCGGGTTGCAGCCGCAGCGCTGGCACAGCGGCGAAGGTCATGGTCAGCGGGCAGCCGGTACCGGCCTCGGCCTGGCTGTGCAGATAGGTCATCGAAGCCCGCGCCACATGGGCGCCTGGGCGGGGTTCGGCCCATGGCAGCGACGGCAGGCCGTGCTCGACGGCGGTGCGCATCAGTTCGTGGTAGGCGGGGTGGAACTCGACCAGGTCGATGCGATGGCCGTAGCGGTCGTGGCTGCTGAACTCCGGCTTGTGCGCATTGGCCAGGAAGCCCGCCTGCATCAGCGGGCCACCGGCCAGGGCACCGTAGGCATCGATCCGCGATTCGGCCCAACCCGCACCGAAACGCCGCGACCATTCCTGTAGCGGAATGTCGAGGCGGTAAAGGTTGGCACCGTCGAGGGGCGGTGGCTGGTTGGTGACTTCGTGGGTTTCAGCGTACTGGTGCAGGTTCATCGGGGGCTCCTGGATCCGGGTAGCTTGAGAGCCCCAGTGAAGCACTCCCCGTGGGTCAGTCAAAGTGACATTAATGACTAAACATGTGGTGGGGGGCGCATATGTTGAGGATGCAGCGGGGATGAGAGGTGTTTGCCACAACCAAATGCCATGCCTTCACAGCGACTGCCGCGCCTGCAGTATGTGCGGGCTCATCTGCACCTGCGCTATAGCCATGTTCAAACTCAACTCGAACCGGCTCCCCAACCCACGCGTCGACTCATGCGACAACCGTGCCCCCAGCAATTCCCCCATCTGCCGGCAGATCGACAAACCAATCCCCAGCCCGCCATAACGCCGGGTCATCGAGCCATCGACCTGGAAGAAGCGCTGGTACAGGGTCGCCTGATCGAGGTCATCGAAGCCGATACCGCTGTCGCTGACCATGAAGGTCAGCGCCAGGTCGTCCGGCCCCACCCGGCGCCCGCGCACCTGGATCATCACCCCGCCCTGGTGGGTGAACTTCAAACCGTTGTCCACCAGGCACCCCAGGCAGCGGGCCAGCTTCTGAGCATCGCCCTGCAACCCGTCCGGCACATCGGCCGGGATGTCCAGGCTCAGGTACAAGCCTTTGCCCAAAGCCTGCCCGGCATAACCGGCACGCACGCCCTGCAGCAGGTCACGCAGGCTGAATGGCGCCGGCTGCGCGCGCAGGCGGCCGGCCTGTAGTTCGGAAAGGGTAAGTATGGCATCGACCATATCCATCATGCCCTGGGCCGAGCCCACCGCCGTGCGGTGATACTGGGCCATCTCGGCCTCCATCGGCAGGGTGTGCATCAGCTCCAGCGAGCCGATCACACCATTCATCGGCGTGCGCAGCTCATGGGTCACGCTGGCCAGGAATTCGTCTTTCAGCCGGTTGCTCCTGGCCAGTTGCAGGTTCAGTTGTTCCAGTGTGCGCCCGGTGTCACGCAAGGTCTGCGCCTGCTGCTCGCGCAGGCTGTTGATGCGGTCGGCCAGCGCCAGCGACAGCAAGGCCACCTCAAGCGCCGACCCCAGCTGGCTGGCATACAT
The DNA here is from genome assembly GCF_046557535.1 of Pseudomonas sp. S1(2024). Classification (NCBI taxonomy): domain Bacteria; kingdom Pseudomonadati; phylum Pseudomonadota; class Gammaproteobacteria; order Pseudomonadales; family Pseudomonadaceae; genus Pseudomonas; species Pseudomonas sp. S1(2024). The sequence goes on from NZ_JBKGFP010000050.1 coordinate 5,019, forward strand.
GGTGATGAACACGTTCGGCAGGTAGCCCAGCACCATCAGGGTGTTGACCAGGCCTCCGAGCAGGAACGCCGTCCAGGCGATGATGAACCAGCGTGCCACGCGCAAGCCTCGCCACCAGGCGTACAGCCCGGCAGCGAAGATGCTCACGGTAAACAGCAACGCCAGCATAGTGGCCATGCGCAGGGCGACGCCGTAGGGCATGCTCACCGCCAGCACCATGACCAGCGCGCCACCCAGCATCAGCAGCTGCAGCAGCCGGTCGAAACCACGGCTGATGCTGCCCAGTTGCAGGAAGTGCCGGGCGAACTGGCAGCCGAACAGGCCAGCTGCCCCGATGAACAACGGCGTCGAAGCATTCGCCCACCACGGGCTGTCCGGCCAGAAGTAGGCCACACCAGCACCATTCACCGACACCTGGTAAAAGCCGAACGAGGCGATATAGAGGATGTAGTAGAGGTAGCTGACGTCGCGCACGCTGAGGTAGATGAACAGGTTGTACACCAGCATCACCAGCAACACGCCGTAGATCATCCCCAGCACATACAGGCGCGTGGGCTGCTCCTCCATGTAGGCCTGGGCAGACCAAAGCGCCAGCGGCGCCTGCACCGAGCCCTGGCTGTGCAGGCGCAGGTAGGCGGTGGTCACCTGGCCAGGCTGCAGCTGCAGTTCGAACAGGTAGTTGTTCTGCAGTATTTGACGGCTGTGGTAGGGCAAGGCGTCGCCGGTGCGCCGGGCCAGGCGGTAACTGCCGCTGCCGTCGGGCAGGTAGAGCTCGAGGTGATCCAGCGGCGGGTAGGCCAACTCCAGCAGCCATTGCCGTGGGGCGGCGCCAGGCGCGGCTACAGGGCGCAGTTCGACCTTGAGCCAGAACACCGAGGTGGAATAACCGGCGTTCAACACGTCTTTGTGGTGGGGGCGAAAATGCTTGGCGAAATCAGGGGCACTGACCTGGGTGATGCTGGCACTGCCATCGGGGTCTTCATAAACCTGCATGGCCTTGCCCAGCGGAAGATGCCGGGTAGCTGCGTCGAAATCGACTGCCCCGGCCAGCACGGGCAGCAAGCCCAGAAGCACAATCAGCAAATAGCGCATACAGCCCCAGCATGGCCTGTCCAGTCGAGTCGCGGTTGCCTCCCATCCGTTTGAGACGACACGATCCGGCAGAACCCGTTTGTAGAGTTATCCGAGCACTCTAGCATAGCTTCGCAAGCTGGCAATCGACCATATCCAATCACAAAGAAAAGGCTCTAAATCAATACTTTCAGAAATTAAACCGGTAAAAATCTGACCTTATGATCAACAAAACTCATTTGTAGGACGATCCGCCCAAACAGGATTGGTGGTAAGCTCGCCGACCATGAATACCTACAGCTCCCGCCCCGTTGTCCTCTGTCTCTCCGGCCACGACCCCAGTGGCGGCGCCGGCCTGCAGGCAGATATCGAAGCCCTGATCGCCCAAGGCTGTCACGCCGCACCCGCAGTGACCGCCCTGACCGTGCAGGATACCGTCAACGTTTCCGACTTCCGCGTGCTCGACCGCGAGTGGGTGCTGGCCCAGGCCAACGCCGTGCTGGCCGACTCCTCGGTGGCCGCCGTCAAACTCGGCATGCTCGGTTCGATCGAAATGGTCGACACCGTCGCCGAACTGCTGGCGGCCCACCCGCATCTGCCGCTGGTCTGCGACCCAGTGCTGCGTGCCGGTGGTGGTGGTCGCCTGGGCAAGGACGAAGTGGGCTACGCCCTGCGCGAACGCCTACTGCCGCTGGCGACCATCGCCACGCCGAACCTGCCCGAAGCCCGCATCCTTGCCGAACTGCCCGAAGGCACCGCCGACGAGTGTGCCGAGAAACTGTTGCCGTTCTGTAGACACCTGCTGATTACCGGCGGTCACGGCGACGAAGACGAAATTCACAACCGCCTTTACAGCCGTGCCGGCCAGCACCACACCTGGACCTGCCAGCGCCTGCCGGGCAGCTACCACGGTTCGGGCTGCACCCTGGCCAGTGCCCTGGCCGGCCGCCTGGCCCTTGGCGAGCAGCTGGAAAGCGCCGTCCGCAGCGCCCTGGACTACACCTGGCGCACCCTGCGTGACGCCGAACAGCTGGGCAAGGGCCAGTTCGTGCCGCGCCGCCTGCCGCTGGATTTCTGCTCCTGACACGAGGCCTCCAATGAAGCTACGCGGTCTGTACGCCATCACCGACAGCCAGCTGCTCGCTGGCCGTTTCCTGTCCCATGTCGAGGCGGCACTGGAAGGCGGCGTATGCCTGCTGCAGTACCGCGACAAAAGTGACGACGCGGCACGCCGCCTGCGCGAAGCTGAAGGGCTGATGCAGCTCTGCGAGCGCTACGGCACTCAGCTGATCATCAACGACGACGCCGAACTGGCCGCGCGCCTGGGCGTCGGCGTGCACCTGGGCCAGACCGACGGCCCGCTGACCCCGGCCCGCGCATTGCTCGGACGCCAGGCAATCATCGGCTCCACCTGCCACGCCAGCCTCGAGCTGGCCGCGCAGGCTGCCAGCGAAGGCGCCAGCTACGTGGCCTTTGGCCGCTTCTTCAATTCTGTCACCAAGCCGGGTGCACCCGCTGCCAACATCGAATTGCTGGAGCAGGCCCGCGCCCAGGTGAAACTGCCGATCGCGGTGATCGGCGGCATTACCCTCGACAACGCCGCCCCGCTGGTCGCCCATGGCGCCGACTTGCTGGCGGTGATCCACGGCCTGTTCGGTGCCGACAGCGCTCAGGAAGTCACCCGCCGCGCCCGCGCCTTCAACGCCTTGTTCGCATCCTGATTCGAGAGAACCCCCATGTCCCGTTCCGAAGCCCTGTTCGCCCAAGCCCAGAAGCACATCCCCGGTGGCGTCAACTCGCCGGTCCGCGCTTTCAAGAGCGTTGGCGGCACGCCGCTGTTCTTCAAGCATGCCGAAGGCGCCTACGTCGTTGACGAGGATGACAAGCGCTACGTCGACTACGTCGGCTCCTGGGGCCCGATGATCCTCGGCCACGGCCACCCGGAGGTACTGGACTCGGTACGCAGGCAGCTGGAGCACGGCCTGTCCTATGGCGCCCCGACCGCCATGGAAACCGAGATGGCCGACCTGGTCTGCTCGCTGGTGCCATCCATGGAGATGGTGCGCATGGTCAGCTCGGGCACCGAAGCCACCATGAGCGCCATCCGCCTGGCCCGTGGCTACACCGGCCGTGACGCCATCATCAAGTTCGAAGGCTGCTACCACGGCCACTCCGACAGCCTGCTGGTAAAAGCAGGCTCCGGCCTGCTGACCCAGGGTGTGCCGAGCTCGGCGGGCGTGCCGGCGGACTTCGCCAAACACACCCTGACCCTGCCGTTCAACGACATCGCCGCCGTCGAGAAGACCCTGGCCGAAGTCGGCCAGACCGTAGCCTGCATCATCGTCGAGCCGGTAGCCGGCAACATGAACTGCGTACCGCCGGCGCCAGGCTTCCTCGAAGGCCTGCGCGAGCAGTGCGACAAGCACGGCGTGGTGTTGATCTTCGACGAAGTGATGACCGGTTTCCGCGTTTCGCTCGGCGGCGCCCAGGGCCACTACGGCATCAAGCCGGACCTGTCGACCTTCGGCAAGATCGTCGGCGGCGGCATGCCGGTCGGCTGCTTCGGCGGCAAGCGTGAAATCATGGGCTGCATCGCCCCGCTCGGCCCGGTCTACCAGGCCGGTACCCTATCGGGTAACCCGCTGGCCATGGCCGCCGGCCTGACCACCCTGAAGCTGATCAGCCGCCCGGGCTTCCACGCCGAGCTGACCGACTACACCAGCCGCATGCTCGACGGCCTGCAACAGCGCGCCGATGCCGCTGGCGTGCCGTTCGTCACCACCCAGGCCGGTGCCATGTTCGGCCTGTACTTCAGCGGCGCCGACGACATCGTCACCTTCGAAGACGTGATGGCCAGCGATGCCGAGCGCTTCAAGCGCTTCTTCCACCTGATGCTCGATGGTGGCGTGTACCTGGCGCCGAGCGCGTTCGAGGCCGGCTTCACCTCCATCGCCCATGGCGACAAGGAGCTGCAGATCACCTTGGATGCGGCTGAAAAGGCTTTTGCAGCCCTGAAATAGCGCGCAGCACCGCGCTTTTGTGGGAGCGGCCTTGTGTCGCGAAAGGGCCGCAAAGCGGCCCCAGCACTTCAGCGGTAATGCACAGATTGCTGGGGCTGCTTCGCAGCCCTTTCGCGACACAAGGCCGCTCCCACAGAGGCCGGCACAGGCAACAAATACCCATGCACAATCAGCTGACTTCCCCAACCAAGCAGAAATTCGAGTAAAACTTTGTAAGGTTGGCGCTGCTTATCCCATAATGTGCCACCAGAGACATTGGCCGCAGCTTTGCAGAGGTAAGTCGATCCCCATGAACCGCACCGGCCGCGCCCTGACCCTGGGCTGCCTGTTGCTTCTTCAGCCCCTGCTGGCCCTGGCGGAGGGCGGTAACTCGTTGCTCATTCCGGCGACGGGCCGCTGCACCTTGAATGTCCAGCCTGAAGACCTGGCAAACGCCCTCAAGGCTTGTGAGCAGACGGCAACGGCGGGGGATGCCCAGGCGCAATTCGAGCTGGGCGAGTACTACTACACGCAAACGCCGAAAAACCTGGGCAAAGCCCTGAACTGGTTCGAAAAGGCCTCGCTGCAAGGCCATGCCGAGGCCCAGTACCGCCTGGGCGCCATGTTCTTCCGTGGCGAAGGGGTCAAGGCCAACAATGTGCAGGCCTACATACTGCTGAAGATGGCCGCGGTCAACGGCGCCGAGGATGCGCTGGACATGGCCGACGAAGTGACCGAGCAAATGCCCCGCGACGAGCTGGAGCATGCCACCCAGGTGCTCGGCCAGATCTTCCGCAAGTACCTGCTGGAACTGCAGAACGCCGAAGGGCGCACGCCGTTCTCGCCACTCCCATGAGGGTTACTTTTCCGGCATCGGCATGGGGAACGGCATCACGTTGCCGCCGCCCTTGGCTTCACTGATCTTAGCCGTGCCCAGTCGCTCCACCTCGTCGATGCGCACGATCGAGTGCATCGGCACGAAGCTGCGGATCACCCCATCGAACTGGCTCTTGAGCTTCTCCTCGCTCGGGTCCACCACCAGCTGCGAACGCTCGCCGAACACGAACTCCTCGATTTCCAGGAACCCCCACAGGTCGCTCTGGTAGATCTGCTTGGCATACATCTCGAAGACCTGCCCCTGGTTGAGGAAGATCACTTTATAGATGGCAGGTTCGCGTTTGCTCATGTTCGTCGGGATAACACATGCGTAAGAAAAGGCGGGCATCATACCTGTTCCGGCCCCTTCGCGGGCAAGCCCGCTCCCACAGGTATTGCGCCCACCTTCGAAGCGGTGCGGTACCTGTGGGAGCGGGCGTGCCCGCGAAGAGGCCAGAACAAGCCACCCATCCCATTGAACGTTTCAGTGCTTTCGCCACTGCCATTCAAGGGTTATTCTTGAGTTCACATCCATTGCCGTCGAGCGGCTAAAAACGACCTTGAACGCACCCATACAACCCCATCGCTTCATCCTCGAACCCTTCGAGGCCCACCGTTTCGCCAACTTGTGCGGCCAGTTCGACGAGCACCTGCGCCTGATCGAACAGCGCCTGGCCATCGAGATCCGCAACCGCGGCAATCAGTTCGAACTGATCGGCGAACCCAAGACCACCTCCGCTGCCGAACAACTGCTGCGCCGTCTCTACCGCGAGACAAAGGCCAGCGACCTGTCGCCGGAAACCGTGCATCTGTACCTGCAGGAATCGACCGTCGAGAACATCGACAACCCGGCCGTCAACGAGGTCAGCGTGTCGCTGCGCACGCGCAAGGGCAACATCCGCCCGCGCGGGGTCAACCAGCAACGCTACGTCAAGGAAATCCTGGCCAACGACATCAACTTCGGCATCGGCCCGGCCGGTACCGGCAAGACCTACCTGGCCGTGGCCTGCGCCGTGGACGCGCTGGAACGCGAACAGGTGCGCCGGATCCTGCTGGTGCGACCTGCGGTAGAGGCGGGCGAAAAGCTCGGCTTCCTGCCCGGCGACCTGGCCCAGAAGATCGACCCGTACCTGCGCCCGCTGTACGACGCCCTGTACGAAATGCTCGGCTTCGAACATGTGGCCAAGCTGATCGAGCGCCAGGTGATCGAGATCGCGCCGCTGGCCTACATGCGTGGCCGCACCCTGAACAACAGCTTCATCATCCTCGACGAGAGCCAGAACACCACGCTGGAACAGATGAAGATGTTCCTTACCCGTATCGGCTTTGGCTCCACCGCGGTCATCACCGGTGACATCACCCAGGTCGACCTGCCCCGCGGCACCAAGTCAGGCCTGGCGCACGTCATCGAGGTGCTGAAGGACGTTCCGGGGATCAGTTTCACCCACTTCCAACCCAAAGATGTGGTTCGTCACCCACTGGTGCAGCGCATTGTCGAGGCCTACGACCGCTTCGATGCCCGCCAGGCCAAGCCCGAGGCGCCCGGCAAAGATGCTTGAACTCGATATTCAACGGGCCACGGATGCTGCCGCCCCGGATGACACCGCCTTTCGCCGCTGGTGCGAACTGGCCCTGCGCCAGCGCAGCGCCGATTCGGAAATGACCATTCGCCTGGTCGACGAAGCCGAAGGCCGCGAGCTGAACCACACCTACCGGCACAAGGACTACGCGACCAATGTGCTGTCGTTCCCGGCCGACGTCCCCGACGACCTGCTCGATATCCCGTTGCTGGGCGACCTGGTGATCTGCGTGCCAGTGGTCGAGCGCGAAGCCGCCGATCAAGGCAAGTCGCTGGAAGCGCACTGGGCACACCTGGTCATACACGGTTGCCTGCACCTGCTCGGCTACGACCACATCGAGGATGAGGAAGCCGAGGAAATGGAAGGCCTGGAACGGGAATTGCTGGCAGAACTGGGTCATCCAGACCCGTACGCCGACGATGAAACCGACACCATCACACACTGAAACACGAAGGATCACGAGAACCGCCATGAGCGAAGATCGATCGAGCAACGGGCAGAAGTCCTGGCTGGGTAAACTGACCCAGGCTTTTGCCCATGAGCCGAAAAACCGCCAGCAACTCCTTGAACTGCTGCGCGAAGCCCATCAGAACAAACTGCTGGACAGCGAAGCGCTGACCATCGTCGAAGGCGCCATCCAGGTGGCCGACCTGCAGGTTCGCGACATCATGGTGCCGCGTTCGCAGATGATCAGCATCAAGGCCAGCCAGTCGCCCCGCGAGTTCCTGCCGGCGGTGATCGACGCCGCGCACTCGCGCTACCCGGTGATCGGCGAAAGCCACGACGATGTGCTCGGGATCCTGCTCGCCAAGGACCTGCTGCCGCTGATCCTCAAGGAGAATGGCGACAGCTTCAACATCAAGGACCTGCTGCGCCCGGCCACTTTCGTGCCCGAGTCCAAGCGCCTGAACGTGCTGCTGCGCGAGTTCCGCGCCAACCATAACCACATGGCCATCGTCATCGACGAGTACGGCGGCGTGGCCGGCCTGGTCACCATCGAGGACGTGCTGGAGCAGATCGTCGGCGACATCGAGGACGAGCACGACGTCGAGGAAGACAGCTACATCAAACCGCTGCCCAGCGGCGACTTCCTGGTCAAGGCGCTTACCCCGATCGAAAACTTCAACGAGTTCTTCGACAGCGAATTCTCCGATGACGAGTTCGACACCGTCGGCGGCCTGGTAATGAGCGCCTTCGGTCACCTGCCCAAGCGCAACGAGACCACCGAGATCGGCCCTTACAAGTTCCGTATTCTCAATGCCGACAGCCGGCGGATACACTTGCTGCGCCTGACACCGATCACCCGTTAAGGACAAACATGCGTTGGATCACCCGCCCCGGCTGGCCCGGTAACCTGCTGGCCCTGGCGGCCGGTGCCTCCACCCTCCTGGCCCTGGCGCCTTTCGACATCTGGCCCTTGGCCGTGTTGTCCATCGCCCTGCTCTACCTCGGCCTGCGCGAGCTCAGCCCGCGCCAGGCCATGTGGCGCGGCTGGTGGTTCGGCTTCGGCCTGTACGGTGCCGGTACCTGGTGGATCTACGTCAGCATGAACACCTACGGCGGCGCCTCGCCGCTGCTGGCGATCCTGCTGCTGCTGGCGTTCTTCGCCGCCCTGGCCTGGTTCTTCGCCCTGCCCACCTGGCTGTGGGCACGCTGGCTGCGCCGCACCGAAGCACCACTGGCCGACGCCTTGTGCTTTGCCGCCCTGTGGCTGCTGCAAGAGGCCTTCCGCGGCTGGTTCCTGACCGGCTTCCCCTGGCTCTACGCCGGCTACAGCCAACTGGACGGCCCGCTGGCCGGCCTGGCACCGCTGGGTGGCGTGTGGCTGATTTCCTTCGCACTGGCCCTGACCGCTGCCCTGTTGTGCAACGTGCACCGCCTGCGCGCCCGCCCCTCGTTCCTCGCGGTGGGCTGCCTGCTGTTGCTGGCCCCGTGGGTGCTGGGCCTGGCGCTCAAGGGCCATGCCTGGACCAAGCCGGCGGGCGACCCACTGAAAGTGGCGGCCATCCAGGGCAACGTCGAGCAGGACCTGAAATGGGACCCGGCGCACATCGATGCGCAACTGGCGCTGTACCGTGACCTGAGCTTCAGCTCCAGGCCGGTAGACCTGCTGGTGTGGCCGGAAACCGCGGTCCCGGTGCTCAAGGACCAGGCCCAAGGCTATATCGACGTGATGGGCCGGTTTGCCGCCGAGCGGCATTCGGCGCTGATTACCGGCGTGCCGGTGCGTGAAGTGGTGCATCACCAGCGCCGCTACTACAACGGCATCACCGTCACTGGTGAAGGCGATGGCACCTACCTCAAGCAGAAGCTGGTGCCTTTTGGCGAGTATGTGCCGCTGCAGGACATGCTGCGTGGCCTGATCGAGTTCTTCAACCTGCCCATGTCGGACTTCGCCCGCGGGCCGGAAGACCAGCCGCTGCTGCAGGCCAAGGGCTACCAGATTGCGCCGTACATCTGCTACGAAGTGGTCTACCCCGAATTCGCCGCTGGCCTGGCGGCCCGCAGCGACCTGCTGCTGACCATCAGCAACGACACCTGGTTCGGTACCTCGATCGGCCCGTTGCAGCACCTGCAGATGGCACAGATGCGCGCGCTGGAAGCCGGGCGCTGGATGATCCGCGCCACCAACAATGGCGTGACCGCGCTGATCGACCCGTTTGGCCGCATTACCACGCAGGTACCGCAGTTCCAGCAGGCGGTGCTGTATGGCGAGGTGGTGCCGATGCAGAAGCTGACGCCGTACCTGCAATGGCGGTCGTGGCCGCTGGCGATAGTCTGTGCATTGCTGCTGGGTTGGGCGTTGCTGGCTGGGCGAATAGCCAAGACTGTCTGATGATGTCGCCTGTACCGGCCTCTTCATTGAGCAACTGCCCGCTCTGCCACATCGCCCGGCTCTCCGGCAGCAACCCGCCGAACGGCCGCGCATGATCGCGCCCGAGGAACCCGACTGGCGCCGGCACCACCTCGAACCCCGCCTGCTCGAAGCTCCAGCGCGAGCGCTGCATGTGCCAGGCCTGGGTCACCACGACCACCCGGCGAATCCCCAACGGCTGCAGCACCTTGGCCGTCAGCCGGGCATTTTCCCAGGTCGTGCGGCTGCCCTCCTCTCGCCATTTCACCTCGACACCGAAATCTTCACGCAGGCGATCAGCCATCAACTGCGCCTCGCTCGGCGGCGAGCCATAGTGCAACCCGCCACTGGTCAACACCGGCAAGCCCGAAGCCTTGGCCAGCCGTGCGGCAAAGCGCATGCGCTCCAGCGCCGTGGCTGTGGGCTGGTCGCCACCACCCCAGGCCGGGTCACCCCGCTCACGCCCCGCGCCCAGCACCACAATGGCATCTGCCCGGCTTGCCAGGCCTGTCCAATCGCTTACCGCCAGTGGCGCTTCTGTCTCGAGCACACGAGCGGTTTCCTGCACCACCAGCGGCAGGCTCATCAGCCACAGGCCACCAAGGCCCAGGGCAAAGCACAGCGCTGCCAGCCGGGGCCGACGGCGGCGCAGCCACCACGCCACAAGCAGCAGCAGGAACAGGACGCCTGGCGGCATCAGCCATTGTTTGACGAAGAATCGGATCGACATTGGCCACACCTCCTTGGCAGGCGTGCAGCCTAGAAGGATCGACGCCGGTCAACAAGGGTGTGGCCGGCGCCGATCGTGAGCTGTGCAAAATTTAAGAACCGGCGCGCGATAGCCTGCGCCTGGCGTCCTGAACGGCTAGCGATGCGGCAGCGTCCTGGATCTCGCCGTGCTGGCGGGGCGTTTCTTGTCCTTGAGCCAGATGATCTTGGCCGATGTCGGCTCCGCTTGTGGGTAACTGCCGACACAGGCATTGTGGCGCTCCGGGAGGGAATCCAGGTAGGCCTTGATCAGTTCGAACTCTGCGTGGCTCAGGCCACGCAACTCCAGCTCGGCTGGCATTTCGTCGCGCAATCGCACCGAGGTCCTGGCCACTTCCAGCGCCAGGCCAAGCCGGTCGATCAGGCGTTCGTATAGCTCCGGTCTGATTGCGGGTAGCTGCGTCTCTCCCATCCGTTCACCTCATTGAAGATAAGAATATCTCCCCCCACACCTGAGCTTAGCGTCGTTGAAAAAAGCAGCCGTGTGCCGCGACCAGCGGGCATTCGCAACGAAGGTTTCCCACGATGCGCGGCGCTGCTGTATGCTACGGCGTTCACTCTAAACGACACCGGAGTGCCGGACGCAGCGAGGTTCCGCTGCCTGGAACAAGGTCTCTTCCCTCTCAGCAAAAAGTAGCCATGCACGAACAATACACGCCCCGTGATATCGAAGCCGCCGCCCAGAAGTTCTGGGACGAGCAACAATCGTTCGCTGTTACCGAACAGCCAGGCAAGGACACCTACTACTGCCTGTCGATGTTCCCGTACCCGAGCGGCAAGCTACACATGGGCCACGTGCGCAACTACACCATCGGTGACGTGATTGCCCGCTACCAGCGCATGCTGGGCAAGAACGTCCTGCAGCCGATGGGCTGGGACGCATTCGGTATGCCCGCGGAAAACGCGGCGATGAAGAACAACGTCGCCCCGGCCAAGTGGACGTACGAAAACATCGACTACATGAAGACCCAGCTCAAGAGCCTGGGCCTGGCCATCGACTGGGCACGTGAAGTCACCACCTGCAAGCCCGACTACTACCGTTGGGAGCAGTGGCTGTTCACCCGCCTGTTCGAGAAAGGCATCATCTACCGCAAGAACGGTACCGTGAACTGGGACCCGGCGGACCAGACCGTACTGGCCAACGAGCAGGTCATCGACGGCCGTGGCTGGCGTTCGGGCGCGCTGATCGAGAAGCGCGAAATCCCGATGTACTATTTCCGCATCACCGACTACGCCGACGAGCTGCTGGAAAGCCTGGACGAGCTGCCGGGCTGGCCTGAGCAGGTCAAGACCATGCAGCGCAACTGGATCGGCAAGTCGCGCGGCATGGAAGTGCAGTTCCCGTACGACTTGGCCAGCATCGGCCACGAAGGCACCCTCAAGGTCTTCACCACCCGTCCCGACACGTTGATGGGCGCCACCTACGTCGCCGTCGCCGCCGAACACCCGCTGGCCACCCAGGCCGCCCAGGGCAACCCGGCGCTGCAGGCGTTCATCGACGAGTGCAAGAGCGGCAGCGTTGCCGAAGCCGACATGGCCACCCAGGAGAAGAAGGGCATGGCCACTTCCCTGCTGGTCGAGCACCCGCTGACCGGCGAGAAGCTGCCGGTATGGGTCGCCAACTACGTGCTGATGCACTACGGCGATGGCGCCGTCATGGCCGTGCCGGCCCACGACGAGCGCGACTTCGAGTTCGCCCACAAGTACAACCTGCCGGTCAAGGCGGTGGTGCGCACCAGCGCTGGCGATGAAGTCGGCAACGAGTGGCTGGCCGCCTATGGCGAGCACGGCCAGCTGATCAACTCCGGCGAATTCGACGGCCTGGACTTCGCCGGTGCCTTCGACGCCATCGAAGCCGCCCTGATCCGCAAGGAGCTGGGCAAATCGCGTACCCAGTTCCGCCTGCGTGACTGGGGTATCAGCCGCCAGCGCTACTGGGGCTGCCCGATCCCGATCATCCACTGCCCGTCCTGCGGCGACGTACCGGTGCCGGAAGACCAGCTGCCGGTCACCCTGCCAGAGAACGTGGTGCCGGACGGTGCCGGTTCGCCGCTGGCGCGCATGCCTGAATTCTACGAGTGCAGCTGCCCGAAATGCGGCACCGCGGCCAAGCGCGAAACCGACACCATGGACACCTTCGTCGAGTCGTCCTGGTACTTCGCCCGCTACGCCTCGCCGAACTACGAAGGTGGCATGGTCGACCCGAAAGCGGCCAACCACTGGCTGCCGGTCGACCAGTACATCGGCGGTATCGAGCACGCCATCCTGCACCTGCTGTACGCGCGCTTCTTCCACAAGCTGATGCGTGACGAGGGCCTGGTCACCTCGAACGAGCCGTTCAAGAACCTGCTGACCCAGGGCATGGTGGTCGCCGAAACCTACTACCGTGTGGCCAGCAACGGCGGCAAGGACTGGTTCAACCCGGCCGATGTCGAAGTCGAGCGCGATGCCAAGGCCAAGATCATTGGCGCCCGCCTGAAGACCGATGGCCTGCCGGTGGAAATCGGTGGCACCGAGAAGATGTCGAAGTCGAAGAACAACGGCGTCGACCCGCAATCGATGATCGACCAGTACGGCGCCGACACCTGCCGCCTGTTCATGATGTTCGCCTCGCCGCCCGACATGAGCCTGGAGTGGTCCGACTCCGGCGTCGAGGGCGCCAGCCGCTTCCTGCGCCGCGTCTGGCGCCTGGCCCAGGCCCATGTAGCCCAGGGCCTGCCGGGCAAGCTGGATGTCGCCGCCCTGGACGACGCGCAAAAGGTCATCCGCCGCGCCATCCACACCGCCATCAAGCAAGCCAGCACCGACGTGGGCCAGTTCCACAAGTTCAACACCGCTATCGCCCAGGTGATGACCGTGATGAACGTGCTGGAAAAGGCCCCGCAAGCCACTGAACAGGACCGTGCCCTGCTGCAGGAAGGCCTGGAGGCCGTCACCCTGCTGCTGGCGCCGATCACCCCGCACATCTCCCACGAGCTGTGGCAACAGCTGGGCCACCAGCAGGCCGTCATCGACGCCAGCTGGCCAGCCGTCGACGAGGCAGCCCTGGTACAGGACACCGTCACCCTGGTGGTGCAGGTCAACGGCAAGCTGCGTGGCCAGGTCGAAATGCCGGCCGCCGCCAGCCGCGAAGAAATCGAAGCCGCGGCGCGCAGCAACGAGAACGTCCTGCGCTTCATCGATGGCCTGACCATCCGCAAGGTCATCGTGGTTCCGGGCAAGCTGGTCAACATCGTCGCCAACTGATGGCAACGCCCGCCCGCAGGCACTGCGGGCGGGCGAACAGGCCCACAAGGGAGCAACAACATGATCAAACGCAATTTGCTGGTAATTGGCCTGGCGGTCATGCTCAGCGCCTGCGGTTTCCAGCTGCGTGGCACCGGCTCCACCGAACTGAGCGTGAAGGAAATGGACGTCAGCGCACGCAACGCCTACGGCCCGACTGTGGTCCAGCTGCGTGAAGTACTGCAGCGTAGCGGCGTCAACGTGCACGCTGGTGCACCGTACCGCCTGGTGCTGACCAACGAGCAGGAGCGCGAGCGCTCGGCGACCTACAACAGTGGCAACCGTACCGCCGAGTACGAGCTGACCACCGTGCTGAACTACAGCATCCAGGGCCTGAACAACCTGGAGCTGATGAGCGACAAGCTGGAAGTGCGCAAGATCTACTTGCGTGACGGCTCGAACATCACCGGCTCCGAGCAGGAAGCCATCCGCGCCCGCGAAGAAATGCGTCGCGACCTGGTCAACGCCATGGTCGTTCGCCTGCAGTTGCTGACCCCGTCCCAGCTGGACGAGCTGCAGCGTCAAGCCGACGAACGTGCCAAGGCCGAAGCCGCTGCGCTGGAGGCCGCTCGCCGCCAGCAGGCCGAAACGCCTCAGCAGTCGCCACTGGAAGTACCGGGCAACTAAGCCCGAGCGGGGTACCTTCGGGTACCCCACCTGTTTCCCATGAAGCTCGCTCCCGCCCAACTCAACAAGCACCTGCAAGGCGCCCTGGCACCGGTCTACGTAGTCAGCGGCGACGACCCGCTGCTGTGCCAGGAAGCCGCCGACGCCATCCGCAACGCCGCGCGCCAGCAGGGCTTCGACGAACGCCAGGTCTTCAGTGCCGACGCCAACTTCGACTGGGGCACCCTGCTCCAGGCTGGCGCCAGCCTGTCCCTGTTCGCCCAGCGCCGCCTGCTGGAATTGCGCCTGCCCTCGGGCAAGCCTGGTGACAAGGGCGCTGCTGCGCTGATGGAATACTGCGCCAACCCTGCCGAAGACACCTTGCTGCTGGTCAGCCTGCCCAAGCTCGACGGCAGCGCGCAGAAGACCAAGTGGGGCAAGGCGCTGATCGAAGGTGCCCACTGCCAGTTCATCCAGATCTGGCCGGTGGATGTGCACCAGCTGCCGCAGTGGATCAACCAGCGCCTGCAGCAGGCCGGCCTGTCGGCACAGCGTGACGCCGTCGACCTGATTGCCGCGCGCGTGGAAGGCAACCTGCTGGCGGCCGCACAGGAAATCGAAAAGCTCAAACTGCTTGCCGAGGGCAACCAGATCACCGTGGAGACCGTGCAGGCCGCCGTCGCCGACAGCGCCCGCTTCGATGTCTTCGGCCTGGTCGATGCCATTCTCAACGGCGAAGCTGCGCATGCCTTGCGTATGCTCGAAGGCTTGCGCGGTGAAGGCGTGGAGCCACCAGTGATTCTCTGGGCCCTGGCCCGAGAGCTGCGCCAACTGGCGGGGCTGGCCCAGCAGTTCAGCCAGGGTGTACCGCTGGACAAGGCCTTCAGCCAGGCCCGCCCACCGGTCTGGGACAAACGCCGGCCACTGGTCAGCAAGGCCCTGCAGCGCCTGTCGGCGCAGCGCTGGGCGCAGTTGCTGCAAGATGCCCAGCGTATCGATGCACAGATCAAGGGCCAGGCCGAGGGCTCGCCGTGGACTGGTCTGGCCCGCTTGTCGCTGCTGATGGCCGGCCAGCGCCTCACACTCCCTCCCGAGTAACTGGGGCCGCTGTGGGAGCGGGCATGCCTGCGAATCAGGCGACGCGGTGGATGGCACCGGCTTCGCCGGTGTTCGCGGGCACGCCCGATCCCACAGGGCTGCAATGCCCCCCAACATCTCGACCATATACACAATCAATTGGCCCCACCCTGCCCCAAGCCCTACAGTGCGCCGCGAAACCCACCCAACCCGGGAACCCCGCCATGAGCAAAAAGCCGAAAAAGCACGGCCCCAACAAGGCCAAGTCGATCATCGCCCAACCGCTGTTCCGCTGCCGCCAGGAACAGCCGAACAAGGGCAAAGGCAGCTACCGCCGCGAAGCCTT
Source organism: Pseudomonas sp. S1(2024) (assembly GCF_046557535.1). Lineage (NCBI taxonomy): Bacteria > Pseudomonadati > Pseudomonadota > Gammaproteobacteria > Pseudomonadales > Pseudomonadaceae > Pseudomonas > Pseudomonas sp. S1(2024). Next base: position 20,481 of record NZ_JBKGFP010000050.1, read on the forward strand.
CCAATCGAGAGATTGGGAGGCTTCCTACTTTTTGGCTGCATGAAAGCATCGAGAGCGCAGGCATGATATGGTCGTCACCTGACCTGCAATTCTGGATCTGTGAATGCTCCTCAGTCTTCTCCCCCGCTGGAAAACCCGCCAGCTGATCGCGGCCTCCAGTTTCATCCTGCTCGTGGCCTGCGCAGAAAAGCCCACCGCCGCAGATGCCTTGCCGCTGGCCCCCGCCCAGCCCACCCCTGTGGTGACCCTGCCCGGCACGACGCCCGACACCAGCACTGAAATCCAGCCTCTGCAAACCTTCGCGCAATGGCAAGCAGGCTTTCGCCAGCAAGCCCTGCAAGCCGGCATTTCGCAGGATACGTTCGACCGCGCCTTCCTCGGCGTCACCCCCGACATGGACGTGATCAAGGCCGATCGCAGCCAGCCGGAGTTCACCCGCCCCGTATGGGAATACCTCGAAGGCGCCCTGTCGCCTCTGCGCGTGCGCAACGGCAAGAAGCTGCTGGAGCAGAACGCCGAACTGCTGACCCGCATCGAGCAAAGCTATGGTGTCGATCGCCAGGTGCTGGTCGCGGTATGGGGCATGGAAAGCAACTTCGGCCAGTTTCAGGGCAACAAGTCGGTGATCCGCTCGCTGGCTACCCTGGCCTATGAGGGCCGACGCCCGCAGTTCGCCCAGGACCAGCTGATCGCCGCGCTGCAGATCATTCAGCACGGCGACATCCAGCCTGAGGCCATGCGTGGCTCGTGGGCCGGTGCCATGGGCCAGACCCAGTTCATCCCGACCACCTACAACACCCATGCCGTGGACTTCGACGGCGATGGCCGCCGCGACATCTGGAACAGCACGGCAGACGCCTTGGCCTCGACCGCGCACTATCTGCAGAGTTCGGGCTGGAAGCGTGGCCAGCCGTGGGGCTTCGAGGTACAGGTGCCGCCTGGCTTCGATTACTGGCAGGCCGATGGCGCCCTGCGCAAGCCGGTGAGCGAGTGGCTGGCGATGGGCGTGAAACTGCCTGCCGGTACCCAGCTGCCGGTGGCTAGCAACCAGCTGTCTGCGGCACTGCTGCTGCCCGCGGGCGCGCGTGGCCCGGCGTTCCTGGTGCTGGACAACTTCCGCGCCATCCTCAAGTACAACAATTCGTCGTCCTACGCGCTGGCAGTAAGCCTGCTGGGTGATCGCTTCACGGGCTGGGGCTTCATTGCCGGCAGCTGGCCGAAAGAAGACCTGCCCCTCAGCCGCAGCGAGCGCATGGAGCTGCAGAACCTGCTGAACAGCAATGGGCACGAAGCCGGCAATGCCGATGGCATCATTGGCGCCAATACCCGCAAGGCGATCCGCAATGCCCAGCAGGGGCTGGGGTGGCCGGCGGATGGGTATCCGACCCACAAGCTGCTCGAGAGCCTGCGTCAGCAGTGAGCATTTTGGGGCCGCTGCGCGGCCCATCGCGACACTAGGCCGCTCCTACAAGCGATCGCGAACCATCGGGGTAACGCGGTCTCCTGTAGGAGCGGCCTTGTGTCGCGATGGGCTGCAAAGCAGCCCCGGCAATCTCAAGCCTTGAACAAATCCTGCTCCAACACCAATGTCTGCCTCCCGCTATCCAGCATTACCCGAGCCCCCAACGGCAAGCACACATTCGGGTCACAATGCCCACTGCGCCATCCGGCCAGCACCGGCACACCCAGCGGCGCGAAGATATCCTTCAGCAGGGGCGTCAACGCCGCAGTGGTAATCCCGGCAAAGTCCCCCACCAGCACACCCTTCACCCCCTCCAGCTTGCCCGCCAGGCGCAGTTGGGTCAGCAAGCGATCCACCCGGTACAGCGGCTCGTTGACGTCCTCGATGAACAGGATGCAGCCCTGCGTATCCAGCTCGGCAATCGTTCCCAGGGTCGCGCCCAGCATCGACAGGTTGCCGCCCAGCAGCGGCCCGCCGGCCACCCCATGCAGCACGCTGCTCAATGCGAAGTCAGCAGGGTGCACGATCTGCTCCCCTGCCCGCACATGCCCACCCAGCTGCGCCAGCAACGAAGTCTCGGTTGGCGGCAACTTGGCCCCCAGCAGGTCGGCATTGAGCATCCCGCCATGGAAGGTGAGCAGCCCGGTATGCCGGTAGATCGCCGTGTGCAGCGCGGTTATGTCGCTGTAACCGATCAGTGGCTTGGGGTTGCGCCGGATCAGTTCGAAATCGAGCTGGTCGAGCAGGCGCATGCTGCCGTACCCCCCACGCATGCACAGAATGGCGTCGATGGCCGGGTCGGCAAAGGCATCATGCAGGTCCTGTAACCGCTGCCGGTCCGGCCCCGCCAGATAGCCCTGGGCCTGAAGGGCACCCGGGTAGATGCGGCAACTGTAGCCTCTATCAACGAACCACTGGTTGACCTTGTGCGTATCCAGCCGCGCCGCGCCCGCCGGGGCGACAATGGCAAAACAGGCATCACGCGGCAGCGCGGCTGGCAGGCTGGGTTGGAAGGTTTCGGCGCAATTCATCGCGGCTCCTTGCAGCGCGTGTGGCACAAACAAAAATGCCGATGCGGCCCTTCGGCGCGCATCGGCATGCGTGGCTCTGTGCTTGGCTCAGAGCTTGATCTTGGCTTCGTGAGCCTGCTGGTCAGCGTGGTACGAAGAACGCACCAGCGGGCCGGAAGCGACGTTCTTGAAGCCCATCTTGTAACCTTCCTCGGCGAACCAGGCGAAGGTGTCCGGGTGGACGAAACGCTGCACCGGCAGGTGGCTGCGCGACGGTTGCAGGTACTGGCCGAGGGTGAGCATGTCGATGTCATGCTCGCGCATACGGTGCATCACTTCGATCACTTCCTCGTCGGTCTCGCCCAGGCCGAGCATCAGGCCCGACTTGGTCGGTACGTGCGGCACCAACTGCTTGAACTTCTGCAGCAGGTCCAGCGACCAGTCGTAGTCCGAACCCGGGCGCGCGGCCTTGTACAGGCGCGGTACGGTCTCGAGGTTATGGTTGAACACATCCGGCGGCTCTTGCGCGGTGATCTCCAGGGCAATATCCATGCGCCCACGGTAGTCCGGCACCAGGGTTTCCAGCTGTACGCCCGGCGACAGCGCACGGATTTCGCGGATGCAGTCGGCAAAGTGCTGGGCACCACCGTCACGCAGGTCGTCGCGGTCCACCGAGGTGATCACCACGTACTTCAGGCGCAGGTCGGCGATGGCGATGGCCAGGTTCTTCGGCTCGTCCAGGTCCAGCGGTTTCGGCCGGCCGTGGCCAACGTCGCAGAACGGGCAACGACGGGTGCAGATGTCACCCATGATCATGAAGGTGGCGGTACCACCGGAGAAGCACTCGCCCAGGTTCGGGCAGGATGCCTCTTCGCATACGCTGTGCAGCTTGTGCTTGCGCAGCAGCTGCTTGATGCGGTCTACCTCGGGCGACACCGGGATACGCACGCGGATCCAGTCGGGCTTCTTCGGCAGCTCTTCGGTGGGGATGATCTTCACCGGAATGCGCGCCACCTTTTCGGCACCACGCAGCTTGACCCCGGCTTCCACCTTCTTCGGCGCTGGGCGCGGGGTGGCATCCTGGGTAGGTGTCAGGTTCGGCACGGCTTCTTGCACAGTTGTCATATTCAGTCGATTCCGCCCGTGAGGGTCGTCTGCTCAGCGTAGTCGAGGTGCTTGACCAGCTGTCCGCGCAGCCTTGTCCTGACCTCGTCGAGTTCGATCGGGCCTGCCAGGTCGCGCAGCTGGGTCATCGCCAGCCCCGCATAGCCGCAGGGGTTGATTCGGCGGAATGGCGCGAGGTCCATGTCCACGTTCAGGGCAAGGCCGTGGAACGAACGGCCGTTGCGGATTCGCAGGCCGAGGGAGGCGATTTTCGCTCCGTCGACATAGACGCCCGGGGCATCGGGCTTGGCCGCGGCCTGGACATCGTAACTGGCGAGCAGGTCGATGAGGGTCTGCTCGATACGGCTGACCAGCTCACGCACGCCAAAGCCCAGCCGGCGCACATCCAGCAGCAGGTAGGCCACCAGCTGCCCGGGGCCATGGTAGGTCACCTGGCCACCGCGATCGGTCTGCACTACCGGGATGTCGCCCGGCACCAGCAGGTGCTCGGCCTTGCCGGCCTGGCCCTGGGTGAAGACCGCGGGGTGCTCGACCAGCCAGACTTCATCCTGGCTGTCCGGGCTGCGCTGCTCGGTGAAGCGACGCATGGCCTCCAGCACCGGTTCGTAGGGCTGCAGGCCAAGCTCGCGAAAACCGAGGCAGGCGGACATCAGAGCACCATTTTCACGATGCCGGTAGCGCGCAGGGCGCTGTTGATATCGTGCAGCTGGTTCTCGCTTTCGGCAACGATGTGCAATTGCACGGTGGTGTACTTGCCTTCCTTGCTCTGGCGCTCGGCCAGGGTGGAAAGGTCGACCTTCGCGTGCTTGCTCAGGATCTCTATCACCGTGTCCTTGAAGCCGACAACGGTGTCACCGATGACCTTGATCGGGTAATCGTCGCAGGGGAATTCGATCTTGTGCGACTTGACGTCTGGTTCGCTCATGGCGGAAACGGCCTCGTAAGCCGTGGCAACAACAACGCCCCCGCTGGATACGCGGGGGCATGCAGGTCACGTATCAGTTGAACAACCCGTAGAAGAATAGACGGATGCTATCCCACATACGGCGGAAGAAACCACCTTCCTCGACGCCATCGAGGGCGATCAGGTCGGCGCTGTGAACCACTTTCTCGTCCAGTTTGACTTCCACTTTGCCGATCACGTCACCTTTGGCGATTGGCGCGGTGAGCTGCGGGTTCATGGTCATCGAAGCCTGCAGGCGCTTCAATTGGCCTTTAGGCATAGTCAGGGTCAGGTCGTTGGCCAGGCCAGCTTTCACTTCGCCAGTCGCGCCCTTCCAGACCGGCGACTTGGTCAGCTCGGTACCCTTCTGGTAGAAGGTCTGGGTTTCGAAGAAGCGGAAGCCATAGGTCAGCAGCTTCTGGGTCTCGGCAGCACGCGACTGCTCGCTGTTGGTGCCGAAGACCACGGCGATCAGGCGCTGGCCATCGCGAACGGCCGAAGCCACCATGCAGTAGCCGGCTTCGTCGGTGTGGCCGGTCTTCAGGCCGTCGACAGTCTTGTCACGCCACAGCAGCAGGTTGCGGTTTGGCTGCTTGATGTTGTTCCAGAAGAACTCTTTCTGCGAGTAGATGGCGTAGTGGGCCGGGTCGACGTTGATGATCGCACGGGCCAGGGTAGCCATATCGTGGGCCGACGAGTAATGGTCCGGGTGCGGCAGGCCGGTCGGGTTCATGAAGTGGCTGTTGGCCATTCCCAGGTCGGCAGCGGTCTTGTTCATCATGTCGGCGAAGGCGTCTTCGCTGCCGGCGATGTGCTCGGCCAGGGCGACCGAGGCGTCATTGCCGGACTGGATGATGATGCCGTGCAGCAGGTCGCTGACGGTCACCTGGCTGCCCACCTTGATGAACATGCGCGAACCGCCGGTCCGCCAGGCGTTTTCGCTGACGGTAACCGGGTCGTTTTCACCGATCTGGCCGCGACGGATGTCCAGGGTGGCGATGTAGGCCGTCATCAGCTTGGTCAGGCTGGCAGGCGGCAGGCGCTCGTCACCGTTGTTCTCGACCAGCACGTTGCCGCTGGACGCATCCATGAGTACGTAGGACTTGGCTGCCAGTTGCGGTGGCGCCGGCGTCATCTGCTCAGCCGCGAAGGCGGCAGGCGTGATCATCAGCAGTACGGGCAGGCAAAGTCGTTTGGCAAGGTTGGTGATGTTCATCCGTCTCTCGAAAATCGCTAATGGTCTGATGTTCCCTGGGCAAGATCATGTGCCCAGCGCCAGTCAGTCTAGTTTTTGCGGCCGTAGGCCTGGCTCGCAATGTGCGGCTTTATGTCGCTGCGGGCAAAAGCCGACATTGTACATGCCCGCGCCCGTCAATTCATGACAAAACCGACAGTTTGGTGTTGCCTTCTTCGCGGGCGCGCCCGCTCCCACAGGGTTTCGCATGCCCTGTGGGAGCGGGCGTGCCCGCG
>NZ_JBKGFP010000051.1:0-23003 GCF_046557535.1 Pseudomonas sp. S1(2024)
CAGCGCCAGTCAGTCTAGTTTTTGCGGCCGTAGGCCTGGCTCGCAATGTGCGGCTTTATGTCGCTGCGGGCAAAAGCCGACATTGTACATGCCCGCGAAGAAGGCAACGCGGTCAGTCAGCTGTGACCAGCTTGGCCTGCCCAAGGTTCGCCAGGCGGATGCTGTCCTGCGCTTGCTGGATCTCGCCCTGGCTGTTGATCGGCCCGAGGCGCACGCGGTGCAGGGTCTGCTGGTTACGCACGATCGAGCTGATGAACACTGGCGCGCTGACCATGCTGCTGAGCTTGGAGCGCAGCAGTTCGGCGGCGTCCGGGTTGGCGAAGGCACCCACCTGCAGGAAGCTGCCGCCACTGCCGGCCGGCACGTTGTTGCCGGCCACCTGCACCGGCACCACCGGCGCTGCATGCTGCTGGGGCGGCGGGGTCCATTGCTCGACGCGCCCGGTACTGGCCGGGATCGCCTGGGTCTGGGCCACCTGGGGCTCCTTGAGCACCATCGGTGGTGTCTGGCCACGCTGGGCCCACCACTGCTGCGGGTCGATACCTTCGACGCGCACGTGCGCGGTGCCAATCTCGGCATAACCGAGCTTTTTCGCCGCGGCATAGGACAAGTCGATGATGCGGTCCGAATAGAACGGCCCACGGTCGTTCACCCGCAAGATCACGCTACGCCCGTTGGCCAGGTTGGTCACCCGCACGTAGGCCGGCAGCGGCAGGGTCTTGTGCGCCGCGCTCATGCCGTACAGGTCGTACAGCTCGCCGTTGGCGGTGTTCTGGCCGTGGAACTTGGTGCCATACCACGACGCGGTACCTTCCGCGCGATAATTGCGCGAGTCCTGCATCGGGTAGTAGGTCTTGCCCAATACCGTGTACGGGTTGGCCTTGTAGTTGCCGGTGTGCACGGTTGGCGTGGCGTCGGGGATCTTGTTCACATCCACGTCCCACCACGGCGCGCCGTCCTTGTGCGCGCGGTTGATGTCCAGGCCCGGCTGGGTGCGCACCACGTTGCCACTGCTTTGCTGGGGCGGGCGGTTGGACGAACAGCTGGCCAGCACCACGCCCACGGCGAGGCAGGTGAGCAGCTTGAAAGACTTGCCAGAGATGATTGCGCGCATTACTTGACGCCCCGTGCTTGAACCAGCTGTTCCGATAGCTGATGCACCGCCATGGCATACATCACGCTGCGGTTGTAGCGAGTGATCGCGTAGAAGTTCTTCAGGCCCATCCAGTACTCGGGGCCATTGTCGCCCTCGAGACGAAAGGCGGTAACCGGCAGATCATCGCGCAACGAATCATGGACCGACCAGCCAAGCGTGCGCAACTCCCCAACGGTTTTTACCGGCTCGATGCCGGTGGTCAGGCCTTCGTCGGCGCGCCCACCGTCCACCCAGGCGCGGCTGACCACACCTTCGCCGGCCACCCAGCCGTGGCGCTTGAAGTAGCTGGCCACGCTGCCAATGGCATCGTCCGGGTTGTTCCAGATATTGATGTGGCCGTCGCCGTCGAAGTCCACCGCGAAGTTGCGGAAGCTGCTCGGCATGAACTGCGGCAGGCCCATTGCACCAGCGTAGGAGCCTTTGAGCGTCAGCGGGTCGAGCTGTTCCTCACGGGCCAGCAGCAGGAATTCGCGCAGCTCCTTGCGGAAGAACTCCGCCCGTGGCGGGTAGTCGAAGCCCAAGGTCGACAAGGCATCGATCACCCGGTAGTTACCGGTGTTGCGGCCAAAGAAGGTTTCCACGCCGATGATGGCAACGATGTACTGCGCCGGCACGCCATATTCCTGCTCGGCACGGGCCAGCACCGCTTCGTGCTGGCGCCAGAAGTCAACACCGCGGGCAATACGCGCGTCAGTGATGAACATCGGCCGGTAGTCCTTCCACGGCTTTACCCGTTCGGCCGGGCGCGAAATGGCGTCGAGGATCGACTGCTTGCGCTGCACCTCCGCGAACACACCCATCAGCTGCTCAGGGGCAAAGCCATAGTCGCGGCTCATTTCGCCAACGAACTGGGCCACCTGCGGCGAGCCCTGGTAATCGCCGGCATGGGCCAGCTGTACAGCGCCGAACAGGCCCACCGCGCCGATCCACGGCGCACAACGGGCAGCCCAGTTACGCACTGCTTGCATGAAATTCTTCACCTTATTCAAACCTGAGCGATCCATTTGCGGTGCGTGTGGATCGACATCAGAACGCCAAACGCTGACAGCAGCGTCACCAACGAAGTTCCGCCATAGCTGATGAAGGGCAGCGGCACGCCCACCACGGGCAGAAGGCCGCTGACCATACCGATATTGACGAACACGTACACAAAGAAGGTCATGGTCAGGCTGCCCGCCAGCAGCTTGCCGAACAGAGTCTGCGCCTGGGCAGTGATCATCAGGCCACGGCCGATCAGCAGCAGGTAGACGATCAGCAGCAGGCAGATGCCGACCAGGCCGAATTCCTCGCCGAGCACGGCGATGATGAAGTCTGTGTGGCTTTCCGGCAGGAAATCCAGGTGCGACTGGGTGCCGAGCAGCCAGCCCTTGCCGAACACACCGCCCGAGCCGATCGCCGCCTTCGACTGGATGATGTTCCAGCCAGTGCCCAACGGGTCGCTTTCCGGGTCGAGGAAGGTCAGTACCCGTTGCTTCTGGTAGTCATGCATGACGAAGAACCACATCGCCACCGCCACTGGCACCGCAGCCGCCAGTACGCTGAGGATCCAGCGCCAGCGCAGGCCGCCCATGAACAGCACGAAAGCCCCGGAGGCGAGGATCAGCAGCGCCGTACCCAGGTCGGGCTGGCGCACGATCAGGATGAACGGCACGCCGATCAGCACCAGGCTGATCGCCACATGCTTCAGATGCGGCGGCAACGTGCGCTTGGACAGGTACCAGGCGATGGTCGCCGGCATGATGATCTTCATGAACTCCGAGGGCTGGAAGCGGATCACCCCGGGGATGTTGATCCAGCGCGTGGCGCCCATGGCGTTGTGGCCCATCACGTCCACCACCACCAGCAACAGCACCCCGGCCAGGTAGGCCAGCGGCACCCAGCGAGCCATGAAGCGCGGCTCCAGCTGGGCGATGATGAACATCGACACCAGGCCGATGCCGAACGAGGTGGCCTGCTTGAGCAGCAGGTCCCAGTTCTTGCCACTGGCCGAATACAGGACGAACAGGCTGCCGGCAGCGAGGGTCAGCAGAATGATCAGCAAAGGGCCGTCGACGTGGATGCGCTGCAGAAAGCTGGCGCGCCGACGCATCACATCCTCGCTGGAGAGCATGCGATCGAAATTGTTCATCACAGGGCTGATTCCTGGGTAACGGTGGCAGGCGCGAACTCGGGCTTGAGCCGGCCGTTTTCGTCGAGCAACCAGGCGTCCATCACCTGGCGCACCACCGGGGCGGCGACGCCCGAGCCGGACTCCCCGTTCTCGACCATCACCGAAACCACGATCTTCGGGTCCTCGGCCGGGGCGAAGGCGACGAACAGGGCGTGGTCGCGGTGGCGCTCCTGAAGCTTGTTGCGGTCGTACTTCTCGCCCTGCTTGATTGCCACCACCTGGGCGGTACCACTCTTGCCGGCAATGCGATATTGCGAGCCGATGGCCGCCTTGCGTGCGGTACCGCGGGCATTGTGCATCACCTGCTCCATGCCATGAGTGACCTTGGCCCAGTCGGACTTGTCACGCAGCACGATGTTTTCCATGGGGTTGTCGTCCACCGGCGGCTGGCCTTCGATGGTCTTGGCCAGGTGCGGGCGGTTCCACACGCCCTTGTTGGCGATCAGCGCAGTGGCCTGGGCCAGTTGCAGCGGCGTGGCCTGCATGTAGCCCTGACCGATGCCGAGGATCAGGGTTTCGCCGGGGAACCAGGCCTGGCGGCGGGTGGCGCGCTTCCATTCACGCGATGGCATCAGCCCGGCGGATTCCTCGAACATGTCGAGGGAAACCCGCTGGCCGATGCCGAACTTGTTCATGTAGCTGGACAGCCGATCGATGCCCATCTTGTGGGCGAGGTCGTAGAAGTAGGTGTCGTTGGAGCGCATGATCGCGGTGTCCAGGTCGACCCAGCCATCGCCCGAACGGTTCCAGTTACGGTATTTGTGGTCGTAGTTGGGCAGCTGGTAGTAGCCCGGGTCGAACACCCGGCTGCCGGCATTGACCACGCCGCTGTCCAGGCCGGCGATGGCCACCGCGGGCTTGATGGTCGAACCTGGCGGGTAAAGGCCGCGCAGCACGCGGTTGAACAGCGGTCGGTCGATCGAGTCGCGTAGTTCGGCATAGGCCTTGAAGCCGATGCCGGTGACGAACAGGTTGGGGTCGAAGCTGGGCTGGCTGACCATCGCCAGCACCTCGCCGGTACGCGGGTCGAGCGCCACCACCGCACCACGCCGGCCCCCCAGGGCAGCCTCGGCGGCCTCCTGCAGCTTGATGTCCAGGCTCAGCACGATGTCCTTGCCCGGTTTCGGGTCGGTGCGCTTGAGCACCCGCAGCACGCGGCCGCGGGCGTTGGTCTCGACTTCCTCGTAGCCCACCTGGCCATGCAGGTCGGCTTCGTAGAAGCGCTCGATGCCGGTCTTGCCGATGTGGTGGGTGCCGCTGTAGTTCACCGGGTCGAGGGTTTTCAGCTCTTTCTCGTTGATCCGCCCCACATACCCCACCGAATGGGCGAAATGCGCGCCCTGCGGGTAATGGCGCACCAGCTGGGCTACCACTTCCACGCCCGGCAGGCGGAACTGGTTCACCGCCACACGGGCGATCTGCTCTTCGTTGAGTTCGAACAGGATCGGCACCGGCTCGAACGGCCTGCGGCCCTGGCGCATGCGCTTCTCGAACAGGGCGCGGTCGTCGGGCGTCAACTCCAGCACTTCGACGATGGTATCCAGCACTTCCTGCCAGTTACCCGCACGTTCGCGGGTCATCGACAGGCTGAAGCTGGGCCGGTTGTCGGCGACGATCACCCCGTTGCGGTCGAAGATCAGCCCGCGGGTCGGCGGGATCGGCTGCACATGCACCCGGTTGTTCTCCGACAGCGTCGAGTGATAGTCGTGCTGGATGACCTGCAGGTAGTACAGACGCGCAATCAGCACGCAGATAAGCAGCATGATCGCGACTGCGCCGACCACGACGCGGTTGCGCACCAGGCGGGCGTCTTTCTCGTGGTCCTTGAGACGGATCGGCTGCGACATCGGACTGCTTACAGGCTCATTTATGGTAAGGATGCCCGGACAGCACGGTCCAGGCGCGGTAGATCTGCTCGCCGATGAGTATCCTTACCAATGGGTGCGGCAAGGTCAGCGGCGACAGCGACCAGCGTTGCTCGGCGCGCGCACAGACCTCGGGCGCCAGGCCTTCCGGGCCGCCCACCATCAAATTCACCGTGCGCGCATCCAGGCGCCAGCGGTCCAGCTCGGTCGCCAGCTGCTCGGTACTCCAGGGCTTGCCATGGACCTCGAGGGTGACGATGCGTTCCCCTGGCTGAACCTTGCTCAGCATGGCTTCGCCCTCCTGACGGATCAGGCGGGCGACGTCGGCATTCTTGCCACGGGTATTCAGCGGGATTTCCACCAGCTCCAGCGACAGCTCGGCGGGCAGGCGCTTGGCATATTCATGCCAGCCTTCCTCGACCCACTTCGGCATGCGCGAGCCGACCGCGATCAGGCGCAGACGCACAGCGCTTTCCTTATTCCCGGTCCTTGAGCTTGTCGGAGTACTCGTGGGCATGGTCCGGGCTGTGGTGCTTGCCATCGGCGGCACGGCTTTGCTCGGCACCCTGCCACAGGCGCTCCAGGTCGTAGAACTGGCGGGCAGCGGCGGTCATCATGTGCACGATGACATCGTTCAGGTCCAGCAGCACCCAGTCGCTGTCGCCCTTGCCTTCTTCACCCAGCGGCTGGGCACCCTTGGCCTTGACCGCTTCGCGGACCTTTTCCAGCATCGCATTGATCTGGCGGTTGGAAGTACCGGTGGCGATGATCATGTAGTCGGTCAGGCTGTGCTTTTCGCGCACGTCGATGACCTGGATGTCCTGGGCCTTGACGTCTTCCAGCGCTGCCTTGGTCAGGGCAACCAGTTCTTCGCCGTGGATTTTCTGCTTGGTCATATAAAACTCGTTCAACTCGTTGGATGAGGCGCCAGAGGCACCGTCAGTTAGGTACACGATACAGTTCGTGCGCCTCGATGTAGGCCAGTACGGCGTCCGGCACCAGGAACCTCACCGATTTGCCGCTGGCCAGCAGCTGTCGGATCTGTGTAGCCGACACCGCAAGCGGCGTCTGCCAGACGAACGAAATGTTTCCCGCCGGGCCGGACAAGGCGGTGGGATCGCTCTCCGAGCGCGCAGCCAGCAGGTTGCGCAGCTCGTCAGGGGGTTCTACGTCGGCATCCGGGCGTTGCAGCACCAGGATGTGACAGTGTTGCAGCAATTCTTCCCAGCGGTGCCAGCCGGGCAGGCCACAGAAGGCATCCCAGCCCAGCACCAGGAACAACTGGTCGTTAGCGGCCAGTTCGGCGCGGATCGATTCCAGCGTGTCGATGGTGTACGACGGTTTGTCACGCGCCAGTTCGCGGGCATCCACGCTCAGGCAGGGCACGCCCTGTACAGCGCCTTGCACCATGGCCAGGCGGTCCTGCGCGGCCACCTGCGGGGTGTCGCGGTGCGGCGGCCGGGCGTTGGGCAGCAGGCGCAGTTCGTCCAGCCCCATGAACTCGGCCACTTCCAGCGCGCTGCGCAGGTGGCCGATGTGCACGGGGTCGAAGGTGCCGCCAAGAATGCCGATGCGCCGGACTGCCTGGGCCTTGCTCAACTCAGCAGGACTCCTGGCCGCGCAGCTGGCCGTCACCGATCACCACGTACTTCTCGCAGGTCAGGCCTTCCAGGCCGACCGGGCCGCGGGCATGCAGCTTGTCGGTGGAAATGCCGATTTCCGCACCCAGGCCGTACTCGAAGCCGTCGGCGAAGCAGGTCGGGGTATTGAGCATGACCGACGCCGAGTCGACCTCGGCCATGAACTGGCGGGCTTCACCCTGGTGTTCGCTGATGATCGAATCGGTGTGATGCGAGCCATAGTGGTTGATGTGCTCGATGGCCTGGTCCAGGCCGTCGACCACACGGATCGACAGGATCGCGTCCAGGTATTCAGTGTGCCAGTCGGCCTCGGTGGCGGGCTTGGCGTCGATGATCGCCCGGGTGCGCTCGCAGCCACGCAGCTCGACGCCTTTCTCCTGGAAGCGACTGGCCATTTCCGGCAGGAAGCGCTCGGCCACCTGCTGGTCGACCAGCAGCGTTTCCATGGCACCACAGATGCCATAGCGGTAAGTCTTGGCGTTGAACGCCACGCGCCAGGCCTTGTCCAGGTCGGCGTGCTGGCTGACATAGACGTGGCAGATACCGTCCAGGTGCTTGATCACGGGCACGCGGGCATCGCGGCTGATGCGTTCGATCAGGCCACGGCCACCGCGCGGCACGATGACGTCGACGAATTCCGGCATGCTGATCAGCGCGCCCACGGCTTCGCGGTCGGTAGTCTCGACCACCTGCACCACGGCTGCCGGCAGGCCGGCGGCGGCCAGGCCACGCTGGATGCAGGTGGCGATGGCGCGGTTGGAGTGGATGGCTTCGGAGCCGCCACGCAGGATGGTCGCGTTACCCGACTTCAGGCACAGGCTGGCGGCATCGATGGTCACGTTCGGGCGCGATTCGTAGATGATCCCGATCACCCCCAGCGGCGTGCGCATCTTGCCGACCTGGATACCGGATGGGCGGTAGCTCATATCGCGGATGGCACCGACCGGGTCCGGCAGGCTGGCCACCTGGCGCAGGCCGGTGATCATGCCGTCGATACGCGCCGGGGTCAGCGCCAGGCGGTCGAGCAGCGCGGGCTCCAGGCCGTTGGCACGGCCGGCGGCCAGGTCCAGCTCGTTGGCAGCGGTCAGCTCTGCACGAGCGGCGTCCAGCGCATCGGCGGCAGCTTGCAGGGCGCGGTTCTTCTGCGCGGTACTGGCACGGCCGATCACCCGGGAAGCCTCACGGGCAGCGCGACCCAGGCGGGTCATATAGTCAAGAACGGACTCAGTCATGGGTTCGGTGTCTTGGCGAAGGGGAAATCGGCTGATTATAACTGGCGCGCAGGTGTACGCCCAGCGGCGGGTGGCGGATGGTAGAAAATGGCTGGGGGCATTGTGTAGGAAAGATGTAACCGGGGTTATCGAAAAAACCACCATCTGTTGCGACCTTTTCGCGGGCACGCCCGCTCCCACAGGGATTTCACAAAGCCTGAACCCTATGCAGTATCTGTGGGAGCGGGCGAGCCCGCGAAAGGGCCGGCACTGCCAACATCCCACTCGATTCAGCCTCGATTAAGCTATTCATTGCTATCATCCCCGCCGTCCCAGCCACGAACCGCCCGCATGCCAGCCTTGCCCGACAGCTTTTTCGACCGCGACGCCCAGACCCTGGCCAAGGCCCTGCTGGGCAAAGTCATCCGCCATCGCCACGGCGACCTGTGGCTGGCCGCGCGCATCATCGAGACCGAGGCCTACTACCTCACCGACAAAGGCAGCCACGCCTCGCTCGGCTACACCGAAAAGCGCAAGGCGCTGTTCCTCGATGGCGGGCACATCTATATGTACTACGCGCGCGGCGGCGACTCGCTGAACTTCAGCGCCCACGGGCCAGGCAACGCGGTGCTCATCAAGTCGGCCTATCCTTGGCAGGACGCCCGCTCGGGGCCGAACAGCCTGGCACAGATGCAACTGAACAACCCCGATGCGAGCGGCAACCTCCGCCCGCCCGAGCGCCTGTGCGCGGGCCAGACCTTGCTGTGCCGGGCCCTGGGCCTGAAGGTGCCGCACTGGGACGCCCAGCGTTTTGACGCCGAGCGCCTGTACGTGGAGGATTGCGGCAACATCGTGCCACGGGTGATCCAGGCCGCCCGCCTGGGCATCCCGCATGGCCGCGACGAGCACCTGCCCTACCGTTTCGTCGATGCTGAGTACGCCCGTTTCTGCACGCGGAACCCGTTACGTCGCGGCCAAGTCGAAGGCCGCGACTTCTTCATTCTGGAACAAGGAAGCTGAACCATGGGCCAATGGCTCGACAGCCTGACTGGCTGGCTCAGCGCCAACCCGCAGTGGCTTGGCCTGGCGATATTCCTGGTGGCCTGCATCGAGTGCCTGGCCATTGCCGGCATCATCGTGCCAGGCACCGTGCTGCTGTTCGCGGTCGCGGTATTGGCCGGCAGCGGCGCCTTCAGCCTGGGCGAAACGCTGCTGCTGGGCTTTCTCGGTGGCCTGGTGGGCGATGCGTTGTCGTACACGGTGGGCAAGTACTTCCACCAGAACATTCGCAGGCTGCCCCTGCTGCGCCACCATCCGGAATGGATCGGCAGCGCCGAGGCCTACTTCCAGCGCTACGGCATCGCCAGCCTGCTGGTAGGGCGCTTCATCGGGCCGCTGCGGCCTATGCTGCCAATGGTCGCCGGCATGTTCGACATGCCGCTGCCGCGCTTCATCGCCGTCAGCCTGGTGGCCGGTGCCGGCTGGGCAGTGGCCTACCTGCTGCCCGGCTGGGCAACCGGCGCAGCCATGCGCCTGCCCTTGCCGGAAGGCTTCTGGCTGGATGCCGGGATCATCGCCGGCACCCTGGCAGTCATCATCGGGCTGAGCCTGAACACCAGCATTCGTGATCAACGCCACGGCACCCGGCTGATCGCAGGCATGAGTTTCCTGGCCTTGACCGGGGTCTTCCTCGGCTGGCCCTACCTGCACGAGTTCGACCAGGGCGTGATGACACTGGTGCAGGAGCACCGCAGCCAGGCCATCGATGGCGCCGTGGTGCTGGTGACCCGGCTGGGCGATTTCCGCACCCAGTTATTCCTCGGCGGGCTGCTGACGGGCCTGCTGCTGCTTGCCCGGCAGTGGCGGCATGCCATGTTCGCTGCGGGCGCACTGATGGGTACGGCGTTTGCCAACGGCACGCTGAAGTGGCTGTTCGCCCGGGCCCGCCCGGAAGTGCTGAGCGACCCGCTGACCAGCTACAGCATGCCCAGTGGGCACAGCTCGGCGTCGTTTGCGTTCTTCCTGGTAATGGCAGTGCTGGCCGGTCGCGGTCAGCCGCCGCGGATGCGCCTCACCTGGGTGATGCTGGGCTGCATCCCGGCGCTGGCGATTGCCCTGTCACGGGTGTACCTCGGGGCGCACTGGCCGACCGACATCCTCGCCGGGGCCTTGCTGGCGTGCTGCGTGTGCGCGCTCAGCCTGGCACTGGCGCAGCGTCACCAGACCCTCCCGGCCTTGCCACTGCGGGTGTGGTGGCTGGTGTTGCCGGCGTGTGTCGCGTTGCTGGCGTTCTTTGCCATGCATGCGCTGCCGCAGGCTTTGCTGCGGTATCAATATTGATGTCGCGTTTACCGGCCTCTTCGCAGCACAAGGCTGCTCCTACAGGGCTCTCGTCAGCCTGTAGGAGCAGCCTTGTGCTGCGAAGAGGCCGGCACTGGCAACACAGCATTATCAGGCAAACAATTCACCCTGAATCCGCTCCAGCAGCTTCTGGATCTCCCCCAATCGCTCCTGCGGCGAGTCGAGGCTCAGCAAATCCAGCTTGTCCTCTTCCATGAACGGCAGCAGGTACGCCAACTGATTGGACAACGCCTGGCGCCCATCCACCGGGCGCGGCATGTCCAGCGCTTCGACCATGGGGTGCTCGCCCAGGGCCACCAGCAACGCCAGCAGGTCTTCATCGGCCTCCAGCAACGGGCTGTCCGCCTGCTCCGCCAGCCATTGCACCTGCCCCACCAGCAACTGGTCCTTCTGCACCTCGGTACTTTCCAGATTGAAGCGCCGCACACCTTCGACACGGATGCCCAGCAAGCCGTTATCCTGCTGCACGAAGTCACGGATCACCGCCTCGCAGCCGATCGAGGCGACCACCGGCGGCGCCTTGCCGACCTGCTCGCCTTCGAGGATGCACACCACACCAAAACCTTCGCCCCGCTTCATGCAGCGCCCGATCATGTCCAGATAGCGTGCCTCGAAAATCTGCAAATCGAGGAAACAACCAGGAAACAGCACGGTATTGAGAGGAAACAGCGGTAGCGTCATCACAAGTCCTCAAGCCACCAGGCTGACCGCCAGCGGCAGGAACACCGCCGTGGCCACCCCCATCAGGCTCATCGCCAGCGCGGCAAAGGCGCCGCATTCGTCACTTTCCTGCAGGGCCACCGACGTGCCCACTGCGTGCGCGGTCACGCCCAAAGACATGCCACGGGCCTCGGGGCTATGCACGCCAAAACGGCTCAGCAACGCCGGGCCGAAGATTGCCCCGATAACCCCGGTAATCAGCACGAACACCGCCGCCAAGGCAGCCACGCCGCCAATCTGCTCAGCCACCAGCATGGCGATCGGCGAAGTGACCGACTTCGGCGCCATGGTCATCAGGATCATGTGCTCGGCACCGAACCACCAGCCCAGCAACAGGCAGCACAGCGTGGCGAACAGGCCTCCGACTACCAGCGTAGTAAATGTGGGCCAGAACAGCTGTCGGATACGCCGCAGGTTGAGGTAGAGCGGCACAGCCAGGGCTACGGTGGCAGGCCCCAGCAGGATGTTCATGATTTCGGTGCTCTTGCGATATTCGCTGTAGTCGATGCCACACACCAGCAGCACGCCGATCACCAGCAGCATCGAGACCAGTACCGGCTGCAGGAAGATCCAGCGGGTCTTCTCGTAGGCTGCCAGCACCACCTGGTAGGCCCCAAGCGTGATGCCGATACCGAACAAGGGATGATGAACGACCGCATCCAGTGCGCCTTGCCAGTCGAGCATCATGGCTGCTCCTCGCTCCGGCCCTGACGGTGGATGAGCTTTTGCATCAACACGCCGACGAACACCAGGGTCACCAGGCAGGAGATCAGCAAGGCACCGGCAATG
The DNA here is from genome assembly GCF_046557535.1 of Pseudomonas sp. S1(2024). Taxonomy (NCBI): domain Bacteria; kingdom Pseudomonadati; phylum Pseudomonadota; class Gammaproteobacteria; order Pseudomonadales; family Pseudomonadaceae; genus Pseudomonas; species Pseudomonas sp. S1(2024). The sequence continues at coordinate 11,913 of NZ_JBKGFP010000051.1, forward strand.
GCCCAGAAGTCGGCGGCGATATCCCTGGCATACACCATCACCCCCACCGCTGGCGGCACCAGCAACAGCGGCAGGTAACGCAGCAGGCTGCTGGCGGCCTCGTTCAGCGGCTTGCCTACCTCACCACGGGCCATGAGGAAGAACAAAAGCAGCAACAGGCCGATGATCGGCCCCGGCAGAAACGGCACCAACAGATGGTTGATTGCCGTCCCCAGCAGCTGGAACAGCACCAGCCAGGTCAAACCACGCAACAGCATAAGCATCTCCCTCGGGCATGGCCGCCATTATAAGCATGTGCCGTCATATACCGATATTCGTCGAAAAACGTGCAACTTGACTGAAACGGTTCGCCGTGCTGATCTTGCACTTTCGTACCAACTGACAACCCGGAGAGTCCGCGATGCCCCATGTACCGGTTACAGAGCTTTCGCAGTACGTTGGTAAGGAACTGGGCCGCTCGGCCTGGCTGAAGATCGACCAGCAACGCATCAACCTGTTCGCCGAAGCCACGGGCGATTTCCAGTTCATCCATGTTGACCCGGAAAAGGCGGCAAAAACCCCGTTCGGCAGCACCATCGCCCACGGTTTCCTGACATTGTCGCTGATTCCCAAGCTGATCGAGGACATCCTGGTTCTGCCGGAAGGGCTGAAGATGGTGGTGAACTATGGGCTGGACAGCGTGCGGTTCATCCAGCCGGTCAAGGTCGACAGCCAGGTACGGCTGAAGGTGGACCTGGCCGAAGTGACGGAAAAGAGACCAGGGCAATGGCTGCTAAAGGCGATTGCCACGCTGGAGATCGAGGGAGAAGAGAAGCCTGCTTATATAGCTGAGTCGCTTTCCCTCTGTTTTGTCTGATGCACCACAGTTTCTGTGGGAGCGGGCATGCCCGCGAAGCAAGCACCGCGGTGGATGGCACGGGCTTCGCCCGTGTTCGCGGGCGCGCCCGCTCCCACAGGGTGCATGCCAGGATTTCAATGTTGTGCAAGGCAGTAGCCCTCACAATGTCCGTGCCCGGCCTCCTCTACAAACCCCCCGCACTCGCGTAAACTGCCAGCCTTCGCGCAGCCTAGGGCTGCCCCTGTCGATTTACCAAAGGTGCCCGCCATGCCCTGGCTGCAAGTACGCCTGGCCATCAGCCCGGAACAAGCCGAAACCTACGAAGATGCCCTGCTCGAAGTGGGTGCCGTCTCGGTCACGTTCATGGATGCCGAGGATCAACCGATCTTCGAGCCAGACCTCAACACCACTCCGCTGTGGTCGCACACCCACCTGCTGGCCCTGTTCGAGGCCGATGCCGATCCTGAGCAGGTATTCGCCCACCTGCGCCTGCTGACCGCTGCCGAACTGCCCGAGCACCAGGCCGAGGTGATCGAGGACCAGGACTGGGAACGCAGCTGGATGGACAACTTCCAGCCGATGCGCTTCGGCCGCCGCCTGTGGATCGTGCCAAGCTGGCACGAGGCCCCGGAACAGGACGCGGTGAACCTGCTGCTCGACCCGGGCCTGGCGTTCGGCACCGGTACCCACCCCACCACCGCACTGTGCCTGGAATGGCTCGACGGCCAGCAGCTCGAAGGCACCCAGGTGCTGGACTTCGGCTGCGGCTCCGGCATTCTGGCCATCGCCGCGTTGCTGCTGGGCGCCCGTGAGGCGGTCGGTACCGACATCGACGTACAGGCCATCGAGGCTTCGCGCGACAACGCCCAGCGCAACGGCATCGCCGACGAGAAGCTGGCGCTGTACCTGCCAGAGAACATGCCAGCCATGCAGGCCGATGTGCTGGTCGCCAACATCCTCGCCGGCCCGCTGGTGTCGCTGGCACCGCAACTGTCCGGCCTGGTCCGCCCAGGTGGCCTGCTGGCGCTGTCGGGCATCCTCGCCGAGCAAGGTGAGGAAGTGGCCGCAGCCTATGCCGCCGACTTCGAACTGGACCCGATCGTCGTTCGCGATGGCTGGGTGCGCATCAGTGGTCGCCGCCGTTAAGCGGGCCTAGAATACTTTTCTGCACAGCTCCCGGATTGCCGCATGACCGACAGTTTCGTCACCCAGTGCCCGCATTGCCAGACCAGCTTTCGCGTCACCCACCACCAGTTGAGCGTGGCCCGCGGTGTAGTGCGCTGCGGCCACTGCCTGCAGGTGTTCAACGCCGCCAGGCAGCTGCTGGAGCAGAACCGCGCCAGCGGAGCCAGCGCACCTGCGGTGCCGATGTCAGCTGCACCTGCCGAACCGCTGGTCGAACCGGCGATCGCACCCCAGCCAGTCGCCAGCGAGCCCAGCGCCCCGTCGGACGAAGACTGGGCGCTCACCACCCAGGCGCTGGAAGCGCTCGACCTCGACATGGAACTGGAGCGCCTGGAGCGCCGCGGCCAACCGGCCTCGGCTCGCCCGGCAAGCCAGGACGACGGCCTGCAGGCGCGGCGTGACGAACTGCACCCGGACGAACATGCCGACGACCTGTTCGGTACGGCAACCGATGAGCCGTTCGAGCCGCAACAGGCAGTAGAACCCACGCCCGTGCTGCGGGAGCCGGAGCCCCTGGAGCTGGACCTGGAACCCGCCCCAGGCGCGCGTACCGAGCCGACGTTAGGTGGCAATCTTGACCTGGACATCGACGACGAACCACCGGTACACCGTACCGCCACAATCGATGACCACCCCGAATTCAACGAACCGCTGCGGGCCAGCGATGATGAGGCCCCTGTACGGGGCCTGAGCGCCCGGGACGACGAGCCGCTGGAGCTGCACCTGTCAGCGCGCGACGACGAACCTGTCGAGCCGCTGCCCGGCGAACGTCTTGAACCAGGCTTAGCCGGCAAAGCCGAGCGCCCGGCGCGCAAGGAGCCGCTGGTAGATGTGGTCGACGACCCCCTGCAACTAGGCTGGGAACAGCCCGCACCCAACTGGGGCAAGCGCTTGTTGTGGGGCTTCCTGACACTGCTGGCCGCTGGCTTGCTTGCGTTCCAGTACGTCTGGTTCCATTTCGACGAAATGGCCCGCCAGGACCAATACCGGCCGATCTTCCAGCAAATCTGCCCGTTGGTCGGCTGCGAGGTGCCGACCCGCGTCGATATCGCCCGAATCAAGAGCAGCAACCTGGTGGTTCGTAGCCACCCGGACTTCAAGGGCGCTCTGATCGTCGATGCGATCATCTACAACCGCGCGCCGTTCGCCCAGCCGTTCCCGCTGCTGGAGCTGCGCTTCGCCGACCTCAATGGCCAGCTGATCGCCAGCCGTCGCTTCAAGCCCAGCGAGTACCTGTCCGGCGAACTGGCCGGGCGCGGCGAAATGCCAAGCCAGACCCCGATCCATATCGCCCTGGACATCCTCGACCCAGGGCCGAAGGCCGTTAATTACAGCCTGAGCTTCCGTTCGCCGGAATAACCAGCAGCCCTGTGGGAGCGGGCGTGCCCGCGAACACGGGCGAAGCCCGTGCCATCCATTGCGCCGCCTGCTTCGCGGGCAGGCCCGCTCCCACAGGGGCCGCGCAAGGTCCTGGACCTCACCCATACCAAAAGTCATAAGCCGACAACTGTTCAGATTTTATCCAAATCCATCTTTATCCGGTCACCGAGAGCGGGTATCATGCCAACCCTTTTTCGAACTCCAAGATTCGGCCCCACAACAGGGATCACCTATGTCGGCGGTACGCATCGGCCCATACACACTACGTAACAACCTGATCCTCGCGCCCATGGCCGGGGTCACGGACCAGCCTTTCCGTACACTTTGCCAGCGCCTGGGCGCCGGCATGGTGGTGTCGGAAATGGTCTCCAGTGACATGAGCCTTTGGAACAGCCGCAAGTCGAGCCTGCGCCGCATCCATGAAGGTGATCCCGAGCCACGCTCGGTACAGATCGCCGGTGGTGATGCGCAGATGATGGCAGCGGCGGCAAAGGCCAACGTCGAAGCAGGCGCCCAGATCATTGATATCAACATGGGCTGCCCGGCAAAAAAAGTCTGCAACAAAGCCGCAGGCTCTGCTTTATTGAGAGATGAAGCCTTGGTCAGCGAGATTCTCCACGCCGTGGTCGGCGCCGTGGACGTCCCGGTGACCCTGAAGATCCGCACCGGCTGGGACCGGGCGAACAAGAACGGCCTGAACGTGGCGAAGATTGCCGAGCAGGCCGGCATCCAGGCGCTGGCGGTGCATGGCCGCACACGCGCCGACCTGTACACCGGCGAAGCCGAATACGACACCATCGCTGCCATCAAGCAGGCGGTGTCGATCCCGGTTTTTGCCAACGGCGATATCACCTCGCCAGAAAAGGCCCGGGCGGTGCTGGACGCCACCGGGGTCGATGGCCTGTTGATCGGCCGGGCCGCCCAGGGGCGGCCATGGATCTTTCGCGAGATCGAGCATTACCTGCGCACTGGCGAACACCTGCCAGCGCCGCAGCTGGAGGAAGTGGAACGCATCCTGCTGGAGCACCTGGCCGCGCTGCATGCCTTCTATGGCGATGTGATGGGCGTACGTATTGCCCGCAAGCACGTTGGCTGGTACCTGGCAACAGGACCCGGCGGCAAGGAGTTTCGCTCCCGGTTCAACGCTTTGGAAGACACACAAGCGCAGTGCGCCAACGTTCGCGCGTTTTTCAGCGAACGTCGACAGAGCCTTGAGACAGAGGACGGACAAGGGGTGGCCGCATGACGATGATGACCGAGACATTTGTGAGTGGAACAACGCCCGTGAGCGACAACGCCAACCTGAAACAGCACCTCAACACGCCGAGCGAGGAGGGCCAGACCCTTCGCGACAGCGTCGAGAAGGCGCTGCACAACTACTTCGCCCACCTGGAAGGCGCGACCGTGACGGACGTGTACAACCTGGTGCTCTCCGAAGTCGAGGCGCCCCTGCTCGAAAGCGTGATGAACTACGTGAAGGGCAACCAGACCAAGGCCAGCGAGATGCTCGGGCTGAACCGAGGCACCCTGCGCAAGAAGCTCAAGCAGTACGATTTGTTGTAAGCCAGAATCCCAACCAGAAAAGGCGGCTCCCTGAACAGAGGCGCCTTTTTTGCTGACTCCACCGCGTTATTGGAACCCGAAATGACCGACCAGACTACCCGCCTGCCAGTCCGCCGCGCCCTGATCAGCGTCTCCGACAAGACCGGTATCCTCGAATTCGCCCGTGAGCTGCAGCAGCTCGGTGTCGAGATCCTGTCCACCGGCGGCACCTACAAGCTGCTCAAGGACAACGGCGTCAATGCGGTGGAAGTGGCCGACTACACCGGCTTCGCCGAAATGATGGATGGCCGGGTCAAGACCCTGCACCCGAAAATCCACGGTGGCATCCTCGGCCGTCGCGGCACCGACGACGCCATCATGAACGAGCACGGCATCAAGCCGATCGACCTGGTAGCAGTCAACCTGTACCCGTTCGAAGCCACCATCTCCAAGCCTGGCTGTGACCTGCCGACCGCCATCGAGAACATCGATATCGGCGGCCCGACCATGGTCCGCTCGGCTGCCAAGAACCACAAGGACGTGGCCATCGTGGTCAATGCCAGCGACTACGCCGGCATCGTCGAAGGCCTCAAGGCCGGTGGCCTGACCTACGCCCAGCGCTTCGACCTGATGCTCAAGGCGTTCGAGCACACCGCTGCCTACGACGGCATGATCGCCAACTACATGGGCACCATCGACCAGGCCAAAGAAACCCTGAGCACTGAAGGCCGCAGCGAGTTCCCGCGCACCTTCAACAGCCAGTTCGTGAAGGCCCAGGAAATGCGCTACGGCGAAAACCCGCACCAGAGCGCGGCGTTCTACGTAGAAGCGAAGAAAGGCGAAGCCAGCGTTTCCACCGCCATCCAGCTGCAGGGCAAGGAACTGTCGTTCAACAACGTGGCCGACACCGATGCCGCGCTGGAGTGCGTGAAGAGCTTCGTCAAGCCGGCCTGCGTCATCGTCAAGCACGCCAACCCGTGCGGCGTGGCCGTGGTACCTGAAGACGAAGGCGGCATCCGCAAGGCCTACGACCTGGCCTACGCAACCGACACCGAGTCGGCGTTCGGCGGCATCATCGCCTTCAACCGCGAACTGGACGGCGAAACCGCCAAGGCCATCGTCGACCGCCAGTTCGTCGAAGTGATCATCGCCCCGAAAATTTCCCAGGCTGCCCGCGAAGTGGTTGCCGCCAAGCAGAACGTACGCCTGCTGGAGTGCGGCGAGTGGCCTGCCGAGCGCGCTGCCGGTTGGGACTTCAAGCGCGTCAACGGTGGCCTGCTGGTGCAGAGCCGCGATATCGGCATGATCACTGCCGATGACCTGAAGATCGTCACCAAGCGTGCGCCAACCGAGCAAGAGATCAACGACCTGGTGTTCGCCTGGAAAGTGGCCAAGTTCGTCAAGTCCAACGCCATTGTCTACGCCAAGCAGCGCCAGACCATCGGCGTCGGCGCCGGCCAGATGAGCCGCGTCAACTCCGCGCGCATTGCTGCAATCAAGGCCGAGCATGCCGGCCTGCAGGTGCAGGGTGCAGTCATGGCGTCGGATGCGTTCTTCCCGTTCCGTGATGGCATCGACAATGCGGCTAAAGTGGGTATCAGCGCCGTGATCCAGCCAGGTGGTTCGATGCGTGATGCCGAGGTGATTGCTGCCGCTGACGAAGCCGGCATCGCCATGGTCTTCACCGGTATGCGCCACTTCCGCCACTAAACAGATGCAGGGCCGATCGCCGGCCCTTGTAGGAGCGGGATCGGCCAGACAGAATTCGAGGTTTTGACATGAAAGTTTTGATCATCGGCAGCGGCGGCCGTGAGCACGCCCTGGCCTGGAAAGTTGCCCAGGACCCACGCGTCGAGAAAGTTTTCGTTGCCCCGGGCAATGCCGGCACCGCCATTGAAGCCAAGTGCGAGAACGTCGCCATCGACGTGTGCGCCCTGGAGCAACTGGCTGACTTCGCCGAGAAGAACGTCGACCTGACCATCGTCGGCCCGGAAGCACCGCTGGTCATCGGCGTAGTCGACCTGTTCCGCAGCCGCGGCCTGGACTGCTTCGGTCCGACCAAGGGCGCGGCCCAGCTGGAAGGCTCCAAGGCCTTCACCAAGGACTTCCTGGCGCGTCACAAGATCCCGACCGCCGACTACCAGAACTTCACCGAAATCGAGCCGGCGCTGGCCTACCTGCAGGAAAAAGGCGCGCCGATCGTGATCAAGGCCGACGGCCTGGCCGCGGGCAAGGGCGTGATCGTCGCCATGACCCTGGAAGAAGCCGAAGCCGCCGTGCGTGACATGCTGGCCGGCAACGCTTTCGGCGATGCGGGCTCCCGCGTGGTGATCGAGGAGTTCCTCGACGGCGAGGAAGCCAGCTTCATCGTCATGGTCGACGGCCAGAACGTGCTGCCCATGGCCACCAGCCAGGACCACAAGCGTGTCGGCGACCAGGACACCGGCCCGAACACCGGCGGCATGGGTGCCTACTCCCCTGCCCCGGTAGTCACCGCCGAAGTTCACCAGCGCGTGATGGACCAGGTGATCTGGCCGACCGTGCGCGGCATGGCCGAGGAAGGCAACGTCTACACCGGCTTCCTCTACGCCGGCCTGATGATCGACAAGGCGGGCAACCCCAAGGTCATCGAGTTCAACTGCCGCTTCGGCGACCCAGAAACCCAGCCGGTCATGCTGCGCCTGGAGTCTAGCCTGGTACTACTGGTAGAGGCCGCCTTTGCCAAGGCGCTGGACAAGGTCGAAGCACAGTGGGATCCGCGCCCGAGCCTGGGCGTGGTACTGGCTGCCGGCGGCTACCCGGGCGACTACGCCAAGGGTGACGTGATCAATGGTCTGGACGCTGCTGCGAAGATCGAAGGCAAGGTGTTCCATGCCGGTACCGCACTCAAGGATGGCAAGGTGACTACCAACGGCGGGCGCGTGCTGTGTGCCACCGCCATGGGCAGCACCGTAGCCGACGCGCAGCAGCAGGCTTACCGCCTGGCCAAGGAAATCAGCTGGAACGGCAGTTTCTACCGCACCGATATCGGCTACCGGGCCATCGCCCGCGAACGCGGTGAGCACCAGCAGTAAGTTGTACCGGATGTCCGCAGCGCGCCCCAGCACCTTGCGCCTGCGGCATCCGGCTCGTCGACAGGGCCCCAAGGGGCCTTGCCTTCGACTTGGCGCGCCGCGCATAGTTAATACCCGGCACCTAGGCTAAGAAGGGATTTCGTAGTGCGTCGGCTTCGGATTGCCTCAGCTCTGATCGTCAGCTTGCTGACCTTGCTCTGCATGTTCCCGGCGGCGGCCGAACATGACGGAGGCTGGGCCGTTATGCTCGACGAACAGGCCAACCTGCAACTGAGCGACGTGCGCTCCGAACGTTACCGCAACCAGTTCAGCCCGCTGGTACTTGCCGACCTGGATGCCGCTCCTGCGGAACAGGCCCTGTGGCTGCACTACCGCCTGGAGCCCGGCGAGCAGGAAAAACTGCTGCGGGTTTTCGCCCCAGACCTTTCTGGCCTGGACCTCTACGCCCTCGAGGGCGACAAGCTTCTGCGTCAGCTGCACCACGGGCGCCAGGCCGGCAATGCCAGCCCGACCCTGCGTGGCAGCGACCATGTACTACCCCTGCCCAACAGCAAGCAACCGCTGGATATCTACCTGCGCCTGGTTTCCGAGCACCAGTTGCGCCCGGCCATCAGCCTGGAGCCTGCGGCCGTGGCAGCCTCCGACCAGCGCCAGCCACTGCTGTTCGGCATGCTGTTCGGCGGCCTGGTGATGCTGATCATGCACAACCTGATCCGCTTCATCTACAGCCGCTCCAGCACCACCCTGATCCTGGCGCTGTACCACGGCCTGATGCTGCTCAGCGGCCTGATCCTGCTGAACCTCAGCGGCCCCTGGTGGCACGTTTGGCATAGCGCGCAAACACCCGCCGCATACCTGACGCTGGTCCTGGCCGGCCTGGCGGGGCTGGGTTTCACCCAGCATTTCTTCTCGCCATGCAACTCGCCACGGCTAAACCGCCTGCTGCAGGGCGAGATGCTGCTGGTCGGGGTGAGCGGGTTGGTGCTGCTGTTCGTCGACACCCTGCCCCTCAACCTGATGACCTACGCCCTGATGGCCCTGGGCAGCGTGAGCATGCTGCTGGTCAGCAGTTACCACTGGTACAGGGGCTATGCGCCCGCACGTCTGTTCAGTCTGGCCATGGTGGTGTTCAACCTGGGTGGCCTGGTGCTGCTGCCAGCGCTGCTGGGCCTGACCCGTACCTCGACGCCCTGGCTGCTGTGCATCCTGCTGGGCCTGACCGTGGCCAGCGGCCTGCTGCTCAACCTGGCCGTCAGTGAACGCCTGCGGCGCATTAGCGAGGAGCGCTTCAGCGCCAGCCGCGCACTGGCCGCCAGTGATGCCGAAATCAACGCCAAGGCCGAGTTCCTGGCCAAGATCAGCCACGAAATCCGTACCCCCATGAACGGTGTGCTGGGCATGACCGAGCTACTTCTGGGCACGCCGTTGTCGGTCAAGCAACGCGACTACGTGCAGACCATTCACAGCGCCGGCAACGAACTGCTGACGCTGATCAACGAGATTCTCGACATTTCCAAGCTCGAATCCCGGCAGATCGAACTCGATGACGTGCAGTTCGATCTCAACGCGCTGATCGAAGATTGCCTGAACATCTTCCGCGCCAAGGCCGAACAGCAGAACATCGAACTGATCAGCTTCACCCAACCACAGGTACCACGGGTGATCAGCGGCGACCCGACGCGCCTGCGCCAGGCCTTGTCGAGTCTGTTGGAGAATGCCCTGAAAAACACCGACCAGGGCGAGATCCTGCTGGTAGTGGCGCTGGACCAGCGCGGCGAGGTACCGCGCCTGCGGATCGCCGTGCAGGACAGCGGCGAACCGTTGCCGGCCGCTGACCGCGAAGCCTTGCTGCAGGCCGAGTTGCACAGCCACCACTTCCTGTCCAGCAACAAGCTGGGCGGCCACCTGGGGCTGGTCATCGCCAAGCAGCTGATCGGGCTGATGCAGGGCGAGTTCGGCATCAAGAGCAGCAGCGGCATGGGCAATACCCTGTGGCTGACCCTGCCGCTGGACCCTTCGCGCCTGGAACAGCCACCGGCCGACCTCGACAGCCCGCTGCGTGATGCTCGCGTACTGGTGGTGGACGACAACGACACCTGCCGCAAGGTGCTGGTACAGCAGTGCAGCGCCTGGGGCATGAACGTCAGCGCGGTCCCGTCGGGCAAGGAAGCACTGGCCCTGCTGCGCACCAAGGCCCACCTGCGCGACTACTTCGATGCCGTGCTGCTGGACCAGAACATGCCGGGCATGACCGGCATGCAGCTGGCCGCCAAGATCAAGGAAGACCCGAGCCTGAACCACGACATACTGGTGGTGATGCTCACCGGTATCAGCAACGCGCCGAGCAAGGTCATTGCGCGCAACGCAGGGGTCAAGCGGATCCTCGCCAAGCCGGTGGCCGGCTACACACTGAAAACCACCCTGGCCGAAGAACTGGCCCAGCGCGGCCGCGAGCAAGCCGTACCGGCCAGTTTGCCTGGCATCCCCCAGGCACTGGACCTGCCCGACGACTTCCGCGTGCTGGTCGCCGAGGACAACAGCATCTCGACCAAGGTGATCCGCGGCATGCTTGGCAAGCTCAACCTCGAGCCCGACACCGCCAGCAATGGTGAAGAGGCCTTGCAGGCGATGAAGGCGCAGCGCTATGACCTGGTGCTGATGGACTGCGAAATGCCGATACTTGACGGTTTCTCGGCCACCCAGCAGCTGCGCGCCTGGGAAGCCGCCAACCAGCGCCAGCGCACCCCGGTGGTGGCGCTGACCGCGCACATACTTGCCGAACACAAGGAACGCGCCCGCCTGGCGGGCATGGACGGGCACATGGCCAAACCGGTGGAACTGTCGCAGTTGCGAGAGCTGATCCAGTACTGGGCCAATCACCGGGAAGCCAAGGTGGATCCGGTGCATAGTTCCTGACCTGTACTGCCTGTACTGGCCTCATCGCCGGCAAGCCAGCTTGTGTCTTCAAGGTCTCTTAAACTCGAAAGGGTGAGAGCAGTGGATGGCAGACTGAAAGCCAGATGTGCTCTAAAGCACGAGTGGGAGCCTAGTCGCCATCCACCTCTCACTCTG
>NZ_JBKGFP010000052.1:0-8861 GCF_046557535.1 Pseudomonas sp. S1(2024)
CTTTCGCGGGTAAACCCGCTCCCACAAGTACTGCGCAGCCCCAGCCATCAACGCTGCACCTGTAGGAGCGGGTTTACCCGCGAAAGGGCCGGAGCAGGCGCAGGAAAATGTAGAGACGTTTCCCACAAGTCAGAGTGGAACTGGACTACTGCGGATCGAATGCCATTTGGCCTTGAATGTGTGCTTTGGTGTTCGCAATGAGGCTTTTCTGATGAGTGATGTCCACAAGAACGACTTGACTGATTTCGAGGGCAAGCAACTTCCCTTCTTCGTAGTCTCGCCCCTGAAGTTTGGCGTAATGACCTTCTTCACCCTTGGTTTTTACTGGCTGTATTGCTTTTATCAGAGCTGGAAGCTGCATGGAGTGAGGACAGGAGAAAAGGTCAGCCCATTCTGGCGAAGCGCTTTTGCAGTGTTCTTCATCTACCCGTTATTGAAAAGGGTGAATGATCATATTCGCGAGTCAGGCAGAACCTACCCTTGGTCCATTCTGGGGCTCGCGCTGGGCTACTACGGTATGTGTGCTGCCTGGGTGGCTGCCAGTGTGATTCTGGATGATCAGTTGTGGGCGGCGTATTTTGCGGGTGTAGTCATTCAAGCAGCTTGGTTGGTCATTCTGGTGCCCATGCAGAAAGGCGCCAATTTCAGCGCGGGGGATGAGGCAGGAGTGGCCAACAGCCGTTTCACGCTGGCCAATTGGTTGTGGATGCTGCTGGCTGCCGTAATTACAGCAGCGCAGCTGTTTGCTTTGATCGCACTTTCGTCCATGGCTTGAGCAGCGTCGCAGCAGAATTTGCCGGGGCCGCTTTGCGGCCCTTTCGCGGCGAAAGGCCGCCCCTGCGAAGCTCGGTATTCCGGCGCGGTTCGAAGAGGGAGCATATTGAAGAACTCGAACTTGAGCTGGCATGCGATCGCTTTCCTGTTTTGGGGAGGCATGGACGCGTTCTACATCTGCCTTTATGTTTTCCGCAGTACGGAGCGAGGTGCCATACCTTTCTGGACGGATTTCAAGGACGCATTGAGCAACATGCAGATCTGGGGAGGAGGGCTAGAGCTAATCGTCTGGCTAGGCCTGATTCTGCAGCTTTCGTTGATAGCGACCTGCGGGTTGTTTCTAATGCGTTGCCGGTTGGCTGTCTATTTGGCGATGGTGCAGATCCCCTTTCGCATCTTTTTTATCGTTCCGTCGATATCCATAATCCTGTTGTTGCCGATGCTGGCTTCCAGTATCAGTAACTCGGTGTGGATTGGGCTGATGCTGACTTCGGAGGCTGGGAAAGGCTGGTGCCTATTGTGGCTCTGGCGAAAGCGCGGGTAACGGTGTGCGCCGGGTTTTTTGGATTTTTCTACCGGTCTGTCAACCCATGCACAGCTGCCACCCTCTTGTTTGACAGCAGGTGGTGATAGTTCCTGATCCACCCCTGAACGCAGATTCACTCGAAGATCCTAATCTAGGTCGCGAACTTCGCACTGAGGCTTAATGATGTGTCGCCTGAGCCGGCCCTTTCGCGGGCATGCCCGCTCCCACCGGTACGGTGCAAGTCATGAAGCTTGTGGTGATCCTGTGGGAGCGGGCGCGCCCGCGAATAGGCCCGGCCAGGCACTCGAGAATTATCAGGGGATTGAACAATGACAACAGAAGACACCCAATCCGCATCGAGCCTGGCATCCCGTGCAGGGACGCCCGTGAGCAGTCGTCGGAGTTGATGGGTTATGTCCGCGAATTGACCATTACCGGGCTGATGGATGAGAAGCCGATGATGATCTGGGCTGCCCATTACCTGAGTGCGATGGCCAAGGCACTGATGGATGATGCTGAGTTGGGGATGAAGCAGTGAGGGTTTGGCTTCAGGTTGAATGAACACCTGTCAGCCCAACCCCAGCCCCCATAAAAAAAGGAGAGCCGAAGCTCTCCTTTTTTCGTTAACAACCCTCAACCTCAGCCAATGGTCATCAGGCTGGCATTACCACCGGCAGCAGCAGTGTTCACACTCACTGCCCGCTCGATCACCAGGCGCTCCAGCGCAATCTGGTGGTCGCCGCTGGACAGCCCGTGCACACCCACGATCGCCCCGGCACGCTTGGCCACCTGCTGGCACACGCCGCGCAGCTGGTCCGAGTCGCCATGGTGGATCACGGCGTCGAACGCCACTTCATCCTTGTTCCAGTCCGCCACCAATTTGACCTTGGCCTGCAACTCTCGCGGCAGGCGGGCACGCAGGGCCTTGCCCGGCTCGCCATCCGCCCATACCGCCGAGCTGCCAACGGCCAGCACTGCGGCGAACTGCGCCAGCAGGTCAGCTTCGTTGTCGGCCAGGCACAGCACGTGCTCACGCGGCAGGATGGTGTAGCTGTTGCGCTCGCCGGTCGGGCCTGGCAACAGGCGGGCGATGCCGCTCTGCGACTGGCTGGCGAACTGGCTGCACAGCGTGGCAAGGTCGGTCAGCTGGTTGCTCTCAGCCCATGCCTTCAGGCCGTGCAGCGGCTTGATCAGCTGTTCGTGCAGGGCGCGGTCAGGCTTGCCTTCGCCGTCCTGCTGCTGGAAGTGGCGGCCAATCGCGTCGGCCGGGCGGGTCGACAGCAGGCGGTACAGGTACAGCGGGCCGCCGGCTTTCGGGCCGGTGCCGGACAGGCCTTCACCACCGAACGGCTGCACACCCACCACTGCACCGACGATGTTGCGGTTGACGTACATGTTGCCGGCGTTGGCGGTTTCCACCACCTTGGCGATGGTCTCGTCGATGCGGGTGTGCACGCCGAGGGTCAGGCCGTAGCCGGAGTTGTTGATCTGCTCGATCAGCTGGTCCAGGTTGCGACGGTTGTAGCGCACCACGTGCAGCACCGGGCCGAAGATTTCACGCTTGAGCTCGTCAAAGCTTTCCAGCTCGATCAGGGTCGGCATGACGAAGGTGCCGCGCTTGAGCTCCGCAGCATCGGCAATGGCCACCTGGTAGACCGAGCGACCTTTCTCGCGCATGCCCTGGATGTGCTTCTCGATGCCGGCTTTGGCTTCGGCGTCGATCACCGGGCCAATGTCCACGGCCAGGCGGTCCGGGCAGCCCAGGCGACTTTCGGCCATGGCACCCTTGAGCATTTCGATCACGCGGTCGGCGGAGTCTTCCTGCAGGCACAGCACGCGCAGTGCCGAGCAACGCTGGCCGGCGCTGTCGAAGGCCGAGGACACCACATCGATCACCACCTGCTCGGTCAGTGCCGAGGAGTCGACGATCATCGCGTTCTGGCCGCCGGTTTCGGCGATCAGCGGGATCGGGCGGCCCTGGTTGTCCAGGCGGCCGGCGACGTTGCGCTGCAGCAGGCGGGCCACTTCAGTGGAACCGGTGAACATCACGCCCTTGACGCGCTCGTCACCCACCAGGCCGGCACCGACGGTTTCACCGCGGCCAGGCAGCAGCTGCAGCACGCCTTCAGGAATGCCGGCTTCCAGCAGCAGGCGCACGGCCTGGGCAGCGATCAGCGGGGTTTGCTCGGCCGGCTTGGCCAGTACGGGGTTGCCGGCGGCGAGCGCTGCGGCTACCTGGCCGGTGAAGATCGCCAGCGGGAAGTTCCACGGGCTGATGCACACCACCGGGCCCAGCGGGCGGTGGGCGTCGTTGCTGAAGTCGTTGCGTGCCTGCACCGCGTAGTAGCGCAGGAAGTCCACGGCTTCACGCACTTCGGCGATGGCGTTGGCGAAGGTCTTGCCGGCTTCGCGGATGAGCAGGCCCATCAGCGGCTGGATTTCGGCCTCCATCAGGTCGGCGGTGCGCTCCAGAATGGCGGCGCGTTCGGCCGGCGGGGTGGCCTGCCAGATCGGAGCGGCATTCAGTGCGCACTGGATGGCGTTGTCGACGTCGGCGACCGTGGCTTCCTGAACATGGCCGACCACGTCGCGGTGGTCCGCCGGGTTCAGGACCGGTGCGGCGGTGCCTTCGCTGGCTGCGCAGGCCAGCAGTGGCGTGGCTTTCCAGTCGTTGTGGGCGGTGGCCAGCATGGCGCAGGACAGCGACGCCAGGCGGTGTTCGTTGGCCATGTCGATGCCGGCCGAGTTGGCCCGCTCGCTGCCATACAGTTCACGCGGCAGCGGGATGCGTGGGTGCGGCAGGCCGATGCTGCCTTCCTGGGTGCCCATGCGCTCGATGCTGGCGACCGGGT
This sequence comes from Pseudomonas sp. S1(2024), assembly GCF_046557535.1. Taxonomy (NCBI): domain Bacteria; kingdom Pseudomonadati; phylum Pseudomonadota; class Gammaproteobacteria; order Pseudomonadales; family Pseudomonadaceae; genus Pseudomonas; species Pseudomonas sp. S1(2024). The sequence continues at coordinate 4,153 of NZ_JBKGFP010000052.1, forward strand.
CGGCGACCAGTTCCTGGATGGAGATCGAGTGGTCGGCGATGCGGTTGACGAACGAGGTGTTGGCGCCGTTTTCCAGCAGGCGACGCACCAGGTAGGCCAGCAGCGTTTCGTGGGTGCCGACCGGTGCATAGACGCGGCACGGACGGTTCAGCTTGCCTTCGGAAATCTTGCCGACCACCTGCTCGTACAGTGGCTCGCCCATGCCGTGCAGGCACTGGAACTCGTACTGGCCCGGGTAATAGTTCTGACCGGCAATGTGGTAGATGGCCGACAGGGTGTGGGCGTTGTGGGTGGCGAACTGCGGGTAGATGGCTTCTGGCACGGCCAGCAGCTTGCGGGCGCAGGCGACGTAGGACACGTCGGTGTACACCTTGCGGGTGTAGACCGGGTAGCCTTCCAGGCCTTCGACCTGGGCGCGCTTGATTTCGCTGTCCCAGTAGGCGCCTTTCACCAGGCGGATCATCAGGCGGTGGCGGCTGCGCTTGGCCAGGTCGATGACATAGTCGATCACATACGGGCAGCGCTTCTGGTAGGCCTGGATAACGAAGCCGATACCGTTCCAGCCGGCCAGCGAAGGCTCGAAGCACAGGCGCTCGAGCAGGTCGAGCGACAGCTCCAGGCGGTCGGCTTCTTCGGCGTCGATGTTCAGGCCGATGTCGTACTGCTTGGCCAGCAGGGTCAACGACAGCAGGCGCGGGTACAGCTCTTCCATCACGCGCTCGTACTGGGCGCGGCTGTAGCGCGGGTGCAGCGCCGACAGCTTGATCGAGATGCCCGGGCCTTCATAGATGCCACGGCCATGGGAGGCCTTGCCGATCGAGTGGATGGCCTGTTCGTAGGACGCCAGGTACTTCTGTGCGTCGTGCTCGGTCAGTGCGGCTTCGCCGAGCATGTCGTAGGAATAGCGGAAGCCCTTGGACTCGAAGCGGCTGGCATTGGCCAGGGCTTCGGCGATGGTTTCGCCGGTGACGAACTGCTCGCCCATCAGGCGCATGGCCATGTCGACGCCCTTGCGGATCATCGGCTCGCCGCTCTTGCCGATGATGCGGGTGAGCGAGGAGGTGAGGCCGGATTCGTTGTGGGTGGACACCAGCTTGCCGGTCAGCAGCAGGCCCCAGGTGGCGGCGTTGACGAACAGCGACGGGCTGTTGCCCAGGTGCGGCTGCCAGTTGCCGGTGCTGATCTTGTCGCGGATCAGCGCGTCACGGGTGCCCTTGTCGGGGATGCGCAGCAGGGCTTCGGCCAGGCACATCAGTGCCACGCCTTCCTGGGACGACAGCGAGAATTCCTGCAGCAGGCCCTGAACGATGCCGGCACGACCGCCAGCGCTCTTCTGGTTACGCAGTTTTTCGGCGATGCCGGCGGCCATCTTGTTGGTCGCTTCGGCCAGCGGGGCGCTCAGGCGCGCCTGCTCCAGCAGCATCGGTACCACTTCCTGTTCGGGGCGGCGGTAGGCGGCGGTGATCGCCGAGCGCAGCACCGACTGCGGCAGGATGCTCTCGGCGAACTCGAGGAAGCACTGGTGGCTGTGGTCGGGTTGGACCTCACCGGCGTCGTCGGCCAGGTTGCTGGCATGGCCGTTGAGTTCGGTCAGGGTGGCACCACCCTCGAGCTTCTCCAGGTAGTTGAAGATCGCTTGCTTGATCAACCAGTGCGGGGTGCGGTCAATCGACTGCGCAGCTGCCTTGAGTCGCTCACGGGTCGGGTCATCGAGTTTGACCCCAAGGGTGGTCGTCGCCATTTCTTATCCTCGTTATTGCCACGGTTGTGGCCTAAGCTGGCGCCAAGAGTAGCTGTAGGACAATTCGGGTGCAACCAGGTGCAACCCGAATTTTTCATGGAAAAGGTGCAACTCGTCCGACCGTCATTTCCATGCCCGGAAAAGGGTCGTTTTCGGTGCGTTTTATTCTGAAAAGCGGGGGTGTTGCTCCCAAAAGGAGCAAAAAATCAGATTTGTCTGAAAATGCACGAGAAGGTGCAACTTGCAAATGAAAAATGGTTGCACCCGCTTTGCGTTGTTGCATAGGATTCGCCGCCTGGGTGCAACCGCCATGGCTGCGGTTGTGCATGACATAAAAACAAACGCCAGGGCACACGCATGGGCAATCCACTAACGATCACTTTCGTGGTCTATATCGCGGCAATGGTGCTGATCGGCTTCGCCGCCTATCGCTCCACCAATAACCTTTCCGACTACATCCTCGGCGGTCGCAGCCTGGGTAGCGTGGTCACCGCGCTTTCCGCCGGCGCTTCCGACATGAGCGGCTGGCTGCTGATGGGCCTGCCGGGTGCCATCTACTTCTCAGGCTTGTCCGAAGCCTGGATTGCCATCGGCCTGACCGTCGGCGCCTACCTGAACTGGCTGTTCGTCGCTGGTCGTCTGCGCGTGCAGACCGAGCACAACGGCGATGCACTGACCCTGCCGGACTACTTCTCCAGCCGCTTCGAAGACAGCAGCGGCGTGCTGCGGATCATCTCGGCCATCGTGATCCTGGTGTTCTTCACCATCTACTGCGCCTCCGGTATCGTTGCCGGTGCCCGTCTGTTCGAGAGCACCTTCGGCATGCCGTACGAAACCGCCCTGTGGGCCGGTGCCGCCGCGACCATCGCCTACACCTTCGTCGGTGGTTTCCTGGCGGTGAGCTGGACCGATACCGTGCAGGCTTCGCTGATGATCTTTGCGCTGATCCTCACCCCGGTGATCGTGCTGATCTCCACCGGCGGCTTCGATACCACCTTCGCTGCCATCGATGCGGTCAACCCGGCCAACTTCGACATGCTCAAGGGCGCCACCTTCATCGGCATCATCTCGCTGATGGGCTGGGGTCTGGGCTACTTCGGTCAGCCGCACATCCTGGCGCGTTTCATGGCCGCCGACTCGGTGAAGTCGATCGCCAACGCCCGCCGTATCTCCATGACCTGGATGATCCTGTGCCTGGCCGGTACCTGCGCCGTGGGCTTCTTCGGCATCGCCTACTTCTCGGCGCACCCTGATCTGGCGGGCCCGGTCACCGAGAACCACGAGCGTGTGTTCATCGAGCTGGCCAAGATCCTGTTCAACCCATGGATCGCCGGTGTACTGCTGTCGGCCATCCTGGCGGCGGTGATGAGTACCCTGAGCTGCCAGCTGCTGGTGTGCTCCAGCGCCCTGACCGAAGACTTCTACAAGTCCTTCCTGCGCAAGAACGCTTCGCAGGTCGAGCTGGTGTGGGTCGGCCGGCTGATGGTGCTGGCCGTCGCCCTGATCGCCATCGCCATGGCCTCCAACCCGGAAAACCGCGTGCTGGGCCTGGTGGCTTACGCCTGGGCCGGCTTCGGTGCTGCCTTTGGTCCGGTGGTGCTGATTTCGGTACTGTGGAAAGGCATGACCCGTAACGGCGCACTGGCCGGTATCGTGGTGGGCGCACTGACCGTGATCCTGTGGAAGAACTTCGACACCCTCGGGCTGTACGAAATCATCCCGGGCTTCCTGTTCGCCAGCATTGCCATCTTCGTGGTGAGCAAGCTGGGCAGCCCGTCGCAGGCAATGGTCAAGCGGTTCGAGACTGCTGATGCGGCGTATCACGCTGACAAGTAATACCGTCTGATTCGGTGTTGCCTTCTTCGCGGGCTTGCCCGCTCCCACAGATGCTCCACAGGGTCTGAGATCTGTGCAGGCCCTGTGGTGGCGGGTTTACCCGCGAAGATGCCGTCGCCGATCAGCAGCCAGGCCTGACTCCGCCTGCAAGGCAAGGTAAACTTGCCACCCCCGCAGGAGTTGCCATGAACTATCGTCACGCCTTCCACGCCGGCAACCACGCCGACGTCCTCAAACATATCGTGCTGACCCGCCTCATCGCCCTGATGTCGCGCAAGGAGCAGCCGTTCGCCTATATCGATACCCATGCAGGGCTCGGCCTTTACGACCTGCAGGGCGACCAGGCAACCCGCACCGGCGAGTACCTGGAAGGTGTCGCCCGCCTGTGGAATCGCGATGACCTGCCGGCCATGGCTGACGACTATTTGCGAATCATCAAGCGTCTGAATGCCGATGGCGAGCTGCGCTACTACCCCGGTTCGCCCGAGCTGGCTCGCCGTCTGATGCGCCAGCAGGACCGCGCCCTGCTCAACGAGAAGCATCCTGAAGACGGGCCGCTGCTCAAAGAGAACATGAAGAAAGACCCGCGCGTGTTCGTGCACCTGGGCGAAGGCTGGCATGTGCCGCGGGCCTTGCTGCCGGTGCAGGAAAAGCGCGCGATCATGTTGATCGACCCGCCGTTCGAACAGGCTGACGAGCTAAAGCGCTGCACTACCGCCATGAAAGAGGCGATCGGCCGCATGCGCCAGACTGTCGCGGCCATCTGGTACCCGATAAAGGACCAGCGCTCGCTGACCCGCTTCTACCAGGACCTGACCAGCACCGGCGCACCGAAACTGCTGCGGGTCGAGTTGTATGTGCACCACCAGGACAGCCCGCAGGGGCTCAACGGCTCCGGTCTGGCCATCGCCAACCCGCCGTGGGGGTTGGAAGAAGAGCTCAAGGAGCTGCTGCCATGGCTGGCCAAAGAGCTGGCACAAACCGCCGACAGCTTCCGCATGGACTGGCTGATCGCTGAATAATATTGCTTGCCTGTACCGGCCCCATCGCCGGCAAGCCAGCTCCCACAGGTACAGCGCGGGCCGTCAAATTGGCTGTGGACCTGGTGGGGCTGGTTTTTCTGCCCTGGAGG
>NZ_JBKGFP010000053.1:0-91813 GCF_046557535.1 Pseudomonas sp. S1(2024)
TGTACAGCCCCACCCGCCAACAAACCACCCCCCAAAGATACAGCGCGGGCCTCAAGGTCGGCGGTGTACCTGTGGGAGCTGGCTTGCCGGCGATGAGGCCAGTACAGGTTGCCGCGTTGCGCACATGTTTGCGTTATAATCCCGCCCTTTAGCCGCCACCCGCCCAAGAGGCCGCTGGCGCATTTCTACCGAATGAAGAGGCTAATCCCTTGGCATTGACGATTCTTGGCCTGTCCGGCGCCCTTAGCCATGACCCTTCCGCGGCCTTGTACATTGACGGCAAACTGATTGCCGCCGCCGAAGAAGAGCGCTTCGTGCGTGACAAGCATGCGAAGAACCGCATGCCCTACGAGTCGGCGAAGTTCTGCCTGGAACAGGCTGGCATCAAGCCATCCGACGTCGACGTGGTAGCCATCCCGTTCGCCCCGATCAGCCTGTTCGGCAAGGCGCGCTGGCACTATGCCAAGCGCTACTGGTACGCCCCGGATCGCGCCCTCGACGCTATTCTGATGGGCAACCGTCGCTACAAACGCTACCGCAAGAAGATCGTCTGGTGCCTGGAGCAACTGGGCTTCGACCCGAAAAAGGTCAAGATCGAGCCGGTTGAGCACCACCTGGCCCATGCCTCCAGTGCCTACCACTGCTCGGGGTTCAAGGAAAAAACCGCAATCCTCGGCATCGACGGTAAGGGCGAATACGCCACCACCTTCTTTGGCTACGGCGAAAACGGCAAGATCCACAAGATCAAGGAATTCTTCGACCCGGACTCGCTGGGCGGCCTGTACGGCGCAATCACCGAGTTCCTCGGCTTCGAGATGCTCGATGGCGAGTTCAAGGTCATGGGCATGGCGCCGTATGGTGACGCCAGCAAGTACGACTTCTCGCGTCTGGCCAGCTTCGAAAACGGCGAACTGGTGATCAACACCGAATACGCCAACGTCATTGGCCTGCGCCGCTATAAAGAGAAGGGCAAGGGCTTCTACTTCTCGCCGAAGCTGATCGAGTGGCTGGGCCCCAAGCGCGAAGGCGACATCGCCGACGAGCCGTACATCCATTACGCGGCCAGCATGCAGGCGCTGTTCGAAAAGATCGCCCTGCAGATGATCGACCACTACCTGGGCGACGTGCTGCGTGAAACCGGCAAGCTGGCCTTTGCCGGCGGTTGCGCGCTGAACGTCAAGCTCAACCAGAAGATCATTGCCCGCCCAGACCTGAAAGAGCTGTTCGTTCAGCCGGCTTCCGGTGACGCCGGTACCGCCGTGGGTGCTGCCGCCTACGTTTCCCACGCCCGTGGCGTACCGGTCGAGAAGATGGAACACGTCTACCTCGGCCCTTCGTACTCCAACGAAGACGTGATCGCTGCCTGTGCCCGTCACCCGAACGCACCGAAGTGGCGCAAGCTCGACGACATGCCGCAGCGCATCGCCAAAATCATGGTCGACGGCAACCCGGTGGCCTGGTTCCAGGGCCGCATGGAGTTCGGCCCTCGTGCCCTGGGCGGCCGTTCGATCATTGGTTGCCCGAGCGTGCCGGGCGTAGCCGACCGCATCAACGAGCAGATCAAGTTCCGCGAACGCTGGAGACCTTTCTGCCCGTCGATGCTCGACACCGTCGCCCCGCAAATGATCAAGGTCGACCACCCGGCGCCGTTCATGACCTTCACCTTCGAAGTGGCTGAAGAGTGGAAGACCCGCGTGCCGGAAGTGGTCCACGAGGACGGCACTTCGCGTGCCCAGGTGCTCAAGCGCGAGTACAACCCGCGCTACTACGACATGATGAAGGCACTGGAAGAACTGACCGGCAACGGCGTGTCGCTGAACACCTCGTTGAACCGCCGTGGTGAACCGATGATCTGCTCGCCGACCGACGCCCTGAACATGTTCTTCGGCTCGGACCTGCAGTACCTGATCATGGAAGACATCCTGGTTGTGAAGGACGGCGCGGCCCCGTATGACCAGCCGCTCTGAACCGCGCATCCTGCAGTTCTGCCATGGCTATGACGGGCCGTTCCTGGACTGCGCCCGTCAATACGCCAGCCTGTTCCAGGGGCGTGGCTACCAGGTCACCACGGTGTTCCTCACCGGCGCCGCCGACCCGCTGGTAGCGGCAGGCTGCGCCTCGGACGAGGTGCTGTTCCTGGAGTTCAGCTCCAAGGCCGTGCGCGGCCTGAAACTCGGCGCCATCCGTGCATTGCGGCGGATCGCGGCCGAGCGCAATTTTGCCTTTTGCATTGCCCATCGCTTCAAACCGATCTACGTGGCGTTGCTGGGCACCGGCTTGCCGGTGATCGGCGTGCACCATGCTTTCGGTGACTACGAGCGCAAGGGGCGACGCATCTTCGCCAACCTGTTCAGCAAACGCCTGAGCTTGCTGGGCGTGTCGGACGCAGTGCGTGACGACATGCGCCGCTGTCTGCCGCAGTGGCCGGCAGAGCGTATCCAGACCTTGTACAACCGCATCGACATCGACGCCCTGCAAGCGGCCTTGGTGCCACGCGCCGAGGCCCGTCAGGCCTTGGGGCTGGACGCACAGGCGTGGATTGTCGGTAACGTCGGGCGCCTGCACCCGGACAAGGACCAGGCCACCCTGCTGCGTGGCTTTGCCGAAGCGCTACCGGGGCTGCCGGCTGGCGCCCGCTTGGCAATCATGGGCAAGGGCCGCCTGGAAGCCAGGCTCAAGGCACTGGCCGCCGAGCTGGGCATTGCCGGGCAAGTGGACTTCCTTGGCCAGGTGCCGGATGCGCGCCGTTACTTCCAGGCGTTCGACGTATTCGCCCTGAGCTCCGACCATGAGCCGTTCGGCATGGTCCTGCTCGAAGCCATGGTCGCCGGTGTGCCGGTACTGGCCACGGCCTGTGGTGGTGCCCGCGAAGTGGTGGAGGGTGTTGGCGTGCTGTTCCCTCTGGGCGATGCGGGGCAATTGGCCCAGGGCCTGAAACACATGGCTGTGCTCGATGGGCAGCAACGCCAGGCCTGTGCCGAGCACATGCTGCAGCGCCTGCGTGAACGCTTTTCCGACCAGGCGGTGCGCGAAGCATTCTGGCAACTGCCGCAAGTCCGCGCGTTGGTGGGGCAGGCCTGATGCTCAACCGTATCCAGGCCTTCCGCGAACGCGGTTGGCAAGTTATCGACGCCAAGGCCTATGCCGAGGCATGGGCCCGGTTTGGTGGCAGTGTCGCCACCCATCCCCAGGTGGTCGAGCAGCTGGCGGACCTGGCGCAGATCCCTGTGCGTTACCTGGGCTGGCACCAGGCCGGCGAGCTGAAAGCCGCCATTCCTACCTGGGGGCGCCACCTTGCGCTGTCCAAGGACGTGCTCAAGCGTGCCGGCAAAAAGGCCCTATTCGATCTGGGCAACGCCGAGATCATCCTGCCGGCGGCGGCCGACGCCGCTGCACCGTTGCGCCATGCCGCGCGCTACCTGTCCGAACTGAACCTGGGCCGCTTCAGCGGCCTCAAGGCGCAGAAGGAACAGCTGGCCATGGCCCGCGCCCATGAAGACCTGTCGAAGAAGTTCCGCTACAACCAGCGCCGCGAACTGCGCCTGCTGGAAGAGGCGGGCGGTGTGGTGCGCCCGATCGGCGACTTCAGCGCGCAGGAAATCGCCAGCATGTACTGCGACCTGTTCCAGCGCCGCTGGGGCTTCCCTGCGACCGGTGCCGAGCGCATGGCCGAAGTGCTGGAACGCCTGCGTGAGTTGCTGATCGGCTCGGTGCTGCTGCTGGACGGCAAGCCGATTGCCATCCAGCTGGTATACCGTGTCGAAGCGCCGGAATGGATCAGCGTCGAGTACATCAATGGCGGTGTCGACCCTGAAACCAAGGCCTTCAGCCCCGGCAGCGTGCTGAGCTTCCTCAATACCCAGGCCGCCTGGGAAGACGCCCGTGCACGCAACAAGCCGCTGCGGTTCTCGTTCGGCCGTGCCGACCGCGAGTACAAGGACCGCTGGTGCAACCCCGTACCGGTGTATCAGGCGTGAGTCGCAAGCAGCAGTTGCTCAAGCGCCACCGGCGCAACAAGCGCCTGGGCCTGTTGGCGGGCCTGATCGCGCTGGTGGCCATAGGTGCGTTCAGCTGGTGGTGGTTGCCACTGCTGCTGTTGCCGCTGTTATGGGCGGCTCACGAGGCCTGGTTTTCCGACCACCTGTTCTACGCGCCAGGCGAGGACTACGCCTACGACTTCGGCGAGCAGACCCGGGAGGCTCCTGCCAGCCTGAGCGGCGGCTTGCTCAAGGCTGAGTGCGTGCTGCAGGGCAACGAAACCCTGGTCCTCGAGCTGCGGGTAAAAAGCAGCTGGCTGGGGCGCTTCCTCGACCCGCAGGTCGAGCTGGTGGCTGGCGAGCAGGCCGACCGGCAAACCTTCGAGCGCGGCGTCGATGGCGTGCGCTTCCTCAACCTCACCGGCCTCGCCGCACCTCTACAGGCTGGCGCGTTGCGCGTGCGTGGCCGGCATTGCCGGCTGGCGGGCCAGCCGCGCTTGTGGATAACCCCGGCGGTCGAGCTGCAACGGCGCCGGGTGATGGTGATCGCGCCACATGCCGATGATGCCGAGCTGGCCGCTTACGGCCTTTACAGCCAGGCCGACGAAACCTGGGTAGTGACCCTGACCGCTGGTGAAATCGAGGCCGAGCACTATCAGCAGATGGGCTTGGCAAAGGCCGAGGCCGCGCGCCTGAAGGGCCGCCTGAGGGCCTGGGATAGTGTCGCCGTGCCACGCTGGGCCGGTGTGGCGGAATCGCGTTGCGTGCAGCTGGGCTACTTCTGTCTGCAACTACCTGCCATGCAGGCTGCGCCAGACCAGCCGGCCGCTTCTCGCGAGGCCGACCTCGCCGACATTCGCGTATTCCGCCGATTCAACCCGTTCCCGCTGCCGGCCGATGGCGATGGCGCGCCGACCTGGCGCAACCTGCTCGCCGACCTGCGGGCCTTGCTGGAAATGGCCAGGCCAGAGGTGCTGGTGATGCCGCACCCGCAGCTCGACCCGCACCCCGACCACATCTGTGCCCAGGCAGCGGTGCTGGAAGCCTTGCAAGGCCTGGCCTGGCAGCCGCAAACCCTGCTGTGCTACGCCAACCACCTGCATGACAACGACCGCTGGCCGATGGGCGACAGTGGTGATGGCGTGGCCCTGCCGCCACAGCTGGACGCTGTCCAGGCCTGGGCTCCTTGCAGCCTGGTACTGGACCTTGCGACCCAGCGCGACAAGGCCATGGCCCTGGGCATGATGCACGACCTGCAGCCGCCAGCACCGTTCAAACGCCGCCTGCGCCGCTTGTTGCAGCGCTGGTTGGCCGGGCGGCACCTGTCGCCTTACGGCGAGAACGAATTCTTTCGCAAGGCTGTGCGCCGACATGAACTGTTCTGGCGGCGTGAGCTGTAGCCGCGCCCCATGGTTGACCGCGATGGCGCAGAGCGCCCAAGGAACCCAATGAAAGTCCTATTTCTGGTGCAGAAGGAACAGCGGGCGATTCTCGACCGTCTGTACGATGGCGTCGCGGCCAACTGCGAGTGCGACCTGCGCTGGCTGACCAGCGAAGACCAGCGCAATCTGCGCCGCTATTTCAAGCGCGAAGTGCAGGTCGAGCGCTATGACCGCATTGTCTTCTTCCTGCGTTTCAAGCAGGAAATCCGTCAGGCGGCATTCATCCGTACCGTGCCGAACCTGGTCATACTCGAGCACGATGCCTACCAGAACTACATCCCGTGCAAGTACACAGGCAAGTTCAGCGCCCATTACCGCAAGTTGCCCTGGGCGCGAGTGATCAGCTCAGGCTACATGGTCAGCGAGCGCCTGCGTCAGGAAGGTTTCGACGCCGTGTTCGTGCCCAAGGGCTACGACGAGCAATTGCTGGCCGACCAGGGGCGTGAGCGCGACATCGAGCTGGCCTTCGTCGGCAGCACCAACAGCGTGGCCTACAGCGGCCGCAAGGCATTGCTGGACGAGTTGGGTCGGGTCGAGAACCTGGTGGTGACCCGTACCAAGTCGGGTGAAGATTACTGCAACACACTCAACCGGATCCGCTTCTTCGTCAGTGCCGACGTTGGCATGGGCGAATACATGATCAAGAACTTCGAAGCCATGGCCTGCGGCTGTGTGTTGCTGGCGTATGACCAAGGCGAGGAAGAGAACCGCGCGCTGGGCCTGCAGGACATGCACAACGTAGTGTTCTATGACAGCATCCCGACCCTTCAGGAGAAGCTCCGCCGTTTGCGTGCGGACCCTGAACTGGCCCGGCAGATTGCAGAAAATGGCCGCCACCTGGCGGTTTCCCGTTTCAGTTTCGGGGCAGTTGGACGTAGCATCGTCGACCACATGCGCCCGGCGCTCAGGCCCCATCCGCCGTTGTCTGCATGGCAGCGGCTGCGCCTGAAGCTGGGCATCTAACATTAGAACTTTCGCGCCTACGGAGCGGGCGTTGAAAGTCGATAGTCGCAATGCGGAGGGAGTCCGGTGCGCTTTTCAAATGAGAGTGACGTCACGCTCGTCGTGACCAGTTGTGGGCGGTTCGATCTGCTCAAAGACACCCTTGAGAGTTTCGATCGCTACAATACCGCGCCCATTCGCGAAGTGTTCATCACCGAAGATTCCGGTGACGATGCCGTGCATGCCGCTGTGCCTGAGCACTGGAAACCGCACTGCAAGGTGTTCGTAAACCGGCCCAAGTTGGGGCAGTTGCCGTCTATCGACCTGGCCTACAGCCATGTCAAGACGCCCTACATCTTTCACTGCGAGGACGACTGGCACTTCTATCGCCAGGGCTTCGTCGAGGACTCTCGGGCCATCCTGGAGGCCAGCCCCGACCTGTTGCAGGTGTGGCTGCGCAGCCATGCCCATGACCTGGCCATCCACAGCCCGTACATCCACCTGGGGGATCGCCGGTTGATCGCCGGTGTGCCTTGCTACCCGCTGCTGTCCGATAAGGCCGAGTGGCAGGCATTTTCGCTCAACCCCGGGTTGCGCCGTTTGAGCGATTACCAGCGTTGCGCGCCATTTGCCGCCTATGCTGGAGAGAAGGCACTTTCCCGACGCTATGCTGAGTTAAATCTGACAGCGGTCACCTTGGAGGGTGATGCAGTATTGCACACTGGATTTGGTAATCACGTGACCTTGCCCATCGAAGTGGAACGCAAGGCCAAACGTCGTAAGCGTGATCGGATAAAGTTGGCATTGACGCTGGTGGCGGGTGCCGTGATTGGCATGGGAATCACCATTTTTGTTCAATGAAGTCGCTGTCCCACCTTACGTGAGCGGGAGAGGGCCCATGAACATCGTCAATATGATGTGGGCGGGTGGATCGCCGTACATGTCCATCCACAAGGTGCATCGGCAGATTCTGTCACATGCGGGTGCCGATGCCCGGATCAGTAATTGGCTGCTGCTGGGTAGCGGACTCTGCTGTGGGCTTGGTTCGACCCGGGAGTGGCATATGCCGTCACGGGCGCTGAAAGGGCGGCACTTCTGGCGCCTGTTGCGCCCATGGTTGCGAATGCGTTTGCGCAAGGCTCTGAAAGAGGCACAGGCTGAAGTCGTGCTGATCGACGGTGTCGGTGTGGCGCGGTTGGTGTTGCCATTGATGCATCAAGTTCCGCAAGTACGTGCCAAGGTGCTGTTCCATGGCAAGACGCGTCTGAGTGCCAGTGATGTTCGCCTGCTGCGTATGTTTCCGGTCGAGCGGCTGAGTATTGCCGCCGTTTCACAGACACTTGCCACGTCACTCGAACACGACCTGGGCAGGCCGGTGCAGACCTTGCGCATGGCCCTTGACCCGCTGGCTTTCGCCGAACCGTTGTTGAGCAGGGATGCGGCCAGGCAAGCCCTGCAGCTGCCACAGGTAACAGGGGTGATGCTGGGCGCGGTCGGGCGACTGGTGGAAAGCAAAGGTTTCGAGATGCTGATCGAGGCGTTCGCCAAGGCCTGTGTGCGGCAGTCGGACCTGCAGTTGGCAATCATCGGCGAAGGCCCTCTGCGTGAGGTGCTGCAAGCCCGTATCGACGCGCTGGGCCTGGCCGGGCGCGTTCACCTGAGTGGTCACCGCGATGACCTGCAGCGACTGTATCGGGCATTCGACTGGCTATTGGTGCCTTCGCGTTCTGAAGGCCTTGGGCTGGTGGTGCAGGAGGCGGTCATGGCCGACGTGCCGGTGGTATGCAGCGACCTGCAGGTGTTCCGCGAGCAGTTGCAGGACACCGGTGGCTACCTGCCCGTTGCCGATGAAAATGCCTGGGCCGAGGCGATCGAGCGTTGCTCGGTTATAGGTGCCCCGGCGGTAGCAGCCCGGCAGCGCCAGGCGCTGGCCCCGGAGCAGGCCTGGCAGGCGTTCTGCAACGGCTCGCAGAGCCTTTTGCGCAGCTGACGCTCAGCGCTCGAGCAAAGCTGCCTCGAAGGCGGCAAGGGGGAAGCGGTCGCCCAGGTTCTCCCGCTCGATATAGCGCACCATATGCTGCACATTGCGCCGAATCATGCGCGCCGACAGTGGTGGGCGCAGGAAGCGCATGTCGGCCACGTCGATCAGGCCCAACTGCTGGTCGGGTGTGACCACCACATTACCCAGGTGCAACGAGCGGAAATACACGCCGCTGCGGTGCAGCTGGCGGATCAGTTCGATCAGGCGTGGCAGATAGGTATCCCAGCTGAAACCCTCATCGCGCGACATCTGCAGCAAGGTACGCCCAGGCAGCGGGCGGTACAGTACGGCAGTTCGTCCCGGTAGCTCGAGCTTATGCTGGCTGATCACCTCCAGAGTGGGGATGCCCAGTTGTGCAAGGCGCGCGGCGTTGTCGACAAAGCGCTGCGAGTACGGGCGCAGCAGTGCAGATGAAATCAGCCGCTTCCTACGAAAAACCTTGAGGAAATTACCATCCGCGAGCAGGTAGACTTTGGCGCCATGGCTATCTGCCTCAAGCACCTGTGCGCCTTGTGTCAGCTGATCGAAGTCGACCTGGGGGAGCCGGGAGCATTGCATGAATAGAGCCTTGTCGTCGGGCGAACAGAATGACCGGCAATAATGCCGAAAATAATGTTGTAGCACCATTGGATGGTGCTTTGATTCATCGGGGGAAAGGATGTTGTATCAAAAAAGCTGGGCGCGAGCCTGGTTGGGATTTGGTCTGGTCTGGTTCCTGGCTGCGATTGCCCTGGCACCGAGCAACAAGGTCTATCAGCAAGGGCTGGTGCTGTTCCTGTGGTTGCCGACCCTGGCAATGGCGTGGTCCGCAAGGCACGTAATAATGCAGGCCTGGCGGCGTCAGCCGGCCTTGTGGGGAAGTGTGTTGCTGTTGCTGGTATGGAGTGGGCTCAGCCTGGTCTGGTCGGCCGCAGAAAACCCGGGGCGCGAGGCCAAGCGCCTGCTCTACATCCTGGTATTCCTGCTGGCGTTCCCGCTGCTGGGCCAGCTTGGCCAAGCCCGCGTTCGTCAGCTGTTGCAGGCCGGCAGCGCTTTGCTGGCCGTTGCCGCGCTGATCTCGATAGTCCATTTCTACGGCGTGCTGGGCATGCCTTTGCTGGCCCGCCTGGAGGGCATTGGCGAGATATCGCACCCGATTCTGGGCGCCTATGTCATCGGTTCAGCCGTGCTTTTCCTGCTTTACGAGCCGCCGCGGCAACGTGGCCTGCAGTTGCTGTGGCTGGTAGCGCTGGTGTGCCTGGGGTTGTTTGTCATGCTCAGCCAGAGCCGTGGGGCAGTCCTGGCCCTGGTGCTCACCGTGATCCTGGCCCCGTTGTGGTTCCGTGACCGCCACAGCCGGGTTTTTGCCGTCCTGGCGGCCATTGCCACCGGCCTGGCCTTCTATCTCGTTTACGACCTTATCGCCCAGCGCGGTTCGTCCTACCGGCCGGAAATCTTCCATGCCGTGGCCGACATGATTGCCGCACATCCCTGGACCGGCCTTGGCCTGGGCGCTGCCTACGACGTGAATGCAGTGGGCATGCACTTCGACCATACCCACAACATGTTCACCCACATCGCAGTGGAGATGGGCCTGCCCGGCATGCTGCTGTGGGTCATGGTGTGGCTGTACACCCTGGGCGAAATCGTCCGCGCACGTGGCACATTGTTCGGCAAGATCCTGCTCGGTTTCTGGGTGTACTCCACCCTGGCCATGCAGTTCGATGCCGCCAGCCTCACTGGTACGCCCCGTGCCGAATGGTTCATCAGCTGGCTGCCCGTGGGCCTGGCCATGTTGCTGCCATGGGGGAGTGCCGAAAATGATGCCTGTGGTAAAATTTCCGGTTCAACCTGAACAGCGAGCTTGATAATGGCCGAAACACCGCGACCGGCGGAACACACCTCCAGCCTGAAGATCTACTTCCGGCTGCTGAGCTATGTGAAACCCTATGTCGGCATTTTCCTGCTGAGCATCATCGGTTTCGTGATCTTTGCCTCGACCCAGCCGATGCTGGCCGGGATCCTGAAGTATTTCGTAGATGGGTTGAGCAACCCCGAAGCGGTGTTGTTCCCAAACGTTCCTTACCTGCGCGACCTGCAACTGCTGCAGGCGGTGCCGCTGCTGATTATCCTGATCGCCGCGTGGCAGGGTCTGGGCTCGTTCCTCGGCAACTACTTCCTGGCCAAGGTTTCCCTGTGCCTGGTGCACGACCTGCGTGTGGAACTGTTCAACAAGCTGCTGGTGCTGCCTAACCGCTACTTCGACAACCACAACTCCGGGCACCTGATCTCGCGCATCACCTTCAACGTGACCATGGTCACTGGTGCTGCGACCGATGCGATCAAGGTGGTGATCCGCGAAGGCCTGACCGTGGTGTTCCTGTTTGGTTACCTGCTGTGGATGAACTGGCACCTGACCCTCGTTATGGTCGCCATCCTGCCGGTAATCGCGGTGATGGTCAGCGTCGCCAGCAAGAAATTCCGCAAGCAGAGCAAAAAAATCCAGGTAGCCATGGGCGACGTCACCCATGTCGCCTCGGAAACCATCCAGGGCTACCGCGTGGTGCGCAGCTTCGGCGGCGAGGCCTACGAGGAGCAGCGTTTCGGCAAGGCCAGCCAGAGCAATACCGACAAGCAGTTGCACATGACCAAGACCGGCTCGCTGTACACGCCGATGCTGCAGCTGGTGATCTACACCGCCATGGCCGCGCTGATGTTCCTGGTGCTGTTCCTGCGCGGTGATTCCACTGCCGGTGATCTGGTGGCTTACATCACCGCCGCCGGCCTGTTGCCCAAGCCGATACGTCAGCTTTCGGAAGTCAGCTCGACCATCCAGAAGGGCCTGGCCGGCGCCGAAAGCATCTTCGAGCAACTGGACGAAGAGCCTGAAGTGGATACCGGTACCGTCGAGAAGGAGCGGGTGGAAGGGCGCCTGGAAGTGCGCAACCTCAGCTTCACCTACCCGGGTACCGAGCGTGAGGTGCTGAGCGATATCAGCTTCGTAGCCGAGCCAGGGCAGATGATTGCACTGGTCGGCCGCTCCGGCAGTGGCAAGTCTACGCTTGCAGCGCTGATACCGCGCTTCTATCACCACGACCAGGGGCAGATCCTGCTCGATGGCGTGGAGATCGAGAACTATCGCCTGCGCAACCTGCGTCGCCACGTTTCGCAGGTGACCCAGCATGTCACCCTGTTCAACGATACCGTGGCCAACAACATCGCCTATGGCGACCTGGCCGGCGCCCCGCGCGCCGACATCGAAGCCGCTGCGGCCGATGCCTATGCCAAGGAGTTCGTCGACCGGCTGCCGAAAGGCTTCGATACCGAAGTGGGTGAGAACGGCGTACTGCTCTCCGGCGGCCAGCGCCAGCGCCTGGCGATTGCCCGGGCACTGCTGAAGAATGCGCCGCTGCTGATCCTCGACGAAGCCACCTCGGCGCTGGATACCGAGTCCGAGCGGCATATCCAGGCTGCCCTGGACCATGTGATGCAGGGCCGTACCACGCTGGTGATCGCCCACCGTCTGTCGACCATCGAGAAAGCTGACCAGATCCTGGTCATGGACCAGGGGCGCCTGGTCGAGCGCGGCACCCATGCCGAGCTGCTTGCGGCCAATGGCCATTATGCCCGCCTGCATGCCATGGGCCTGGATGAGCCGGCCAAGGCCGATATCACCTGACCCCTCGCTGATCGGGGCCATCGCGGCCCCGATTGTCACGGGAATTTTCCTGGGGTGATCTGGCCATAAAGCCGTCGTCTACCCTGTGCTAATATCCTGTCCCTGTTCATTATTTCCATATGGGTTGCCCATGAAGTTGTCCATGCCGCGTTTCGATCAAGCCCCGGTACTGGTGGTCGGCGATGTCATGCTCGACCGCTACTGGCATGGCGGTACTTCACGTATCTCGCCTGAAGCGCCAGTCCCGGTGGTCAAGGTCGATCAGATCGAGGATCGCCCCGGCGGCGCGGCCAACGTTGCCTTGAACATCGCCGCCCTGGGTGCACCGGCTTCGCTGATTGGCGTCACCGGCCAGGATGAGGCCGCCGACAGCCTGGCCAACAGCCTGCAAGCTGCAGGCGTGCGCTCGGTGTTCCAGCGCATTGCGCACCAGCCGACCATCGTCAAGCTGCGGGTAATGAGCCGTCACCAGCAGTTGCTGCGCATCGATTTCGAAGAGCCATTCGCTACCGACCCGCTGTCGCTGGGTGCGGAGGTCGACAGCCTGCTCGAGGGCGTCAAGGTGCTGGTCCTGTCCGACTACGGCAAGGGCGCACTGAAAAACCACCAGAGCCTGATCCAGGCCGCGCGGGCCAAGGGCATTCCGGTGCTGGCCGACCCCAAGGGCAAGGATTTTTCCATCTACCGTGGCGCCAGCCTGATCACTCCCAACCTCAGCGAGTTCGAGACCATCGTCGGCCGTTGCGCCGATGAGGCCGAGCTGGTAGCCAAGGGCTTGCAGCTGCTGCAGGACCTGGACCTGGGCGCCTTGCTGGTGACACGTGGCGAGCACGGCATGACCCTGCTGCGCAGCGGCCAGCCGGCCCTGCACCTACCGGCGCGGGCGCGTGAAGTGTTCGATGTGACCGGTGCCGGTGATACCGTCATCTCCACTCTCGCCGCGGCCATCGCTGCCGGCGAGGACCTGCCCCACGCGGTGGCCCTGGCCAATCTGGCAGCGGGCATCGTGGTCGGAAAGCTGGGTACGGCTGCGATCAGCGCCCCCGAGCTGCGCCGGGCGATCCAGCGTGAGGAAGGCTCCGAGCGCGGCGTGCTGGGCCTGGAGCAACTGCTGCTGGCCATCGACGACGCGCGGGCGCACAAAGAGAAGATCGTCTTCACCAATGGTTGCTTCGACATCCTGCATGCCGGGCATGTCACTTACCTGGAACAGGCGCGGGCCCAAGGCGATCGCCTGATCGTCGCGGTCAATGACGATGCCTCGGTCAGCCGCCTGAAAGGGCCGGGCCGGCCGATCAACAGCGTCGACCGGCGCATGGCCGTACTGGCCGGGTTGGGGGCAGTGGATTGGGTCATCAGCTTCCCCGAGGGCACGCCGGAGAACCTGCTGAGCCAGGTCAAGCCGGACGTGCTGGTCAAGGGTGGCGACTATGGCATCGACCAGGTGGTGGGTGCCGATATCGTCAAGGCCTATGGCGGTACCGTGAAGGTGCTGGGGCTGGTCGAGAACAGCTCGACCACGGCGATCGTCGAGAAGATTCGCAAGAACTGATGCTTTGGGGCTGCTGTGCAGCCCTTCGCGGGCGTGCCCGCTCCCACAAGTACGGCGCAGGCTTGAGGATTACACCGCTCCTGTGGGAGCGGGCATGCCCGCGAAGGGCCGCCTGGCGGCCCCAATCATCATTTATGCAGCGAAGTACGCGCCCGCTCCAGCAGCGCTAGCGCCTTGTCGCCAAACCGCTGCAGGTGCGATGCCCGCACCGGCTTGTTCTCCACCAACCCCTGCTGCTTCACCCAATCCTTCCAGCGCACCCGCTCGTCCGTGACCACCCAGCCATCCTGCCGGGCAAAACTTTCGGCCAGGTACAGCCCGCGCGTGCTTGCCGGCACCAGTTCGTCCTTCTTCACGGTATACAGCTCAGCCAGTGGCTGGCCGTCCTTCAATGGCATCAGGTACAGGTCTGGTCGTTTGCGATTTAGCCGCGCCACCAGTTGGTCGCCCTCCAGCCGCTCATCAACGTGGAACAGGCTGAGCTTCTTGGCGTCCCGTGGTACCTGCAGGCGCATATCGTAGATCAGTTGCAGCGAGGCGGTGGGCAAGTGCACATACGCGCGTGGCCGCTCCAGCAGCATCAGCTTGCCGCAGTGCACCGGGCGCGCGGCACCGGACTCCGGGGCCAGCACGAAGTGCGGCGTTTCGCGGTAATGCAGGGCAGCAGCGTAGGGAATCGGCAGCCAGGTGTCATTGAAGCGCCCGCCCAGCCAGCCTTCCGGGGTTTCCAGCAAGCATTCCTCGGCCACTTCCTGCACGGCCGTGTGCAATGGCAGGTTCAGCTCCTGCGCCGGCACATAGCCGGAAATCAGTTTCAGCACCACATCGCCACGGTCTTGCCGGCGCTGACGTACCAGCACCCAGTAATCGCGGTTCTGCCAATGCAGGGTCAGCCGTACCGACACGCCAAGGTTGGCCAGTTCGATCACGAAGCGCTGCACGTCGGGCAGCTGGATAGCCTTGCGTCGTTGTTGGATCTGGGCAAAATTCAGCGGCATCCCGATGCTCTGGTAGATCAGACCTTCGGGCGTGGCCTCGACATGTAGCGGTAGTGTCTTGAAGTTGCTCGGGTTCTTGCGGATCAGCGTTCGCGCCACGAGGCTCCTCCTTGCGTCGGGTCAGTCCAGGCCCATGGGCCTGGGGCAACTCAATGCTGGCCCAGAATACGGGCGACGGTGGCCACGTTGTGGGCCAGGTGCAACGGATTGATGGTGCCGACGATAGCACTGCTCACGCCCGGGTGGGCGAACAGCAGCTCGAAACTGGCTTGTACCGGGTCAACGCCCGGGGCAAGGCAGATATGCCCACTGGCCAGTGCCTTCTTCACCAGGATGGCCTTGCCGTGTTCGGCAGCGTAGTCCAGCACCGGGCGTTCTGCCTGTTCGTTGAGGTTGTAGGTGACCATGGCGCAGTCGCCTTGCTCCAGTGCCTTCAGGCCGCCGGCGACGGTCTTGCCAGACAGGCCGAAGCCGAGGATCTTGCCCTCCTGCTTGAGCTCGGCAAGGGTCTGGTAAACCTCCTGCTGTTCGAGGATCGCCAGGTCGTTGCCGTCCGAATGCACCAGCACCAATTCGATGCGGTCGGTTTCCAGGCGGCGCAGGCTTCGCTCCACCGAGCGGCGGGTATGGGCGGCGCTGAAATCGAAGTGCGATTGGCCGTTGTCGAACTCTTCGCCAACCTTGCTGACGATCACCCATTCATCGCGCTGGCCGCGCAGTAGCGGGCCCAGGCGTTCTTCGCTGCGGCCGTAGGCTGGGGCGGTGTCGATCAGGTTGATACCCAGCTCGTGGGCCTGGGCCAGCAGCAGGCGGGCTTCGTCGTCGCCGGGGATGGTGAAACCGGTAGGGTACTTGACGCCCTGATCGCGGCCCAGCTTGACCGTGCCCAGGCCCAGCGGCGAAACCTTTAAACCGGTGCTGCCCAAGGGGCGATGGAAGTCGTGCAGGGTCGGCAGGCTCATGGCAGCAGTTGCTCCCAGGCCGGTACGCCCAGCGGTGGGCGTGGCAGGTCAGCCAGGTCGGCCTGCGCCTGTGGGCGGATACCGTCGCGCTCCAGGTGGCTGATGACCCGGTCGCTGAAGTCCGGTGCCAGGGCCAGCTTGGTCGGCCAGCCCACCAGCAGGCGTTGCTGGTCGGCGAGGAAGGCGTTGTCCGGGCGTACCAGGCCCGATTGCGCCGGTTCCGCTCGGTCGACCCGCAGGGTGGCCCAGCGCACTTGGCTCTGGTCGACCCATGGCAGCAGGCTGGCGATTTCTTTCTGTGCCGCGGCGATTTGCGCAGCCGGCTCGCGGGCAACGCCGTCGGCTTCGGCCAGGTCGCCACCCAGGTACCAGACCCACTGGCCATCGGCGGCCGGGTGGGTGGTCACCGTCACCCGTGGCTTCGGCCCGCCGCCCAGGCAATGGGCATAAAGCGGTTTAAGGTTGGTACCCTTGGCCATCACCATATGCAGCGGGCGTGTCTGCATGGCTGGCTGGTTCAGGCCCAGGGCATGCAGCAGCTGCTCGGTGCCGGCGCCGGCGCTGAGCACGATACGCTGTGCGCGGATGTCGCGCTCGTCGACGCGCAGGCCAACCAGGTCTTCGCCCTCGCGCAGCGGCTCGATGTGCTCACCGGCCAGCAGGCTGTCGCCTGCCAGCTCAGCCAGGTTGGCCAGCAGGCTGGGCACGTCGATGACCAGCTCGGCCAGGCGATAGACCTTGCCCTTGAAGGCGCGGTCCTGCAGCGCGGGCGGTAGTTGCTCGCCCTTCACCTGGTCGACCCGGCCGCGCACGGCCTTGCTGGCGAAGAAACTGGTGAGATTGCCGGCCAGGGTGCCAGGCGACCACAGGTAATGGGCGTCGGACAGCAGGCGAGTGCGGGTCAGGTCCAGCTCGCCGCTGCCGCTCAGCGCTTCGCGCCAGCGTCGCGGCATGTCGGCGATGGCTTCCGAAGCGCCGGTGAGGGCGCCATGCAGGGCGTACTTGGTGCCGCCATGGATGATGCCCTGAGACTTGATGGTCTGCTCGCCGCCAAGGCTGGCGCGTTCCACCAGTACTGTCGAGTAGCCCAGCCGGCGCAGGCGGGCATTGAGCCAGAGGCCTGCGACCCCTGCGCCGACGATCAGTACGTCAGTGGAAATGGCGGATGGCATGGCGGTACCTCGAAGACTGGGACAGCTGGCAAGTATACAGGGTATACCTGTGATGGCCCTATCGCCGGCAAGCCAGCTCCCACAGGGATGGCGTTGACCCTGCGGCCTGTATCAACTCTGTGGGAGCTGGCTTGCCGGCGATAAGGCCCGTACAGGCTGCCTCAATGCCCAGCCGTCTTCGAAAACAGCTGAATCACCACCACCCCACCCACAATCATGGCCATCCCCAGCATCGCTGGCACATCCAGCTTCTGCCCATAGATCACCAGCGCTGCCACACTGATCAGCACAATCCCCAGCCCCGACCAGATGGCATAGGCGATCCCCACCGGAATGCTGCGCACCACCAGGGTCAGCATCCAGAAAGCAATGCCGTAACCAACCACCATCAGCAGCAACGGCAAGGGCGTACTCAAGCCTTTCACCGCTTTCATGGAAGCGGTGGCGATGACTTCGGCGCAGATGGCGATGGCGAGGTAGGTGTAGGCATTCATGGCGAGATCCTCCGTTAGCTGGCCGCAGATTCTAGTCCCACCCCGAATGGGGTAAAGTCATTACCTATCACTATGCGAGATAGGTCGATGGCCGAGCACTGGAACCTTGAACAGTTGCGTACTTTCCTGCGCGTTGCAGAACTGCGCTCGTTCTCTGCCGTGGCCCGCGAGCAGCGCAAGGCCCAGTCGGCAATCAGCAGCGCGATCGCCCTGCTCGAAACCGACCTGGGGGTAACCTTGTTCGAGCGCAGCAGTGGCCGGCAACCCAAGCTGACCGAGAACGGCAGCGCCCTGTTGGAAGATGCCCGCGAACTGTTGCGCCAGTGCGAGCGTCTGGATGGCCGTGCGTTGGCGCTGATGCGCGGGCAGGAGGCCTTGTTGCGGGTCGCCCAGGACGAAGCCATGCCCTATCAGCCGGTCATTGACAGCCTCGACGAACTGGCCAGCCGCTACCCGTTCCTGGAGGTGCAGCTGGCCAGCGGTGCCCAGGGCGATGTGGCGCGCAAGCTGGTGGAGCGGCGCGCCGATCTTGGACTGTTCTTCCACCACGAGAGCATCCCGGCTTCGCTGGAGCGGCGCGCCTTGGGTAGCGTCGAAATGGTCACGGTATGCGCGGTCGGTCACCCGCTCGCCGGCGAAGGCCGGGTTACCCGGCAGCAACTGGCGCGCCACCGACAATTGCTGATTGCCCCGCAGCAAAGCGGCTACCCCGGCGGCGAAGCGATCAGCCCGCAGGTATGGCGCGCCGACAGCTTCTACGCCATGGCCGAACTGCTGATGCGTGGCCTGGGCTGGGCCTGGCTGCCGCGGCACGTGGTGCAGTACCCGACCTATCAGGCGCACATGGTCGAACTGGACAGCGAGTGGCGGCCACCGGCCTTGGTGGTGGAACTGGCCTGGCGCCGCGACGAGCCGCTGGGGCCTGCTGCGCAGTGGCTGGCCGAGCGCTTTGCGGTGCACCTGCGCGCGATCGGGTAAACTCCGCGGCCATGAACAGAACTCTCTATACCTTGTTGTTTCACCTGGGCCTGCCGCTGGTTGCGCTGCGCCTTTATCTGCGCGCGCGCAAGGCGCCGGCCTATGGTCAACGCATTGGCGAGCGCTTTGCTTTCAGGCTGCCGCCCATGCGCCGGGGCGGCATCTGGGTGCACGCGGTATCGGTGGGCGAGAGCATTGCGGCGGCACCGATGGTGCGCGCCTTGCTCAAGGCCTACCCGGAAATGCCAATCACGCTTACCTGCATGACCCCGACCGGTTCAGAGCGCATTCGCGCCATGTTCGCCGACGAACCTCGCGTGCAGCATTGCTACCTGCCCTACGACCTGCCTTGGGCGGCAGGGCGCTTTCTCGACCATGTGCGGCCGAAGCTGGGCATCATCATGGAAACCGAGCTGTGGCCCAACCACATCCACCAGTGTGCGAAGCGCGGCATTCCGGTAGCGCTGGCCAACGCACGCTTGTCTGAGCGCTCGGCCCGTGGCTATGGGCGCTTTGCCGGGCTGACCCGGCCGATGCTGGCCGAGATGAGCCTGATTGCCGTGCAGACCGAAACCGAGGCCCAGCGCTTCCGTGACCTGGGTGCGCGTCCGGAGTGCGTGCAGGTCACCGGTTCGATCAAGTTCGACCTGAAGATCGATGAGCAACTGTTGCCGCGTGCCAAGGCATTGCGTGAACAGTGGGGGGCTGCACAGCGCCCGGTGTGGATCGCGGCCAGTACACATGAAGGCGAGGATGCGCTGATCCTGCAGGCGCACCGGCAGTTGCTGCAGGTGCATGGTGATGCCTTGCTGATCCTGGTGCCGCGCCACCCGGAGCGCTTCGCAGCGGTGCATGCGCTGTGCAGCGAACAGTTCACCACCGCGCGCCGCTCTGCCGGCACGCCGGTCGATGCGCAGACTCGCGTATTGCTCGGCGATACCATGGGCGAACTGCTGTTCCTCTATGCCCTGGCCGACATTGCCTTCGTCGGTGGCAGCCTGGTGGCGACCGGCGGGCACAACCCGCTGGAGCCCGCGGCGCTGGCCTTGCCGGTACTGATGGGGCCGCATGTGTTCAACTTCCTTGAAATCAGCGCGATGCTGCGCGAGGCGGGGGCGTTGCAGCAGGTGGATGATGCCGACGGGCTGGCCGAAGCAGTGCGGCGGCTGGTCGAGTTGCCGCAGGATGCACAGCGCATGGGCGAGGCGGGCAGGGCGGTAATGCGGGCCAATCAAGGGGCTTTGCAGCGGTTGCTCGATGGGCTGGGTGCCTTGATCCGTTGATTTCCGACATATCCACTCAAATGCCCATTCTAGAGTGGATATGATTAATTTTAGTCATTCTTTCCTACGACGCTAGGTATAACTTCCTACATTGAATTTTTCGTCAATAGGAAATTTCCTACGAATATTGCTTTAAAGTCAGAAGTGTCCCACGCATCTGTCGGAGCCTTGTAGGACGCTTGTCCTATTGCTTCAGGCTAGTATCACCTCATATTCAGTTTTTATATGAGGTGGCGTGGTGCCTGATTTGACTTATGGGTGTAATACCAGCGCTATTGAAAGTGGGCTGGTCTGTCTGATCACGCTGGCGCGTTATCATGATATAGCTGTCTCTGCCGAGCAGTTGCAGCACGACCATGCACCAGCGGGTGAGCGATTCTCGACTGGCGCAATACTCCGGGCATTTCAGCAACTAGGTCTCAAGGCCAAGCATCGCAGCATCGATCCGAATCGGCTTAAGCATGCGCCATTGCCTGCCATAGCCGTGGATACGCGTGGTGAGTATTTCATCATCGCTCGCGCGGAAGGTGAGCAGGTTCTGGTGCAAGACCCAGATTCCCGTGCACCACAAGCACTGACCTTGGCAGAACTTGCCATGCGCTGGTCGGGAGAACTCATTCTGGTTCGCTCCGATGCCCAGTTGCCGCATGGGCTGTCGCGTTTCGATCTGACCTGGTTCATTCCAGCCGTGGTGAAGTACAGGCGGCTATTTGGCGAAGTGCTTGTTGTCTCCTTGGTCATTCAGATATTGGCGTTGCTGACACCTCTGTTCTTCCAAGTGGTAATGGACAAAGTACTGGTGCATCGTGGGTTGACCACACTGGATGTTATCGCCCTGGGCTTGTTGGTCGTGGTTCTATTTGAAACATTGCTGAGTGGTTTGCGTACTTATGTGGCAGCTCATACAGCGTCAAGGATTGATGTCGAACTAGGTGCAAGACTGTTCAGGCACTTGGTCGATCTTCCCGCCGCCTACTTTCAGGCCAGGCGAGTCGGTGACTCGGTTGCCCGAGTACGCGAACTGGAGAACATCAGAAGTTTCCTGACCAACAACAGTATCACGCTGTTGCTGGATGTAGTGTTCACGGTGGTCTTCATCGCTGTCATGTTCCTTTATAGCGGCTGGTTGACGTTGGTGGTCGTCGGCTCATTGCCTTTATATTTTCTCGTATCCCTGGTCGTTACCCCACTGCTGCGGGCGCGGATCGATCAGAGTTTCCAGCGCGGCGCCGAGAATCAAGCATTTCTGGTGGAGGCGGTGAACGGCATCGATACGCTGAAGTCGATGGCCGTGGAACCGCAGATTACCCGGCGCTGGAACAATCAGTTGGCAGCTTATGTATCGGCCAGCTTCAAGACCCAGAGCCTTTCCAACCTCGCGAATGAGAGCGTAGGCCTGATCGGCAAGCTGGTCACGGTCGCCACGTTGTGGCTGGGGGCTCGCCTGGTCATCGACGGCGAACTCACGGTGGGCGAACTGATCGCCTTCAACATGCTGGCAGGGCGCGTCTCGCAACCCATTATCCGGCTGGCTCAACTCTGGACCAGCTTCCAGCAGACAGGCGTATCGATTCAACGCCTGGGCGACATTCTCAACACCCGTACCGAGGTCAACCAGGGCAAGGGTACGGTGCTGCCAGCACTAGCCGGGCAGATCGAGCTCGATCGTGTGTGTTTTCGCTACCGGCCGGACGGGGGGGAAGTCGTGCGCGATGTCAGCCTGAAGATTGCTGCCGGAGAAGTGGTTGGCATTGTAGGTCGCTCGGGGTCAGGCAAGAGCACGCTGACACGCCTGATCCAGAGGTTGTACTCACCCGAGCGGGGGCGGGTATTGCTCGACGGTGCTGACTTGGCGGTAGCCGATGTGGCTTCACTGCGTCGGCATATCGGTGTGGTGCTGCAGGAGAACGTGCTATTTCGGCGCACCGTGCGGGAGAACATCGCCCTTGGCAACCCGGCGGCACCGCTTGAAGAGGTCATCGCCGCAGCGACGCTGGCGGGGGCCCACGAGTTCATCCTCGAATTGCCGGATGGCTATGAAACCTTGGTCGGCGAGCACGGTGCCAGCCTGTCAGGTGGCCAGCGACAGCGCATTGCCATCGCCCGGGCGCTGTTCGGCAACCCACGCATCCTGATTTTCGACGAGGCCACCAGCGCGCTGGACTATGAGTCCGAACGGATCATCCAGCAGAACATGGCGCGGATCTGCGCGCAGCGCACGGTGATCATAATTGCCCACCGGCTTTCGGCTGTACGTCACGCCGACCGTATCGTGGTCATGGAGCGCGGGCAGATCATCGAGCAAGGGCCTCATGACGAGTTGGTGGGCAAGCCACAAGGCACCTACGCCTATCTGTATCGGCTGCAACTTGGGGCTGCCGTATGAGCACGGCCTTCAAGGAGCTTTTCGAGCGCTATCGAGAAGCGTGGCGAGGGGCCTGGAGACAGCGCCGACGCATGGATGGCCCCATCCGTGAGCCGGATGAGCTGGCCTTTTTGCCTGCGGCACTGTCCCTGCAGGAAACACCAGTACATCCCTTGCCGCGCTACCTGCAGTGGAGCCTGCTGACGTTCATCGGGCTGGCGCTTGTCTGGGCTTGCATCGGTGAGATCGACGTCGTTGCCAGTGCCGAGGGCAAGATCGTACCCAGCGGCAGGAGCAAGCTGATCCAGGCCAGCGAGGTCGCGGTGGTGCAGGCGATCCATGTCGTCGATGGCCAGGCAGTGCGCAAAGGCGATGCGTTGGTCGAGCTGGAAGGGCAGTTGACCGAGGCCGATGTAAAGCGCTTGGGCAGCGAACTGCTGGCGGCGCGGATCGACCAGGCACGAGCCAGCACACTGCTGAGTGCGCTGGACGGCGATGACGCGCCTGCTTCCCTGGCACCACTGATACCGCAGGCCACGGCCGCGCAGCAGGCAAACGCGCAACGCTGGCTGGAAGGGCAGTACCTCGAGCTTCAGGCCACGTTGGAGCAGGCTGATGCCGAAATCGGTCAACGCGCTGCCGAAATCCGTTCTGCCCAGGGCCGGGCTGACGCGCTCCGGCAACTGCTGGTTATCACCCGCCAACTGACGGCGGATTACAAGCTTTTGTTCAGTGAATCGGCCGTGGCCAAGCACACCTACCTGGAAAAGGAACAGGCCCGCCTGGAGCAAGAGCGCGAACTGGCACTCCAGCGCTCACGCATCGACGAACTGAACGCTGCACGGCTTGCCGCTCAGCACCGTCGAAGCGGTGCCATTGCCCAGCTGCGCAGAGCCATGCTCGATCTTCACGGTGATGCGCAGCGGCGCATTGCAACCCTTGAACAGGAATTGAACAAGGCCGAGCAGCGCCATCGCCTCAAGGTTCTGACATCACCCGTTGACGGTACCGTCCAGCAATTGGCCATCCATACCCAAGGTGGTGTGGTTACACCCGCGCAGACATTGATGGTCATTGTGCCAACGGGCCAGCCGGTGGAAGTGGAAGTGAAAGTCGAGAACAAGGATATCGGCTTTGTGTATCCGGGGCAGCCGGTGGAAGTGAAAGTCGAGACGTTCACGTTTACCAAGTACGGGGTTGTGCCTGGTGTAGTTCAGAGCATTTCACATGACGCCATTGAGGACGAGCGGCGGGGCTTGGTCTATAGCGCTCGGGTCCAATTGGGTAAGGAAACGTTGCGCATAGGGGAAAAGGATATGCCGTTGACAGCGGGAATGTCTGTGCGTGCGGAAGTAATTGTAGATAGGCGGAAAGTTATAAGTTATTTCCTGAGCCCGCTGCAGCGGCATATGAATGAAAGTCTAGTGGAGCGATAAAAATGAGTTCGGAGCGAGCGCAAAAAAAAGGCGGCTGGATAATGCTATACGAGATTGTATGGAATGCACTTAGAGTTAGTGCGGCAGTCGCTTTATGTGTTCCTGCTGGTTGTGCGGGGCTGGCTTTCGGATATGTCATGCTCAGTGGAAAACCAAGGCCAATTGCACCATATGATGACAGGCAAAGTATTGTGAAGATCGAATGTGGGTGGGATAAGCTAGATAAATGGAATGAAATAGCTTTGCAATCCAAGAATTTCTTGAAGTCTAATGAAAAATAGGGAGGTGTGACGAGGCTAAGCCATTCTGATATAGAACTTGCGAGGGTCTTGCTGAAAAATGAAGGCCTGTCGGCGATGTACCCTGCGCAGTAATTTTGGCTGCTATAGCAGGTTTTCATGGTGTTGGACTCATGGGTTCAGATACTTTCGGAGCTAGGGGCAGGATATCCGTGCTGTGCGAAAGAAATTTCGAAGTCGCTTATGATTTGTCTGAAGCTCAGTTGGCCTAGTGCCTGATATAGGTAGGCTGGCTCTAGGGGGGTAATGGTTACGTTCAAATATTTTTTGTTTTTTTTGAAGGTGCTGCTCGGGAGGCTGAGTGCGATTGGCAATTTTTTTGGTCGTGTGTTGTGGCGCCTCAGCAAGCTATTGTTATTTCTAAGTATCGTCTGGCTGTTGGTTGCCGTTGCTACTACCTCGACTTGGGCACCCAAGAAATTCACTGCCTCTAGTCCAATGGTATGTGGAAAGATCTCAGGTGTTGTTTATGAGCTTCCTAGGAGATATGTAATCTATTGGCCGGAATATGAAGGTGAAAGTTCCTGGGAGCCGGGTTTCGTAAACAACAAAAAAGGCTGTGGTGCAAATTTGGTCTCGCTCTATATGGCAATGAGTTGGCCGGAGATGCAGCCTGTCCCTTACGGTGAGGCAACATCTTTCAGTTTTGGTGGCGTGACCGTTGCCGTCGAGCCCTGGGTTCATGGGGCGACCGGGTTAGAAAAGAGACTCAAAAGTTATCTTCGGGCAACCCCGATAACGGCGTTTGAACAGGCAGGTTACGAACCAAACATTGGAATGACATATGTAGAGGGTGTCAGTAGAGTTTTTCCTGGAGATAAGCAGGACTTTTTCTGGCTGGAAAAGGATGGGCGCATGCAATACATAGTTTATTGTGTAAGGGCGTATGATGAAGATAATTCTTACTGCGATTTGAAGTTTGTGCTTTCTGGTGGGGATGCTCTTGTGAGTGTTAAGTTTCTGCGGGGTAAGCTAGGGGAGTGGAGGAGTATGGTAAATAGAGTTGAGGAATTTCTAAAGCGAAGTGTAAAACAAGGAGAAGGTAAATGATCAGGCTCGAGGTTGCAGATATTGAAGAGGCGAGTGTCGCTCTAGAGGGTAAGGGGCTGTCAGCGATTTACGACCTGTTGGCTGCAAATGGAGATAAATATGCAGAGCTCGCTCAGGGGGGCGTAGGAGATGAAGAGTTGCCACTTGCTGCGGGTATGACATAGCGGGCGGAGGTCGTTGTAGATAGGCGCAGAATTATAAGTTACTTCCTGGGCCCCATGCGGTGGCATATGCAAGAAAGCTTGAAGGAGCGCTGAGTGATTATGAGGAAACTGTTCTTTCGGTTTTGCCTGTGGGCTTGGAATTTTCTAAGAGTTTGTGCTGCTGTACTCTTATTGATTCCCGTGGTCGTGATGATAAGTGTGGCCTGGAAAAGTGAGCCGTGGAAGAAAAGGGAGAGGATAGCCGTTGATCCTATAGTATGTGGGAAAATATCAGGGAAGGTATACGAATTTTCAAGGTTGTATTTTCCGTTCTGGCCAGAGTACGAAGGAAAAAGCTCTTTTGATCCTGATTTTGTCAATAACAAAAAAGGCTGTGACGCAAGTCTTGTATCTGTTTTTTTATCAATGACCTGGCCGGGACTTGCTCCGGCGGACGATAGCTTGGTGTTTAGGCAGGGCTTGGAGCATGAAGGGTTATTGGTCGCTGTGGCCCCGATAACTGCAAGAGAGGGAGATTTACGACTTAAGCTCGAATTTCTTCTGCGGAAGAGCCCTGCAGAAACAATAACGGTTGCTGAATACGATGAGTCATACAGCCTCTATCGCGTAGAGGCGCGTGACGCTGTCTTTGAAAATCACAAGAAGCTTATCTACTGGGAAGGCGAGCTCGATGATATGACTTCTGTGGGGTATTGCGACTGGCGGCCAAAAATACCGAATTACTATTCATGCGAAATGACTTTCGTGGTGTTCGGGGACGTACTGGTCAAGGTGATAATGCGCCCTGACAAGTTGGGGCAATGGTTGAAGGTTAGACGCTCAGTGGAAGAGTTTTTAATTGCTAGTATAAAGCGAGGTGAATAATGTCTGGGTTGACCAAGGAAGATTTAGAAAAGGCGCGTAATATCTTGGATTCCAAAGGTGTTGGCGATATGTATGATTACATGGCTATGAAGGGGGATCGATATGCGATACTTGCCAACGGCGTTGCTAAGGGTAACTCCATAGCAGGGTTGGCTGCTATAAATTTCATGAGGAGAACTGAAGCAGATGCCGGGCGTCCCATGAGTGAAGCAGATGTAGAGCAAGTAAGGTTGGAGATGGGAAAGGCTTATCTGGAACTTCAAGAGCGCAGGGTGAGCGAAGGGAGGGCTGGTGGTGATCCAGATCATATGGAAGTTTGGACATTTCACAGTAAGGTTTTTGAGGGTCTAGGCAGATCGAAAGATGCCTGGACTCTGAATGCTGTATTTGAATTAACCTATCCGGAGCGGCGTGAGTCATATTGGAAAGAGGTACTTGACGCGGCGGGAAGCCCTGTTAGTGAGCTATGGTTGTCAATTCGAACTGATAGTATCATGGCTAACACTACTGCAATGGCTCCGGATGATTTACGTCCCCTGGCCAAGTATTGGAAATCCCGTATTGACTCGCCGGGGGCCATCGCATCGTTTCTTTATTCGATAAGCGAGGTTACGGGAAATGGCTTGGCCAGTGCGATATCCGAACTCATAAGTACTGAAAAAGTAGAACCTATGGATTCATCCTTGGATATCGAAATTACCCCCGCAACTGAATCCCGTCGCGACCTCCAAGGCCAAGATGACATCCGCAACGACGTCTCCAGCGGCTACGTCAACCGCCGCCTGACCCACAGCATCGCTTTCACCGACAGCACCCTCGACAACACCGACTTCACCTCCGCCCAGTTGGGCAGCTTGACCACCGGGGGTATCCGCCCCGGCGAGATCCAGCTCGACCCCAACGTGCGGCCGAACCAGCACCTCGCCCAGTTCTATCGGGAGGGTAGCGAACAGCCGGACTTCAGCCTGCGTAACGCAGTGGTGCTCAACGGGCTGGCGGCGATGACCACGGTGAACACCTTCGTCGACCCTCTGTTACTCGATCTGAGCGGGCAAGGTGTGGGCTTGGCCGGTATCGAGGACGGCGTGCTGTTCGATGTCGATAACAGCGGTACGTTACGTCGTACAGGCTGGGCAGATCGTGTGACCGGGATGCTGGTACATGACAACGGCACCGGGCAGGTGAGCAACATCAGCCAACTGTTTTCCGAATACTACGGAGGCAAAGCCGGTAGTGATGGCAGTTCCGGCGAAACACCGTTCAAAGATGGCTTCGCCGCCCTGGCAAGCGTGGACGCCAACGCCGATGGCAGTATCAACGTTGAAGATGCTGTCTGGGCACAATTGAAGGTGTGGGTCGATGGCAACCACGACGGGCGTGCCGATGCCGGAGAATTGAAGGCATTGCAGGAGCATGGCATCAGCCAAATCAAGCTCGGTCAGGTCGAGCCGGTGGGGGAAGCACGTCAGGGTAACCAGGTCATCTCCCGCAGTGCATTCACCGTCAATGGCGAGGACCGGGAAGTACTGGCGGTGAGGTTCCTCGCCGATACCGTCGGCAATCGGATCGAGGCCCAGGGGGATGGTACGGTACTGACTTCATCAAGTGGGCCCACTTCCCGGCGGGCTTATATCAGCCAGAGTCCTCAAGGCAGCACTCTGGACGCCGCTGCGCTCGGCGTGGACACGCTGTACGGCGCCGCAGGCGATGATGTCTTGACCGCAGCCCCGGGTGGCAGCTGGCTGGTCGGCGGCGCTGGTAGCAATACCTATCACGGCGGGGCGGGCGATGATGTATTCGTGATCAGCGCCAGTGACGATTGGGCGAACATGCACGGCAATGGCGGGCGTGACACGGCGCTGATCGTGGGGGAGCAGGGCGTTGGGCTGAACATGGCCAAGGCCGGGTTGACCATCGCGCAAGGAGGGCGGGGTAGGGACATCATCGCCAGCGGCGGTCAACGCGGAGTTTTCATCAAGGGCGGCTCGGGCGATAGCTTGCTGATCGGTGGCGGTGGCAACGATGTGCTCGTCGGTGGCAGCGGCCGCAACGACATCATTGGTGGTACCGGCAAGTCCGTTATCTACGCAGGCCCAAATGGTGATCGCATCCAGGCCTCGGCGGGCGGCAGCATTATTTACGCTGGTGGTGGCGCGGATCGGATTACGGGTGGGGCGGCCGATGACGTGATCGAAGCCGGTCGGGGCGATGCCACGATCGATGGAGGCGCGGGAACCAACTTGGTCAGCTTGCATGGTGCACACGACGAGTACCTGATCACGCGTACCGAATCGGGTCACCAGATCACCGACACCGTGGCGGGGCGAGACGGCCGCCTGACCGTGAGCAACATCCAGAAGCTCAGCTTCGCCGATATTGCCGCTATCGATCTTCTCGGCGCGGGCGCCATGCCAATCGGCGACAGGCTGTTGCCTGAGCAACTGGCTACCTTCACCACCACTGACATCGCGCTGATAGTCCCTGCGACGGCGCTGCTGGCCAACGACCAGCCATTCAACAGCAGTGGGCCGTTGCGCATCGCGTCGGTCAGTGCTGGGAAGGGCGCTACAGTGCGGCTGAACGAGCAGGGTGATGTAGAGGTCACGCCGTTGCCTGGCCATGACGGTGATGTCAGTTTCCGCTACGACCTGGTCGATGCGGCCGGCAACGCCTCCATAAGTGTTACCGAGGTGGGCAGCGGTGCATCGGCGCCCTTGCGCGCGACGGTAACGTTGCGCCATGAGCAATCGCCTGGTGACCCGCTCTCTGGGCGGCAGTGGTATCTGGACGAGATCGATGTCGCGCCAGTATGGCGTGACTTCACGGGCAAGGGCGTGAGGATCGGGCAGTTCGAGCCTGGCGGTGAATTTGCCGTCGCGCCGGAAATCTTCGATATCGAGCACCCCGATCTCAAGCCGAATATCGACCCCATCTGGCTGCAAACCCAACGTACCAATGGCACGCTGGCTGCCCTGGCGTCCAATCATGCCACCCAAGTGGCGGGTGTCATGGTTGGAGCGCGCAATGATCAAGGGGGAATCGGCATTGCATACGATGCGACGATCGGCGGGCACTACCTGGCCAACAAAGGCGACGACCTGACCAACCTGGGGCAAATGGTCAACTACGACATTGCCAACAACAGTTGGGGGTTCAAAAAGGACTTCGCATTGGGGAATGTACCGGAAGGCAAGGTCGATACCGCTCTGGCGCTCGCTTTCAGTACTACGCTTGCGGCCACCAATGGTCGTGGCGGGCTTGGCACCATCGTCGTCGCCTCTGGCGGCAACCAGCGCGACAAAGGTGGTAGTGCGCAGGGCTCGCTGACCAACAACAACCGTCACGCCATAGAAGTAGCGGCCATCAATGCAAAGGCAGACCTCTCGGTGCTGCAAGCTGCCACTGCACCCTTTTCCAACCCAGGTTCCAGCTTGCTGGTCGCTGCACCAGGCAGCCATGTGTTGTCCACTGGCGTCAGCCTTGAAGCGGAGCGCGGTGCATCGGTGGGCAGCGCCTATAGCACGACCCAGGGCACCAGTTTCGCTGCGCCGATTGTATCAGGCGTGGTGGCGTTGATGCTGCAGGCCAATCCGGGGCTCGGTTATCGGGATGTCCAGCAGATCCTCGCACTGTCTGCGCGCAAGGTGGATGACGCATCCACCCAATGGGCCTACAACGCAGGGCGCAACTGGAATGGCGGTGGCATGCACACCAGTCACGACTACGGTTTTGGTATGGTCGACGCCCGTGCGGCTGTGCGTCTTGCCGAGTCATGGGGTAGCCAGGCGACCAAGGCCAATGAACGGGTGCTGACCGCTGCCAGTGAGCCGCTTGCCCACCAGGTTGCGGCGGGGCAGGTCGCGACTTTGTCCTTGACCCTGCCGGCTGATGTGCTGGTGGAGCATGTGGAGGTCGATATCCATTCGATGGTGGGCCGTCTTGGTGACATGACGCTCACGCTGGTGTCGCCTGGCGGCACGCGAAGCGTGCTGCTCGATCGCACGGGCAAGGCACCGGGCTCCGGTGATGACGATCTGGGCGATTCGCGCTCAGGAGCGTTCAAATATGGGTTCATGTCGACCCATCATCGCGCAGAGCGCTCAGCGGGGGAGTGGAAGCTCGAGGTGCGCAATGCCGATGCTGGTTTGCCGTTGACACTCGATCGCTGGACGTTGCGCCTAGTTGGCAGCCCCGGCACCATCGATGATACTTATTACTTCACCGATGACTATGCGAACCTGGTGGCAGAAAACGCCGGGCGAGCGCTGCTTGACGACGCAATCAGCGGCACCGCTGGCGGGCGTAATACGTTGAATGCGGCTGCGGTAAGTCGCAGTATTTCGGTGGATTTGGCCAGCGGCAGTGCCAATATCGCCGGAGTGGCGCTGACCATAGCCTCTGGTTCGGTGCAGAACCTCATCAGTGGCGACGGCGACGATACCTTGATCGCTGGGCCCACCGGGGCATTACTGGATGGTGGCCGTGGATACAACCTGCTCAAGGGCGGGGAGGGTACTGACCGCTATGTTATCCACAGGCGTGCAGCCGGAAACGATGTACTCGAGCAATTCGAAACTTCGCGTGAAGTGATCGATCTGGTCGGTTTTGGTGGTTTAGGGTTTGCTGACCTGCAGATGCGACAGGACGGCAATGCGGCTGTGCTAGACCTTGGCGATGGGCAGAAGCTGACGCTTGCGGGCAAACCGATCGCCGAACTGCAGCCAGCGAACTTCCGCTTCCTTGACGCATTCACTGCTGCGCCAGGTTACTTCGAGGGCAGCCCTGAAGTGCAGGCGCCCCCGCCTGTCAACGCGAATGTTCTGCTTACCGGTGGTGCAGATGGCGTGTCGCTTACAAGCGACGAATCGGGGCAGTTGGTGGCTTCTCTGGCAGGCACGATCTATGCCCCGCCAACGGTTGCGCCCAGCGTGTTCCTGGTGACAAAACAAGAAGGCGTGAGCGATTACAGGAACACCTTGCGGGGGTTCCGGCACGGTATCGACAAGATTGACCTCAGCCAGGTAGGCATCAGTCGCTTCGAGGATCTGCAGGTCAGCAAAGTCGAGCGCTTCATGCTCAATGACTTTGCGCAGATTCATGGTGTGGCCGTTGATACCCAGGCAGTGCCGGGGCAGGAAGGTATCGTGAATATACTGTACCTGGATGCGCTCGAAGTTGCGCAAGTGACAGCGGAGGACTTCATCTTTGCGCAGCCGGCAATAGTCACCTCTGAAATGGTTGCCATGCCTGAGGCCTTGGCCCTTTCAGCGGGGGCATCTCTGTTTGCTGTCGAGCACTCGCTGCCGAGCCTGGGAAATCTTGTTGATGCAATGGCTGCGTTCGCCCCTGAGCCGGCTGGCTCTGCGCTGATCGGGGATATGTCGGTTCAACGCATCGACTCGACGATTGCCGTAGCAGCCTAGTCGCTGTCCTGTAGCGGCTGGAGTGATATTTGATGGCCCTATCGCCGGCACGCCAACTCCCCCAGGTTACCCCGCGGTGGGAGCGGGCTTGCCCGCGACTGGTCCAACACCTATCTCAAGGCCTGCGCTCGAAGTTCTTCGCCGCTGCAGCCGCCAGGTCCGGCGGCAGGAAGTCCTTGTCCGGGTTGTAGTCTGGCTTCAGGTACCGCTTGAGGTCCTGCAGGTCCTGCGGGCTCAAGGTGCCGGCTGCCTGCTTGAGGCTCAGGTTGTCGAGGATGTAGTCATAGCGGCTGTTGTTATAGTCGCGCACCGAGGTGTAGAGCTGACGCTGGGCGTCAAGCACGTCGACGATATTGCGGGTACCCACCTGGTAGCCGATCTCGGTGGCTTCCAGCGCGCTCTGGTTGGAGATGATCGACTGCTTGCGCGCCTGCACCTGTTCCACGTCGGTATTCACTGCGCGGTGCAGGTTGCGGGTGTTTTCCACCACCTGGCGGCGCAGGCTTTCACGCTGCTGCTCGGTCTGGCTCAGGCGCTGGTAGGCCTCGCGCACCTGCGAACTGGTCAGGCCGCCGCTGTAGATCGGGATGTTCAACTGCAGGCCGATGCTGGTCTGCTCGACGTCGCCGCTATAGCGCGTAACGGGGGCCGGCGCGGGATTGGTGAAACCGAAGTTGTCGTTGTCACCCTTCTGGTACTTGGCAACTGCGTCCAGGGTCGGCGCGTGGCCGGCCTTGCGCTGGCGCAGGGTTTCCTCGGCAGCGACGACCGCGTGGTTGGTGGCCAGCAGGTTGAGGTTCTGGCGCCCGGCGGTTTCGACCCAGGCCTTGGCGTCGTTGGGCGTAGGCACCTGCACTGGCAAGGTATGGACCACGCCTTGAATCGATGTGTATTCCCGGTTGGTCAGGGTCACCAGGGCCTCGAAGGCATCCTGTACCTGGCGCTCGGCAATGATTCGGTTGGCCCGCGCTGTATCGTAGCTGGCCTGGGATTGCAGCACGTCGGTCTTGTCGGAGAGGCCGACGTCGAATCGTTCGTTGGACTGGTCCAGCTGGCGCTTGAAGGCCGCTTCCTCGGCCTTGGTCGCGGCCAGGTTGTCCTGGGCACGGAGCACGGCGAAGTAATTCTGCGCGGTTTGCAGGATCAGGTTCTGCTCGGTCGCCGACAGCTCCAGCGCCGCCTGTTCGTTGACCGCTTCGGCTGCCTGCAACTGGAACCAGCGATCAGCGCGGAATATAGGTTGCGCCAGGGTTGCGCTCCAGGTGTTGCCGCTGCGGTTGCTGGTGGCCGATGGTTCGTCCAGCTTGGTGCGGGTGTTCAGCATTTCGGCACCGGCCGACAGGTTAGGCAGCAACCCGGCGCGAGCCTGCGGTACCACTTCGCGGCGGGCGCCGTAATCGGCGCGGGCCGCAGCCAGGTCAGCGTTGTTGTCGACCGCCTCCTGATAGACGCTGACCAGGTCGGTTTTCACTGTAGTGGGCACGTCCGCTGCCCAGACCACTCCGTTGGACGCACAAGACACGGCTATTGCCAGTGAGAGTTTGCGCAGCATAGAGGCAATCCTTGTACGAAATTTAATTACTGAACTGTTGAGTATCGAGCGACGGGCCAGTGTAGTGCCATGCGCACCCGGCAACAATCGCTCGGGGTGCCTTTCATCATCCGCGCATTTACCTGCTTGGCTTTGCCGACCACTCCAGTCTAGACTGCGCATGTTCTTGTCGGGGTGCCTTGAAGCAAAGGCTGAGATCGCAAAGTTGCGGATCCCGTTGAACCTGATCAGGTTAGCGCCTGCGTAGGGAACAAGATTGCTCGCCTTCCCGGGGAGCCTCTTGTGCCAGGTCCGGGAATGTCACAGCTGCATGCAGCTTCAGGCACCCCAAATCCGGCACTGCACCCATCAAGGGTGCGTCCGCGCCTTTCAGGTTCACCCCGACATTCCACTGCTAGGAAGCCGTCTGGAGAGCCTGTGATGACCAAACAAGAAAAAGCGATCAACCTCAGCGAATCGGCACAAGTCGATCAGCAGTCCGTGCAACCATTCCCGCGTTCGCGCAAGGTGTATGTCGAAGGTTCGCGCCCGGACATCCGCGTGCCCATGCGTGAAATCAGCCTGGACGACACCCCGACCGATTTCGGTGGCGAGTCCAATGCCCCGGTGCTGGTCTACGATACTTCCGGCCCGTACACCGACCCCAACGTTGTCATCGACGTGCGCAAGGGCCTGGCCGATGTGCGTTCGGCGTGGATCGAGGCACGCGGTGACACCGAGCGCCTGGCCGGCCTGAGCTCCGACTTCGGCCAGCAGCGCCTGAACGATGCCGAACTGGCCAAGCTGCGTTTCGCCCACGTGCGCAACCCGCGCCGTGCCAAGGCTGGTGCCAACGTCTCGCAGATGCACTATGCCCGCCAAGGCATCATCACTGCCGAGATGGAGTACGTGGCCATCCGCGAAAACATGAAGCTGCAAGAGGCACGTGCCGCTGGTCTGCTCGACGAGCAGCACGCCGGCCACAGCTTCGGGGCCAACATCCCGAAAGAAATCACCCCTGAGTTCGTCCGCCAGGAAATTGCCCGTGGCCGCGCGATCATCCCTGCCAACATCAACCACCCGGAAGTGGAACCGATGATCATCGGCCGCAACTTCCTGGTGAAGATCAACGGCAACATCGGCAATAGCGCGCTGGGTTCCTCGATCGAGGAAGAAGTGGCCAAGCTGACCTGGGGCATCCGCTGGGGTTCGGACACGGTCATGGACCTGTCCACCGGCAAGCACATTCACGAAACCCGTGAGTGGATCATCCGCAACTCGCCGGTGCCGATTGGTACCGTACCGATCTACCAGGCCCTGGAAAAAGTCAACGGCGTGGCCGAGGACCTGACCTGGGAGCTGTTCCGCGACACCCTGATCGAGCAGGCCGAGCAGGGCGTGGACTACTTCACCATCCATGCCGGCGTACTGCTGCGTTATGTGCCGCTGACTGCCAAGCGTGTCACCGGTATCGTCAGCCGTGGTGGCTCGATCATGGCCAAGTGGTGCCTGGCACACCACAAGGAAAACTTCCTGTACACCCACTTCGAAGAAATCTGCGAAATCATGAAGGCCTACGACGTCAGCTTCTCGCTGGGCGACGGCCTGCGTCCCGGCTCGATTGCCGACGCCAACGATGCCGCGCAGTTCGGTGAACTGGAGACCCTCGGCGAGCTGACCAAGATCGCCTGGAAGCACGACGTGCAGTGCATGATCGAAGGACCCGGCCACGTGCCGATGCAACTGATCAAGGAGAACATGGACAAGCAGTTGGAATGCTGCGACGAGGCGCCGTTCTACACCCTCGGCCCGCTGACCACCGATATCGCTCCTGGCTACGATCACATCACCTCGGGCATTGGTGCGGCTATGATCGGCTGGTTCGGTTGCGCGATGCTCTGCTACGTCACGCCCAAGGAACACCTGGGCCTACCAAACAAGGATGACGTGAAGACCGGCATCATCACCTACAAGATCGCCGCTCATGCCGCCGACCTCGCCAAGGGCCACCCGGGTGCGCAGATCCGTGACAACGCCTTGTCCAAGGCACGCTTCGAGTTCCGTTGGGAAGACCAGTTCAACCTCGGCCTGGACCCGGACACTGCCCGTGCCTACCACGACGAGACCCTGCCTAAGGAATCGGCCAAGGTCGCGCACTTCTGCTCGATGTGCGGGCCGAAGTTCTGCTCGATGAAGATCACCCAGGAAGTGCGTGAATACGCCGCCAAGATCGAAACCGTGGATGTGACGGTCGAGCAAGGCATGCGTGAGCAGGCCGAGCGGTTCCGCCAGGAAGGCAGCCAGCTGTATCACAAAGTCTAAGTCGCAGCGCTGACCCCTGTAGGGGCGGCCTTGTGTCGCGATGGGCCGCAAAGCGGCCCCGGCAATTTCAGTCGCGAAGCTGAAAACCTGGGGCCGCTTTGCGGCCCTTTCGCGACACAAGGCCGCTCCTACAGCGACCGCGTCCAATCCAATACCTTGCCGAGTGTCAAAGCATGACCACCCCCAGCCAATTCTCCCCCGACCACCCGGTCCCCACCGCCCAGCGCATCTTCGGCGCCCGCGACCTGTTCTCGCTATGGTTCTCCCTCGGTATCGGCCTGATGGTGCTGCAGGTCGGCGCCATGCTGGCCCCTGGCCTGGGCCTTGCCGACGCGGTGCTGGCTATCGCCCTGGGCACCGGTGTGGGTGTGCTGCTGCTGGGGGCTGCCGGTGTCATCGGCAGCGATACCGGCCTGTCGGCCATGGGCACGCTGAAACTGAGCCTGGGTGGCCATGGCGCTCGCTTGCCGGCGCTGCTCAACCTGCTGCAACTGGTGGGCTGGGGCGCGTTCGAGATCATCGTCATGCGCGATGCCGCCAGCCTGCTGGGCGCGCGGGCGTTCGGCGAAGCCAGCGCCTGGAACAGCCCTGTGCTCTGGACCCTGTGCTTCGGCGCCCTGGCCACCTTGCTCGCAGTCGGTGGGCCGCTGGCGTTCGTGCGCAAGGTGCTACGCACTTGGGGTATCTGGCTGCTGCTGGGCGCTTGCCTTTGGCTGACCTGGAACCTGTTCGCCAAGGCCGATCTTGCGGCACTGTGGAACCGCGCCGGCGACGGATCGATGTCGCTGGCTGTGGGTTTCGACATCGCCATCGCCATGCCGCTGTCCTGGTTGCCGCTGATCGCCGACTACTCGCGTTTTGCCCGTAACGGCAAACATGTATTCGGCGGTACGGTGGTGGGCTACTTCATCGGCAACACCTGGCTGATGAGCCTGGGCGTGGGCTATACCTTGGCCTTCGCCGGCAGTGGCGAAGCCAACGCCCTGCTGCTGGCCCTGGCGGGCGCCGGCATGGGCATTCCACTGCTGCTGATTCTGCTGGACGAGTCGGAAAAGGCTTTTGCCGACATTCACTCGGCGGCCGTTTCCACCGGCGTGCTGGTGCGCCTGAAGGTCGAGCACCTGGCGCTGGCCATTGGCGTGCTGTGCACGCTGATCGCCTTGCTGGCGCCACTGGCACAGTACGAGAACTTCCTGCTGCTGATCGGCTCGGTGTTTGCACCGCTGTTCGGTGTGGTATTGATGGACCATTACGTGATCCGTCGCCGCCGCTTGCCGGCACAGGTGCATGGCTTGCACTGGCAGGCACTGCTGGCCTGGGCGGTGGGCGTTGCCGCGTACCATCTGATCGCCGCGCAAGCGCCGAACCTGGGTGCGACCCTGCCGGCATTGCTGCTGGCAGGGCTACTGCACGGGCTGCTGAGCTTCAGCCGCGGCCGGGAAACAGCTCGGGCTTGAGCACGCCATTCAGGCGTGGGTACGGGATCTTCAACTCCACGTGGCCCATGGAGTAGGGCGCGATGGAATAGACCTCGTACTTGACCACCACCGCGCCGTACGTCAGGGCGACGTGCGGCGACTGCTTGAACGGCCAGGTCTTGATGAACTCGGCATCCTTGTCCATGCCTACGCTGATCAGCCAGGCGTGGTGCGATTCCTCGACGGTTTTCCAGAAGGTGTCTTCCTGGCCGGGCACCAGCATGTCCTGCAGGGTCAGCACCTTGTCCAGCTTGCGCGAATAGTTGATGAAGCCACGCCCGGGCATGCCGTGGGCGCCGCCGCTGTCCAGGTAGCTGGACAATTCGATGATCACCAGTCCGTCATGCTGCTCGCGTACCTTGGCCTGCAGGTAGCTGCTGTTGCGCTTGTCGGCACTGGCCAGGTACTGCTGCTCGTAGGCTTGCAGGGTGGTCGGTGCGTTGCCGCGCTGGTTGTCTTCGGTCAGTTGCAGCAGGCGTTTCTCGACGATGCCATCGAGCTTGGGCAAGGCCGGGAAGTGGATCATGTCGATGTTCACCAGCGGGCAGTCGCTTTCGCTACAGCCGGGTTTGACATGCTCCCAGGCATCGCGCTTGACCTCGAGCGGCGCCCGGTAGTTGGGCGTGAACAGGCTTTGGCAGGCACCCAGGGCCAGGGCCAGCACAGCCACGGAAGTCAGTTTGACAAGTGTCATGAGGATCCTTGCAGAACAGGGAAAAGTCGGCCTTTGACCGTCTGCGCGGCCTTCAGTTCGCCACTAAGCTAACAGAGAGAAGGCGCGCTGTCCCGAGTGCGCGAACGGTTGCCGGAAAGGGGTGAAACCGGCAGGCGCGCAGAGTAGGATGGCGCGATGCGGTATTCGAGGTAATGAGGATTTCCATGTCAGACGCGTTGAACTCAGTGCCCAAGGGCTTCGAAATCATTGAGCGGGCCAACTGCTTCCAGGGCTTTTACAAGCTCGACAAGCTACGTCTGCGCCACGAGTTGTTTGCCGGGGGCATGGGCCGCGAGATCAGCCGTGAACTGTTCGTGCGCCATGATGCGGTGTGCGTGCTGCCGTACGACCCGTTGCGCGATGAAGTGGTGCTGATCGAGCAGTTCCGCGTCGGTGCACTGGACAAGGTCGACAACCCCTGGCTGATCGAGATGGTGGCCGGGCTGATCGACAAGGACGAGCAACCCGAGGAAGTCGCCCACCGCGAAGCCGAAGAAGAAGCCGGCCTGGCCTTTAGCGCCCTGTGGCCGATGACCCGTTACTTCCCGTCGCCCGGCGGCAGTGACGAGTACGTTCACCTGTTCCTCGGCCGTTGCAGTAGTGAAGGGGCGGGCGGCCTGCATGGCCTGGAAGAAGAGGGCGAGGACATTCGCGTGCGCGTGTGGTCGTTCGAGGATGCCATGCAGGCGGTGCGCGACGGGCGCATCTGCAACGCGGCGACCATCATCGGCCTGCAATGGCTGGCGCTGAACCGTGATGAAGTACGAGGTATGTGGAAGTGAACCTGCTGCGCGAGCGTTATCGGGTCGACCTGGTCGGGCTGCAGGCAGCCTGCGAGGCCAACTACGCCCGGCTGATGCGCCTGTTGCCCGACATGCGCACCACCCAGAGCTCGCGCCGCATCGGCATGACCCAGGGCGACCAGATGCTCGGCGTGCTGGTGCTCGACGTGGTGCTGGCCTGCCCGTACACCACCACCCTGCACGTGCGCCAGGAGCACAGCCTGCCGTGGTTGCCGGTACCGCATCTGGAAGTGCAGGTGTACCACGATGCGCGCATGGCCGAAGTGGTCAGTGCCGAACACACCCGGCGCCTGCGCAGCATCTACCCGTATCCGAACGAGGCCATGCACCAGCCGGACGAAAAGGCCCAGCTCAACCTGTTCCTCGGTGAATGGCTGAGCCACTGCCTGGCTTGTGGTCACGAGCTGGCGAGCGTTCGCTGAAGTGTGACGCAGGTCGTTCGTGGGTGTTTGCTAGCACCCGTTGTGCAGCCATAATTCGCGCTGAATCCGTTCGAGGAGACGGCCGTTGCCGCAGCCAAACCAATCGCGCCCCGTGCATGTGGTGCAACTGACCGATGCCCACCTGTTCGCCGACCCGGCCGGCAGCATGCTGGGCCTCAATACCCGTGACAGCCTGCGCCATGTAGTGGCCCAGGTGCGGCGGGAGCAACCGCTTGTCGACCTGCTGCTGTGCACTGGCGACCTGTCCCAGGACGCCAGCGTGGCGTCCTATGAAGCGTTCCGTGAGCTGACCGCACCGTTTGCCGCGCCCACCCGCTGGTTGCCTGGCAACCATGACGAGGCCCGAGTCATGGCGCAAGTGGCACCGGAGTTGGTACAGGCGGTGACCGATATCGGTGCGTGGCGCATCGTCATGCTCAACACGGCCGTACCCGGGGCGACGCATGGGCTGCTGGAGGATGACCAGCTGGCAGTGCTGGAAACGGCCTTGCGAGAGGCGGGTGAACGGCATTGCCTGGTGTGCTTCCACCATCAGCCGGTGGATATCGGCTGTGCCTGGATTGCGCCGATCGGCTTGCGCAATGCCCAGGCGCTGTTCGATATCGTCGAGGGTTATCCACAGGTGCGGGCGCTGC
Source organism: Pseudomonas sp. S1(2024) (assembly GCF_046557535.1). Lineage (NCBI taxonomy): Bacteria > Pseudomonadati > Pseudomonadota > Gammaproteobacteria > Pseudomonadales > Pseudomonadaceae > Pseudomonas > Pseudomonas sp. S1(2024). Next base: position 39,028 of record NZ_JBKGFP010000053.1, read on the forward strand.
TGTGGGGGCATGTGCACCAGGAGTGGGATGAAGTGCGCGACGGTCGTCGCCTGCTGGCCACTCCGTCGACCTGCATCCAGTTCGCGGCGCGCAGCGAGGATTTCAAGGTGAGCGAGGAGCAGCCTGGATACCGCTGGCTGCGCCTCCACACCGACGGGCGGTTGGAGACCGGGGTGGAGCGGGCAGTGGATTTCCAGGTGAAGCTCGACTTCGATAGCCCTGGCTATTGAGCTGCGCCTGCAGACGCGGTCAATTGTAGGAGCGGCCTTGTGTCGCGATGGGCCGCAGAGCGGCCCCGGCAATATTTGTGGCGCAGCTGAAACCCTGGGGCCGCTTCGCGCCCCATCGCGACACAAGGCCGCTCCTACAGGGAACTGTGGTTGCGCCTTCGGTGAAGAAATTGTTGCGAAACCCGTGACACTGCGTCAAAACCCGGCGAACGCGCTACACTGCGCGTCCCTGCGCCCATATCACTGGGCGCGAAGCCACAGATTCCGGGGGCAGCATGTCGGGTTCCATCCTCTATATCCATGGCTTCAACAGCTCGCCACTTTCGACCAAGGCGCGCCAACTCGAGGCCGTGATGCAGCAACTGGGCCTGTCGGCCCAACTGCGGGTGCCCGCCTTGCACCACCACCCACGGCAGGCCATCGCGCAGCTCGAAGCGGCCATCGCCGAACTGGGCGCACCATTGTTGGTAGGTAGTTCGCTCGGCGGCTACTATGCCACCTATCTGGCCGAGCGCCACGGCCTCAAGGCCTTGCTGGTGAACCCGGCGGTAACACCGCACAAGCATTTCGACGGCTACCTGGGCATCCAGCACAATCACTACACCGGTGAAGCGTGGGAGCTGACCCACGATCATGTGCAGGCCCTGGCCGAGCTTGAGGTACCAGCCCCGGTGGATGCCAGCCGCTATCAAGTGTGGCTGCAGACCGCCGATGAAACCCTGGACTATCGCCATGCCGAGCGCTATTACCGTGCTTGTGCCCTGCGCATCCAGGCCGGTGGCGACCACAGCTTCCAGGGCTTCGCCGAGCGCCTGCCGGCACTGCTGGCCTTCGCCGGCATTGCCCGTGGGCAGTACGCAGCGCTCGATTTTTCTGTATTTTGACTTTTTTGCATTCACCAGACTGACGACGAGACCCTATGGCCACTCCCAGCGCTAGCGCCTATAACGCAGACGCCATCGAAGTCCTCTCGGGCCTTGACCCGGTCCGCAAGCGGCCGGGCATGTACACCGATACCAGCCGCCCCAACCACCTGGCCCAGGAAGTCATCGACAACAGTGTCGACGAAGCCCTGGCCGGTCATGCCCGTTCGGTACAGGTCATCCTCCATGCCGACCACTCGCTGGAAGTCAGCGATGATGGCCGCGGCATGCCGGTGGACATCCACCCGGAAGAGGGGGTGTCCGGGGTCGAGCTGATCCTCACCAAGCTGCACGCCGGCGGCAAGTTCTCCAACAAGAACTATCAGTTCTCCGGTGGCCTTCACGGCGTGGGCATCTCTGTGGTCAACGCCCTGTCGACCCAGGTGCGCGTGCGCGTCAAACGTGACGGCAACGAATACCAGATGACTTTCGCCGATGGCTTCAAGGCCAGCGAGTTGGAAGTGGTCGGCTCGGTCGGCAAGCGCAACACCGGCACCAGCGTGTACTTCAGCCCCGACCCCAAGTACTTCGATTCGCCGAAATTCTCCATCAGCCGCCTCAAGCATGTGCTCAAGGCCAAGGCCGTGCTGTGCCCGGGCCTGCTGGTCAGCTTCGAGGACAAGGCCAGCGGCGAGAAAGTCGAATGGCACTATGAGGATGGCCTGCGTTCTTACCTGGTCGATTCCGTCAATGAGTTCCAGCGCCTGCCCGACGAGCCGTTCTGCGGCAGCCTGGCCGGTAACAAGGAAGCGGTGGACTGGGCCTTGCTGTGGCTGCCAGAAGGCGGCGACAGCATCCAGGAGAGCTACGTCAACCTGATCCCTACCGCCCAAGGCGGCACCCATGTCAACGGTCTGCGCCAGGGCCTGCTGGATGCCATGCGTGAATTCTGCGAGTTCCGCAACTTGCTGCCGCGCGGCGTGAAGCTGGCGCCGGAAGACGTCTGGGAGCGCATCACCTTCGTGCTGTCGATGAAGATGCAGGACCCGCAGTTCTCCGGGCAGACCAAGGAGCGCCTGTCGTCGCGCGAGGCGGCTGCCTTCGTTTCCGGCGTGGTCAAGGACGCGTTCAGCCTGTGGCTCAACGCCCACCCCGAGCTGGGCATGCAGCTGGCGGAGCTGGCCATCAGCAACGCCGGGCGCCGCCTGAAGGCCAGCAAGAAGGTCGAGCGCAAGCGCATAACCCAGGGGCCGGCACTTCCCGGCAAACTGGCCGATTGCGCCGGCCAGGACCCGATGCGCGCCGAACTGTTCCTGGTCGAGGGTGACTCGGCCGGTGGCTCGGCCAAGCAGGCTCGCGACAAGGAATTCCAGGCGATCCTGCCGCTGCGTGGCAAGATCCTCAACACTTGGGAAGTGGACGGTGGCGAAGTCCTGGCCAGCCAGGAAGTGCACAACATCGCCGTGGCCATTGGCGTCGACCCGGGGGCCACCGACCTTGCGCAGCTGCGCTACGGCAAGATCTGCATCCTCGCCGACGCCGACTCCGACGGCCTGCACATCGCCACGTTGCTGTGCGCACTGTTTGTCCAGCACTTCCGCGCCCTGGTCGAGGCCGGGCATGTGTACGTGGCCATGCCGCCGCTGTACCGCATCGACCTGGGCAAGGAAATCTACTACGCACTCGACGAGGCCGAGCGTGACGGTATCCTCGATCGCCTGGTGGCCGAGAAGAAGCGCGGCAAGCCACAGGTCACCCGCTTCAAGGGCCTGGGCGAGATGAACCCGCCACAGCTGCGCGAGACCACCATGGACCCGAATACCCGGCGCCTGGTGCAACTGACCCTGGACGACGTGCAGGCCACCTGCGAGCTGATGGACAAGCTGCTGGCCAAGAAGCGCGCGGGCGACCGCAAGAGCTGGCTGGAAACCAAGGGCAACCTGGCCGAGGTCATGGTTTGATTCGGCGGCTTCTGGCTGCCTGCCTGGCGCTGGTTGCCTTGCCGAGCCTGGCGGGCAACTGGCCAGAGTTGAAGCTGAGCGCCGAGCACCCGATCGAAGGCATGCGCGGTGGCAACCTGTCTGGCCTGGTGGAATGCCGGGGCGGGCTGTGGGGCGTATCCGACCGCGACGACGACCGCATCTACCGCTTCGACCAGCAAAACCCGACCTGGCGCGCGCAGCCGCTCACCTTCACCCCGCCAGCGGTGCCGGAAAGTGGCCTGCCGTGGGGCCTGAAGTCGCGCAACTGGGCGGCGTCGTATATTCGTGGTGGCGAGCTGGATTTCGAAGGCATCAGCTGTGACCAGGCGGGCAACCTGTACCTGGTCAGCGAAGCTCATGCCGCTGTGCTGCAACTGCCGCTGGAAGGCGAGGCGGACTGGTTGAAGATCGACCCGGCCATGGTTCGTCAGGCCCGGGCCAGCGGCATGCTGCTGAACTTCAACGCCTTGTTCGAAGGTCTGGCGATCAACCCGGCGGGTGACCGCCTGTGGCTGGCCGCCGAGCGCGAGCGCCGTGGCCTGGTGGCTATCGAGCGCCAGCAGTCGGTGTGGACCTGCGGCCGCAGCTGCGTGTTGCTGAGCGAGGCCGGGGTCGAAATGCAACCGGCACAGATGCCCAATGCCCAGGCACTGTCGCGCGACTTCGCCGACCTGGCCTGGTTCGAAGGCAAGCTGTTCACTCTCGAACGCAATGCCTACCGCGTCTGTCGTCGGGATACCGACAGCGGCATGGTCGAGCGCTGCTGGTCGTTCGCTGCCGATGCCCTGGTCGAGTCGCGTCGCTACCAGCAGCCGTTCGGTCTGGCCGAGGCCCTGGTGATCGATGCCAAGGGCGCCTGGATAGGCGTGGACAACAACAACGGCGCCCGCGCCGATGGCGAAGCACGCCCGATCGTCTGGCGCTTCGATGCGCCGGAAGGCGGATGGAGCGCCAAGCCATGAGCCAGGCACCGGGCAAGCGGGCTGGCAAGGTATTGATGATCGTCGCCTGGGCGGCGGCGCTGTTCCTTGCCACGCGTTTTTTCGGCCAATGGGAAGACAGCCAGCGCAACCCCAATGCCCAGGTGCAGTCGACGCATGGCGAAGGCTTTATCGAGGTGCGCCTGCTGGGCAACGGCCAGGGCCACTTCGTGATGGATGGCGCAATCAACGGCCAGGTAGTGCATTTCATGCTCGACACAGGTGCTACCGACGTGGCCATCCCCGAGGCGCTGGGCCGCGAGCTGGGCCTGGAGCGTGGCAGCCCGGTGCAGCTCAGTACCGCCAACGGCCGTACCGAAGGCTACCGCACGCGCCTGACCAGCCTGCAGCTGGGGGATATCCGCCTGCAGGACGTGCGCGCCATCGTGGTGCCGGGCCTGGACGGGCAGACCGTATTGCTGGGCATGAGTGCCCTGAAACAACTTGAATTTACCCAGCGCGGCGGCACCATGCTGCTGCGCCAGAACCTGAAATGACGAGGCCCGCATGAGCGACTCACTGGAACTCAGCCTGGATGGCGTAGAACGCCGCTCGCTGGCTGACTTCACCGAACAGGCCTACCTCAACTACTCCATGTACGTGATCATGGACCGCGCCTTGCCGCACATCGGCGATGGCCTGAAGCCGGTGCAGCGACGCATCGTCTACGCCATGAGCGAGTTGGGGCTCGATGCCGATGCCAAGCACAAGAAGTCGGCGCGTACCGTCGGTGACGTGCTCGGCAAGTTCCACCCCCACGGTGACTCGGCCTGCTACGAGGCCATGGTGCTGATGGCCCAGCCGTTCAGCTACCGCTATACGCTGGTCGACGGCCAGGGCAACTGGGGTGCGCCGGACGATCCGAAGTCGTTCGCCGCCATGCGTTATACCGAAGCGCGTCTTTCGCGCTACGCCGAAGTGCTGCTCAGCGAAGTCGGCCAGGGCACCGTGGACTGGGTGCCCAACTTCGACGGCACCCTGCAGGAGCCGGCCGTGCTGCCTGCGCGCCTGCCCAACATCCTGCTCAACGGCACCACTGGTATCGCCGTTGGCATGGCCACTGACGTACCGCCGCACAACCTGCGTGAAGTGGCCACTGCCTGTGTGCGCCTGCTCGACGAGCCCAAGGCCACCATCGAGCAGCTGTGCGAGCACATCCAGGGGCCGGACTACCCGACCGAGGCCGAGATCGTTACGCCGCGGGCAGAAATCCTCAAGATGTACGAAAGCGGTCGCGGCTCCATCCGTATGCGCGCCGTCTACCGTGTCGAGGATGGCGACATCGTCGTCACCGCGCTGCCGCACCAGGTCTCCGGGGCCAAGGTGCTGGAGCAGATCGCTGCGCAGATGCAGGCCAAGAAGCTGCCTATGGTCGCCGACCTGCGTGACGAGTCGGACCACGAGAACCCGTGCCGCATCGTCATCATCCCGCGCTCCAACCGTGTGGATGCCGATGAGCTGATGCAGCACCTGTTTGCCACGACCGACCTGGAGAGCAGCTACCGGGTCAACGTCAACATCATCGGCCTGGACGGCCGGCCACAGCTGAAGAACCTGCGAGCGCTGCTGCTGGAATGGCTGGAGTTCCGTACCGCTACCGTCCGTCGCCGCCTGCAGCACCGCCTGGACAAGGTGGAGAAGCGCCTGCACCTGTTGGAAGGTTTGCTGACCGCGTTCCTCAACCTGGATGAAGTTATCCACATCATCCGTACCGAAGACCAGCCCAAGCAGGCCCTGATCGCCCGTTTCGACCTGACCGAAATCCAGGCCGACTACATTCTCGAGACCCGCCTGCGGCAGCTGGCACGCCTGGAAGAGATGAAGATCCGCGGCGAGCAGGATGAATTGCTGAAGGAGCAGGCCAAGCTGCTCGCCCTGCTGGGCAGCGATGCCAAGCTGCGCAAGCTGGTACGCAGCGAGCTGATCAAGGATGCTGAAACCTATGGCGACGACCGCCGCTCGCCGATCGTCGAGCGTGCCGAGGCCAAGGCGCTGTCGGAAAACGAGCTGATGCCGACCGAGCCGGTCACCGTGGTGCTCTCGGAGAAGGGCTGGGTGCGCTGCGCCAAGGGTCACGACATTGATGCCACCGGCCTGTCGTACAAGGCCGGCGATGGCTTCAAGGCCGCTGCTGCCGGGCGCTCAAACCAGTTTGCCGTGCTCATCGATTCTACTGGCCGCAGTTACTCGCTAGCCGCCCACAGCCTGCCGTCGGCGCGTGGTCAGGGCGAACCACTGACCGGCCGCCTGACGCCACCACCGGGGGCCACCTTCGAGTGTGTGCTGTTGCCAGACGACGATGCACTGTACGTGGTGGCTTCGGACGCCGGCTATGGCTTCGTGGTCAAGGGTGAAGACCTGCAGGCCAAGAACAAGGCCGGCAAGGGCTTGCTCAGCCTGCCCAACGGTGCCAAGGTCATGACCCCGCGCCCGGTGGCCAACCGCGAGCAGGACTGGCTGGCGGCGGTTACCACCGAAGGCCGTCTGCTGGTATTCAAGGTCAGCGACCTGCCTCAGTTGGGCAAAGGCAAGGGCAACAAGATTATCGGGGTGCCGGGCGACCGGGTGGCGAGCCGTGAAGAATTTGTTACCGATCTGGCCGTAATAGCAGATGGCGCGACGCTTGTATTGCAAGCCGGCAAGCGTACCCTATCTCTGAAAGCGGACGACCTGGAGCATTACAAGGGCGAGCGCGGACGGCGCGGCAGCAAGCTGCCACGCGGGTTCCAGCGGGTCGATGGGTTGCAGGTGGAAGTGCCGGCGTAAGCGGTTGAAATGTCTGGAGCGGCAATTTCAGCGTCGTTCCGGGCAGAAATGCTGGAGTCGGACGGTTATTTCGCGGATGATATGGCCCTTGCGGTGCCGGCGTGGCCGTGTGCCCGTTTGAATTTATATGTATCACTGCGGTTGGCCTTTTGGCGACCGCCTGGATGGGATGATGAAATTTCTGCGCCTTCCATTTGCGCTGTTGATGACTGGCCTGCTGGGCCTTGGCGGGTGCACCATGCATCAGCCGGTTGCCCTGTACCAGCTCGACAGTGGTGATCCTGGCCAGCCTTCGCAGAGTGCGGGCATGGCCGTGGTGCTCGGTCCGGTATCGGTTGCCGATTACCTGCAACGTGAGACGTTCCTGCAGCGTCAGGCCGATGGCAGCCTGAGTTCGGCGACCGACGGTCGTTGGGCCGGCAGCCTTTCGTCGGATATCGACCAGCTGCTGGTGCGCCAGCTCGCCTGGCGCCTGGACAGCCAGCGCGTGGTGCTGGCCCCGGCGGCTGCCGGGTTCAACCCGGATGTACAAGTGCTGCTGTCGATCACTCGCCTGGACTCGGGCAAGGACCAGCCGGCCGTCCTGGATGCCCAGTGGCGCCTGTTGGACCGCCGTGGCCATGTGCGTGACAACCGCATCGTTCACCTCGAACAGCCGCACGCGGGCAGCGAGGCGTCGCAGGTGCAGGCCCAGGGCCAGTTGCTTCAGAAACTGGCCGAACAGCTGAGCACAGCGGTCAAGCCTCTGGCTAACCAGCCGGCGATTGCCGAAGAGTCGCCTAAAAAATCGGCTGCTCCGGTGCAGGTGAAGAAGACGCCTGAGAAATCCAAGATCCCGATGGCTGCGCCGATTCGAACCGATATGGAAGTCTACCGGTTCTGATCTAACTGCCAGATACGAAAAAGCCCGCATCATTGCGGGCTTTTTCGTATCTGCTGTAAACCATGCACCGCTGATTTTGCAGGGACCTGTGGGAGCGGGCATGCCCGCGAACACCGGCGCAGCCGGTGCCATACACCGCGGCGCTTGATTCGCGGGCACGCCCGCTCCCGCAAGGGGCTGTATCAGGCCCGGCGTTCGTGCATCCGCGCGAGCTGACGCTCCAGCATCGACGGGTAGGGTTCCATCAGGCGCTCCACGCAGCAGGCACCCTCGGGGCTGGCAATCGGGCGAATGCGGGCGCGCTGGCGAATCAGCGTGTCATCACTGATCTGCCGTTCTACCAGCAACAAGTTGCGACTGTGCTGCGACAGTGCCAGAGCGTCCTGGGCCTTTTCGGCCATCAGCAGGTCTACCAGCTCCAGCCCTTGCAGGTCGTTACCCAGGGCAAGGCCCAGCTGCAGCTGCAGGGTAATGCCGCTGTCCGCTACCTCGATCTGCAGGGCATGGCCCAATGCGCGCAACAGCTCGCCGCAGCAGATGGCGTTGGTCAGGTAGTCCTCGCCGCAGTCGCGGCTGTGGAACAGCACCAGGGTGCTGCCGTCGTTGAGCGTGTGAGTTTTACCGTCGTAGAGTGAGGCGGCATGCTCCAGGCAATCGCGGTAGCGCTCGGTCAGTTCGGTCAGGCGCGTGCGCGGCAGGCGACGCAGCTGCTCCTGTGAGCCCAGTTGCACGGCAAGCACGGCGCTGTACTGCGGCTCGTCGGATTCGACCACGGCGGCCTTGGGCGCGCTTTCGTCGTCCAGCAGGCCGGCGAAGGCTTCATCGTCATCCTCGTCCGCCTGGGCGGCAAGCTTGGCGCGCGGTGCGACCTTGGCTGCCGGGGCAGCGTCGTGCAGGTCGTCGAACTGCTCGTCTTCTTCTTCTTCTTCTTCGGGCTCTGGCTCAGGTGGCGGCGGCGGGGCCAGGCGCGCGTGCAGCTGGCGGGCGATGTCGCCGATCTCGTCCTGGCGGTCGGTGGCCGGGGTATAGGGTTGCGGGTCGCGCAGCCACACCCGCAGTTGCAGCAGCGGCAGGGTGATGAAGCGGCCCTGGCGCAGGCTCAGGGTCAGCGCCAGCACCAGCAGGATGGCGGCAAGGATGCCCATGCTCTGCAGACTGATCAGCATCGGCTGCTGGAACTGGCTCATGTCCAGGCTGATGCGCAGTTGCCCGGCGGTCACGTCCTGGAAGGTGATCTTGGTCTGGTACAGGCCTTCGGCCTCGCCCAGCAGGCTGTTGCGCGGGCGCTGGCCGGCTTCCGCGAGGATGCGGTTGTCCACGCTGTAGATCGCCGCATGGGCCACCAGTGGGTTTTTCACCAGGTTGCCGAGCAGAACGTTCAGGCTGAGGATGTCATTGGCCACCAGCAACTCGGTCGCCGAGGTGGCGGTCTGGGTGGTCAGGCTCTGGCCCAGGGCATCGGCCTGCTCGTGCATGGCCTGCTTGAACTGCAGGCCCATCACGCAGGCGTAGATCACCAACGCCAGCGCCACCAGGAAAATGTTGGTGCAGGCGATGCGTAGTGCCAGCGGCACGCGACGTTGACTCAGGGCGCGATAGATCATCAGGAAGAAGTTGTCTGCTTTGACGGGCGTGGGCCGGTTCACTGAGCTCGGCTCTTAATGGCATGAAAGTGTGGGGCAGTATAGCGAGCCGGGTTTTGTCGGCAAAGTATCGTTGGCGCCCGACGGTCACGGAAAATCGGTAGAATGCGCATTTTTCATCGAAGTCGGAGCCAGGTTGTGCGCGAAATCGTCCTGATCAACATCACCGGTGAGGACCGTCCCGGTCTCACTGCGGCTATCACCGGCGTCCTGCTGCAGGGCGGTGTGAGCATCCTCGACATTGGCCTGGCAGTCATGCACGGTACCTTGTCGTTCGGCATCCTGGTCGATATCCCGGACAACGAAGTGGCCACCTCCCTGCTGCAGAGCGTGCAGGCCAAGGCCCACGAACTGAACCTGCAGGCCCGCTACACGCCGATTTCCGAGGCGGACTACCAGCACTGGGCCGATGGCCAGGGCGAGGCGCGCCACATCGTCACCTTGCTCAGCCGCAAGATCACTCCAGAGCAACTGCAGCGGGTGAGTGCGGTGATCAGCCGGTACGGCCTGACCATCGAGCGCATCGAGCGCCTGTCGGCCCGTGTAGCGCTGGATGTCGAGACCGACAAGGGCAAGGCGGCCATCGAGATCTCTGTGCGCGGCGTGCCGAGCGATGCCGAGGCTCTGCGTGCCGACTTCTTCGCCCTGGCCGAAGAGCTGAGCATCGACATTGCCTTCCAGAAGGACGACCTGTTCCGCCGCAACCGTCGTCTGGCGGTCTTCGACATGGACTCGACGCTGATCGAAGCCGAGGTCATCGACGAACTGGCAAAGGCCGCTGGCGTGGGTGAGCAGGTTGCCGCCATCACCGAGCGCGCCATGCGCGGCGAGCTGGACTTCCGCGCCAGCTTCAAGGAGCGCATGGCGCTGCTCAAGGGCCTGGATGTGGGCGTGTTGGATGAGATCGGGGCGTCGCTGCGTCTGACCGAAGGTGCCGAGAACCTGTTTGCCGAGCTCAAGCGCCTGGGTTACAAGACCGCGATCCTGTCCGGTGGCTTCACTTACTTTGCTCGCCAGGTGCAGGCGCGTTTGGGCATCGACTATGTGTTCGCCAACGAGCTGGAAGTGGTCGATGGCAAGGTGACCGGCGTGGCTGTGGAGCCGATCGTTGATGCCCAGCGCAAGGCCGAGCTGCTGCAGAAGCTGGCCAGCGAAGAAGGCTTGCAGCTGGAGCAGACCATTGCCGTGGGTGACGGTGCCAACGACCTGCCGATGCTGTCGCTGGCCGGCCTGGGTGTGGCGTTTCGTGCCAAGCCGCTGGTACGCCAGTCGGCCAAGCAGGCGATTTCTACCCTGGGATTGGATGGAGTGTTGTATCTGCTGGGCCTGCGCGACCGCGACGCGCGCGGCTGATTTGAGAATCCGGGGCTGCTTCGCAGCCCATCGCGACACAAAGCCGCTCCCCCCAAGGAACAGCCCTCCCCCCCCTGAACAAGCTTCCGTTTCTAAAACACAAGGCCGCTCCTACAGGGAATCGCTTATCTCCTGTAGAAGCGGCCTTGTGTCGCGAAAGGGCCGCAAAGCGGCCCCAGGTTCCATCAGGCAATCAAGCCTGCACAGGCGCCGCCAACTGCTGCCCCATGCGCACCGCTGAACCCGCACCCAGCTTCTCCGCCCACTTCACCTGCTCCGGCCCGAACAGCACGATAGCAGTCGACCCCAGCTTGAAGCGGCCTAGTTCGGCACCTTTCTCCAGGTGGATCGGCGCGCGGCTGGCTTCGTCGTAGCGGAAGGTCTTCAGTTCACGCTTGGGTGGCGTCACCAACCCGGCCCACACGGTTTCGATCGAAGCGACGATCATCGCGCCCACCAGCACCACGGCCATCGGCCCGCGCTCGGTATCGAACAGGCAGACCACGCGCTCGTTGCGGGCGAACAGCTCGGGGACGTTCTCTGCGGTGGTCTGGTTGACCGAGAACAGGCGGCCCGGCACGTAGACCATTTCACGCAGGGTACCGGCCAGCGGCATGTGCACGCGGTGGTAGTCCTTGGGCGACAGGTAGATGGTGGCGAACTCGCCGCCCATGAACGGCGCGGCCATGGCCGGGTCGCCGCCAAGCAGCTCCTGCGCGCTGAAACCGTGGCCCTTGGCCTGGAAGATGCGGCCGTGCTCGATCGGGCCAAGCTGGCTGACGGCACCATCGGCCGGGCAAAGGATGGCGCCCGGGGTCTCGTCCAGCGGACGGGCACCCGGCTTCAGGGCGCGGGTGAAGAATGCATTGAAGTGCTCGTAGGCGCTCAGGTCCTCGACCAGCGCTTCGCTCATGTTGACCTGGTAACGCTTGGCGAACCAGGCGGTGAAGGCGTTCTTGAACCAGCGCACGCGGCACTCGGCTATGCAGCCGGCCAGGCGCGACAGCAAGTGGTGCGGCAGCAGGTACTGGCTGATGATGAACAAACGGGATTTCATGCAGGTTCCTTAGACTTCTACAGGCGTGTCCGGGTGGTTGCCCCATTCGCTCCACGAGCCGGCGTAGGCCTTGACGCGCGGGTAGCCAAGGGCCTTGGCCACCAGGTAGGTGAAACCGGAGCGGCGGTGGGTCTGGCAGTGGGTGATCACTTCCTTGTCGGGGGTGATGCCCAGGTTCTTCAGGACTTCGGCGATGTCCTGGCGAATGCGCAGGTGGTCGTTGAGGTCCATGCCGGCGGTCCACTCGAAGTTGATCGCGCCGGGGATGTGACCGCCCTTGGCTGCCAGTACTTTCTCGCCGCTGAATTCCTGCGGGCCACGGGCGTCCCAGATGACCAGGTCGTCGGCGCCCAGGCGGCTTTGAAGGTACTCGCGGGTGGCGGTGGGTGAACTGTCGATGCGCAGGCGCACCGGCGCATTGCCGCTGGCGGGCACTTCTGTGGAGAGCTTGTCGGCGGGCCAGGCCTGTATGCCGCCATTGAGATAGTGGTAACGCTTGTGGCCGATCACGTCGAGCAACCAGATGAAGCGCCCGGCCCAGCCGCCGCCCTCATCGTCATACACCACATACACGGCATCGTCGCGGTGGCCGAGTTCGCTGAACAGTTTTTCCAGCTCGCCCAGGGCCGGCAGCAGGCCGGGCGCGGGGGGCTGGCCGAGCTGGGTACGCTTGCCTTCGACAAAGCGTGCGCCGGGGATATGCCCGCTGACATAGCGGTTGGCGCTGCTCAGGTCGATCAGGATCAGCTGTGGCGAATCCAGGCGCGGCAGCAGGTCCGCGGCTTCGATCACCAGGGGCAGGCCGGAAAAGTCAGTCATCCACGGTCTCCAGTGTGGAAAGAGGGGCGATTGTAGCGCAAGGCTCAGGCCTTGCGGTTGGCAAACACCGATAGCGCCCGTTCGGTGCACTGTGCGGTCTTGCCGAAGGCTTGCACGCTGATATCGGCCAGCGGCCGGCAGCCTTGGTCAGCCACCATCAGCATCAGCACCTGGTCCGCCACCGCCAGCGAGCGTAGCAGCACGTGCTCGCTGCGGAACAAGGCACGCAGCGGGGCCGGCAGCAGGGCCGAGAACTGGCTGTGGTTTTCCGGGGTGATACGCAATTGCCCGGCTTTGGCCAGCAGCTTTTGCAGCAGTTTGTTCTGCGCCACCGGCAGTACCAGCCCCCCGGCTTCCTTTGGCAGGCCGGCCATCTGCTGCACGCGCAGCTGGTCGTTGGCCTTGTCCAGGCTCAGCAGCAGTATCCGCTGCATGCCAGAGGCCAGAAGGGCCTCGATAACCTGCGTGGCCAGGTGCACGCTGTTGGTGAACGGGCTGGGCTGGGCCAGAAGGTCCTGGCACAGCTTGCGCCAGCGCGCCAGTTCGTCGCTTGTGGGAGGTGGCGGAGCCAGCATGTCTGGGTGCGGACGGCGCTGGTGCCAGGGCCAGATCAGCGCTTCGGCCGGGTGGAACAAGGCATGCTGGGCATGGCGGCGGGCGCTGGCCGCAGCCTGCTGGTGCACCTGCTGCTGCACGTCGTCCAGCGAAGTCTGCAGGTACAGTGCGGTCAGCAGCTGCCAGCGCAACAGGTGCGGGTTGTCCCAGCCCACTTGTGCCGCCAGGGCCAGGTTGTTTGCCAGCAGCACGGTGTTGGCCGGCTGGTTGAACCAGCGGCGCAGGCCAGGCTCGGCGTCCAGGCGGTGTTGCTGGCTGAGCAGGTCCGGGTCGCGGGCGATACTGAGCACCTGGGCCAGTTGTTCGCGCTCTTCCAGCAGCAGGCGGTAACCCTGGGTCACCCATTGTGGCAGGCGCCAGTACTCCGCCATGGTCTGGCACAGCTCCATGATGCGCACGCCAAACAGTTCTTCCTCGACATGGGCGGCGTCTTCGCCCTTGTGGATAACCTGCAGCTCCCAGGTATCGAGCAGCTTGGGGTAGGCCAGCGCCAGCGGCCAGAGTGGCGACAGGAACAACAGGCTGCCCCAGTGGATTTCCTGCCACAGCCGTGCCAGGCGGCTTGCGAACAGGCCGCTGGCCTGCTGCGAGGCGTGCTGGCTGATCAGCTGGAACTGGCACAGTACCGGCGGAATCTCTTCGACGGGCACTGCTGGCAGGCGCTTGAGCAGCTGTTCGCTGCGCTCCAGGCCCAGGCGGTTGAGGGCGACTTCCAGGCTTTCGGCGGGCTCTGCCAGGCTGGCATTGGTGGGGTGATTGGCTTCGCGCATCACCGACAGCACCAGCGCCGGGCTATCCTGCATCAGTTCGGCGATATCGCGCAGTGAGCGGCGGTTATCGTGGATGGCGGCCATGACCCGGTCGTAGCTGTGCTTCGGCACGGGGATGCGAACACTCTCGAGCAGCTTTACCCAGGCCTCTAGCGTACGTGGAGCCTGAGCGGGCACCTTGGTTTCAATTGGCATTTTGACATCAGTCCGAACTGGCTTTTCGCATTGAGTGGCTATAGTCTGGCGCAGTTCTGCCGATAAGTAGAAGAAGAGTTTTAAAGCTCCCGTCTCTTCCCCTGACCACGACAGCAAGTGCTTTGAACCTATGGCTAAAATTATCGGCATCATCGTCGTATTCGCGAGCGTGCTCGGCGGATACGTGCTTTCCCACGGCAAGATCGCGGCACTGATCCAGCCGTTCGAAGTACTGATCATCGGCGGTGCGGCCTTTGGTGCATTCCTGCAGGCCAACCCTGGCCACATGACCATGCACGTCATCAAGAAGTCGATGAAGATGTTCGGCTCGCGCTTCACTCACGCCTTCTACCTGGAAGTGCTGGGCCTGGTGTACGAAATTCTCAACAAGAGCCGGCGCGAAGGCATGATGGCCATCGAGGCCGATATCGAGGATGCCGCCGCCAGCCCGATCTTCGCCAAGTACCCGACGGTGCTGGCCGATGAGCGCATGACCGCGTTCGTCTGCGACTATCTGCGCATCATGTCCACCGGCAACATGGCCCCGCACGAACTCGAGGGCCTGTTCGACATGGAACTGCTGAGCATGAAGGAAGAACTGGAGCACCCGTCCCATGCGGTGACCGGCATCGCCGACGGTATGCCTGGCTTCGGTATCGTTGCGGCGGTACTGGGTATCGTGGTGACCATGGCCTCGCTCGGCGATGGTGACCAGGCCTCCATCGGCCTCCATGTGGGTGCGGCGCTGGTGGGTACCTTCTTCGGTATTCTGGCGGCCTACGGCTTCTTCGGCCCGTTGGCCAAGTGCCTGGAGCACGATGCCAAGGAAGAGCTGAACCTCTACGAATCGATCAAGGCTTCGCTGGTGGCCTCGGCCTCGGGCATGCCGCCTTCGCTGGCGGTCGAGTTCGGGCGCAAGGTGTTGTACCCCAAGCACCGCCCAAGCTTCGCCGAACTGGAACAAGCGGTTCGCGGTCGCTGAGTCATGGAGAACAATCAGCCCATCATCGTCAAGCGCGTCAAGCGCTTTGGCGGCGGCCACCACGGCGGCGCCTGGAAAATCGCCTTCGCCGACTTCGCCACGGCGATGATGGCGTTCTTCCTGGTGCTGTGGCTGTTGTCCACGGCCACCCCGGAACAGAAGATCGCCATTGCCGGCTACTTCAAGGACCCGATCGGCTTCTCGGAAAGCGGAACGCCCTACGTCATCGACCTGGGCGGCTCGCCTCAGCTGGCGCCGGAAAAGACCATCAACCCCGAAGCCAAGTCGGAGCCGACGCCTGATACCAGCATTCAGCTGGACAAGGACCAGGTGGAGACCATGGCCGAGCAGGTCGAGCGTGAGCGTCTGGAGTTGCTGCTGCAGGAACTGCAGAACAAGGTGGAAGAGAACCCGCAACTGCAGAAGTTCAAGGACCAGATCCTGTTCGAGATCACCCAGGACGGCCTGCGCATCCAGATCATGGACGCCGAGAACCGGCCGATGTTCGACATTGGCAGCGCGCGCCTGCAGCCGTACTTCGAGGACATCCTGCTGGCGATGGCCGACACCATCAAGGCGGTGCCGAACAAGATCAGCATCAGTGGCCACACCGACGCCAAGCCCTATGCCGGCAGTGGCGAGTTCGGCAACTGGGAATTGTCGGCCAACCGCGCCAACGCCGCGCGCCGTGCACTGGTGGCCGGCGGCTACCCGGATGGCCAGGTGGCGCGGGTGGTGGGTTATGCCTCGTCGTCGCTGTTCGACCGCAAGGACCCGTTCAACCCGGTCAACCGCCGCATCGACATCATCGTGCTGACCAAAAAAGCCCAGCGCAATATCGAAGGCGAGCAGGGCGCGCCGGAAGCACCGGCTGCCGAGCCCGCGCCGCCGGCCGCTGCGGCACCGGCGGCGCCAGGGGAGGCCGGGCAGGCCCCCATGCAGCCGCGTGAATTGCGCCAGAAGCTGAACATCTTCGAAGAGGGGACGCTGAAGATGGATGAGGCCAAGGACCAGTAAACCCTTTTTCGTCTTGCGCGGTCCCTTGTGGGAGCGGCCTTGTGTCGCGAAAGGGCCGCAACGCGGCCCCGGCAATATTTGCATTAATGCTGATATCTGGGGCCGCTGCGCGCCCCTTTCGCGACACAAGGCCGCTCCCACAGGATCGTGCCGTAGCTGAAGCCGGCGCAGAACCTGTGGAGCAAGTGGTCAGTAAGCGTCTTCCGGCAAACTGGCGATGATCGAGCGGTAGCTGTTCATCCGTTGCTGCTTGATACGCCCCTCGTCCAGCGCCTTGAGCAGCGCGCAGCCCGGTTCGCGATCATGCTTGCAGTCGCGGAAGCGGCAGGTGCCGAACAGGTCGCGGAACTCGATGAAACCATCCTCCACATCACTGCGGCTGACGTGACCCAGGCCGAACTCGCGGATGCCCGGTGAGTCGATCAGGTCGCCACCATTGGGGAAGTGGTACAGCCGCGCGGTGGTGGTGGTGTGGGTACCCTGGCCAGACCATTCCGACAGGTCGCCGACACGGGTGCCGGCCTCCGGCAGCAGGCTGTTGACCAGCGACGACTTGCCCACCCCCGACTGGCCGACGAACACGCTGATGTGGCCGTCGAGCATCTGCTGCAGGCGTTGCATGCCGTCACCGTGATGTGCCGAGACCTCGAGCAGCGGGTAGCCGAGCTCGCGGTAAACCTCCAGCAGCGCATGCAGGCCCGGGCCGTTCTCTTCGTTGATCAGGTCGGCCTTGTTCAGCAGCAGCAGCGGGCGAATGCCGGCGTGCTCCGCGGCCACCAGGTAACGGTCGATCAGGTTGGGGTGCGGTTCGGGCGCGGGGGCAAAGACGATCACGATCAGGTCGACGTTGGCCGCCACCGGCTTCAGCTGGCTGTGGTTGTTAGGCCGGCACAGCTCGGTGCTGCGCGGCATCTGCGCGACGATCACACCAATGCCCTGGTTGCCCGCCCGCCATACCACGCGGTCGCCGGTAACCAGCGCCGGCAGGTTGGCGCGCAAGTGGCAACGGAACACCTGGCCCGCGGCTTCGCCGTCCTGGGCTTCCACTTCTACCTGCACACCGAAGTGCGCAATCACCAGGCCCAACTGCTCTGGCCCAAGGTCGCCACCCTCCAGTTCCTGCAGCACGTGCTGTTCGCGTTTGGCCGCACGCGCGGCGCGCTCGTTCTGGATTTTTTCGATGCGCCAGTTCTGGCGGCGATTGAGCTGGCGTTTGGCCATGAAGGTTCCGTGCGTGGGGGCAGGTTGAAAACGGCAGGCAGTTTACCACGCCAGGCGCCGGACCATTTGGCTTACCTTCGCACCGTGAATGGGCGTGCCTTGGCCACTACGCTACTATGACGGCCTATACGAGGAGCCCCCGCATGCAAAACCCACAGAACCTGATCTGGATCGACCTGGAAATGACCGGCCTGGATCCGGACAGCGACGTCATCATCGAGATGGCCACCATTGTCACCGACAGCGAACTGAACACCCTGGCCGAAGGGCCGGTGATTGCCATCCACCACAGTGACGAAGTGCTGGCGCGCATGGACGAGTGGAATACCCGCACCCATGGCGCTTCGGGCCTGACCCAGCGCGTTCGCGAGAGCAAGGTCGGCATGGCCGAAGCCGAGGCGCAGACCATTGCCTTCCTCGAGCAGTGGGTACCGAAAGGCAAGTCCCCGATCTGTGGCAACAGCATCTGCCAGGACCGCCGTTTCCTGTACCGACACATGCGCAACCTGGAAAACTACTTCCATTACCGCAATCTCGATGTTTCGACCCTGAAGGAACTGGCTGCACGCTGGGCACCTGATGTGCGCGACAGCTTCAAGAAGGGCAACACCCACCTGGCGCTGGACGACATCCGCGAATCGATCGCCGAACTGCGCCACTATCGCGAGCACTTCATCAAGGTGTGAGCCGAAAAGGCGCAGATATTGTATCTGCGCCCTCTTTTGGTGCCATGGGCAACTGGTTAGACTGCGCGCCTTTCTCGCACGCCCGCACGGACCCCGCACCATGTTGTTGATGCTCTATCTCATCGCCATCACCGCCGAAGCCATGACCGGCGCGTTGTCTGCAGGCCGCCGCGGCATGGACTGGTTCGGCGTGGTGCTGATTGCCTGCGTCACCGCCCTGGGTGGCGGCTCGGTGCGTGACGTGCTTCTCGGGCATTACCCGCTGACCTGGGTGAAGCATCCTGAATACCTGGTGCTGACCAGCTGTGCGGCGCTGCTAACCATTTTCATCGCGCCGATGATGCGCCGCCTGCGCTCGCTGTTCCTGGTGCTCGACGCCCTGGGGCTGGTGGCTTTTACCTTGATTGGCTGCATGACTGCGCTGGAGATGGGGCAGGGCATGCTGGTGGCGTCGATCAGCGGGGTGATCACCGGAGTATTTGGCGGGATCCTGCGGGACATTTTCTGTAACGACATCCCCCTGGTATTCCGCCGCGAGCTTTACGCCAGCGTATCGTTTGCTGCGGCGTGGTTCTATCTGGGCTGCGTGCACTTCAAGGTGCCGGCGGAGCAGGCGATGCTGCTGACCTTGTTTGGCGGGTTCCTGGTTCGGCTGCTGGCGATTCGGTTCCATTGGGAGATGCCCAAGTTCCACTACAACGACCAGCAGTAACGCAGTTCCGGCACAACATGGCCCCTGTGGGAGCGGGCGTGCCCGCGAACACCGGCAGAGCCGGTGCCATCCACCACGTTGTCTGATTCGCGGGCACGCCCACTCCCACAAGGGCGGCGCAAGCTCTGGGGCTGGGTCGCTATCGAACGCCGTGCTGCGCCAGCGCCCACTCCACATGCTCCCTCACCAGCTCCGAGGCATCCTCGCGCCGCGCCTTCAGCGCTTCGATCACCGGGATTGTCGATGGCGCATTGCCAAGCCCCACCGCCAGGTTGCGCAACCAGCGCTCATACCCGGCCCGGCGCAATGGCCCGCCTTCGGTCTTGCGCAGGAAGGTCCTTTCATCCCACAGGAACATCTCCGCTAACTCGGCATTCTCCAGCCCGTGCCGTGGCTGGAAGTCCTGCTCCTGGCTGTGCCTGGCAAAACGGTTCCATGGGCAGACGATCTGGCAATCGTCGCAACCGAATACACGGTTGCCCATCTTTGAACGCAACTCGACGGGGATCGGCCCCCGTAGTTCGATGGTCAGGTAGGAGATGCAGCGCCGAGCATCCAGCACATACGGCCCGACGAAGGCCTGGGTCGGGCAGATGTCCAGGCAGGCCTGGCAGCGCCCGCAATGTTCGCTGGTGGTGGCTTCGTCCACCGGCAGCGGCAGGTCGACGAACAGCTCGGCGAGGAAGAAATAGCTGCCCGCCTTGCGGTTGAGCAGCAGGGTGTTCTTGCCGATCCAGCCCAGCCCGGCCTGCTCGGCCAGGGCCTTTTCCAGCACCGGAGCGCTGTCGACGAAGGCGCGGTAGCCGAACGGGCCGATGGCTTCCTGAATGCGATCGGCCAGGAACTGCACGCGCTTGCGCACCAGCTTGTGGTAATCCCGGCCCAGGGCGTAGCGCGATACGTAGGCTTTTTCGGGCTGTGCCAGGCGCTGCGCCATCTGTGTGTCGCCGGGCAGGTAGTCCATGCGCAGCGATACCACGCGTACCGTGCCAGGGATCAGTTGCTCTGGGTGTGCACGCTTGCTGCCGTGGGCACCCAGGTAATCCATCTCGCCCTGGTAGCCAGCGTCGAGCCAGCGCTGCAGGTGGTGTTCGTGTTCGCCAAGGTCTACCCCGGCGATGCCAACATGGGCAAAACCGAGTTCTTGGCCCCAAATCTTGATCGATTGGGCCAGTTGGGCGAGGTCAGGCGTACAGACGGACATGGATGGGCAAGGCAATACGGGCTCAGGTGCGTATAATTCTGCCAGACATTGGAGCCTTTGACCCCATGCCGCAGACCAAACACCCCAGCCATACCCCTCAATTGCTCAGCAGTGTGACTGTCGCGCACCTGCCGGCACGTCATGCGCATGCCCACAAAGGCGACTTCGGCCATGTACTGGTGGTCGGTGGCGACCTTGGTACCGGAGGCGCTGTGCTGCTCAGTGCCGAAGCCGCCCTGCGCTGTGGCGCGGGGCTGGTCAGTGTGGCGACCCGGCCCGAACACGTGACTGCCAGCCTGGCGCGCCTGCCGGAGGTCATGTGCCTGGGCGTCACTTCAGCCAACCAACTGATGGGCGTGCTGGAGCGCGCTTCGGTGCTGGTGGTCGGCCCAGGCCTGGGTCAGGCGGCCTGGGGTCGCAGCCTGCTGTCGGCGGTGGCCAATGCCGAACGCCCACAGGTGTGGGACGCCGATGCCCTGAACTTGCTGGCGCGCACCCCGCTGGCCCTGCCCAGTGGCAGCATCCTTACCCCGCACCCCGGGGAGGCGGCGCGGCTGCTGGGCATTTCCACCGAGGCTGTACAGGCGGATCGCCCGGGCGCTGCACGCAAGCTGGCGCGGCGTTACAACAGCGTCTGCGTGCTCAAGGGGGCCGGCACTCTGGTAGCCGACCCGGCCGGGCAACTGCTGTTGTGCGAACGTGGCCACCCGGCCATGGCCGGTGCCGGCCTGGGCGATGTGCTGACCGGCGTGCTGGCGGCGCTGTTGGCCCAAGGCCTGGATGCTTGGCACGCCGCGGGGCTGGGGGTATGGCTGCACGCCTGTGCCGGCGAGCGTCTGGGCGTAAAAGGTAGAGGCCTGGCTGCCAGCGATCTGGCGCCGGTCATTCGTGAGTTGTTGGAGGAGCATTCTGCGTGTCTGGCTTAAACCTGTTTCTGGCCGATGAAGCGGCCACGGTCAAATTCGGCGCACAACTGGCCGAGGTGACCGGCGGTCACGGCGTGATTTTTCTGGAAGGTGACCTGGGCGCGGGCAAAACCACGCTGTCGCGTGGCCTGATTCGTGGCCTGGGCCATACTGGTGCAGTGAAAAGTCCGACCTTCACCGTAGTCGAGCCTTACGAGATCGGTGAGGTGCGGGCGTTCCATTTCGACCTGTATCGCCTGGTCGATCCGGAAGAGCTGGAGTTCATGGGCATTCGTGACTATTTCGAGGGCGACCCGCTGTGCCTGTTCGAGTGGCCACAAAAGGGTGCGGGCGTTTTGCCAAAGCCCGACCTGACCATTACCATAAGCCCCCAAGCGGGCGGACGCTCGCTGAACCTTTCGCCGCAGGGGGCTCGCGGCGAGGCCTGGTGCGTGGCACTGGCCGAACACTATAAACAGTAAGTGGGGTAGGTATGCGCATACGCGCACTGGTCGCCATCGTTGGGCTGCTGCTGACAACGGTGACCGTTGACGCTCTGGCCGTCACTCAAGTCAAGAGCATGCGCCTGTGGCGCGCGCCGGACAACACGCGGCTGGTCTTCGACCTGTCTGGCCCCGTGCAGCATAGCGTCTTCACCCTGAGCGCACCTGATCGCCTGGTTATCGACATCAATGGCGCGACCTTGGCCGCGCCACTGAACGTGGCTACCTCCAATACGCCGATCAGCAGCGTGCGTTCGGCTCAGCGCACCCCGACCGACCTGCGCGTGGTGGTCGACCTGAAAAAGTCGGTCACCCCAAAAAGCTTCACCCTGGCGCCCAACGCCCAGTACGGCAACCGCCTGGTGGTCGACCTGTACGACCAGGAGGCTGACGCCATTGCGGCCAGCGCGCCGGCGCCGGCCCCGACTCCGGCACCAACGCCTGCAACCACGCCAGCAGTGCCGGTGACCCCGGCCCAGCCTGCCATCAAGCTGCCGCCGGTTCCCAACGGCAAGCGTGACATCGTGGTTGCCATCGACGCCGGTCACGGCGGCGAAGACCCGGGTGCATCCGGTTCGCGTGGCCAGCATGAAAAAGACATCGTGCTGCAGATCGCCAAGGAACTGCAGCGCCAGATCAACAGCGAAAAAGGCTTCCGGGCCGAGCTGACCCGTACCGGCGACTACTTCATCCCACTGCGCAAGCGCACGGAAATCGCCCGCAAGAAGGGCGCCGACCTGTTCATCTCGATCCACGCCGACGCTGCGCCGTCCCGCGCCGCCTTTGGCGCCTCGGTGTTCGCCCTGTCCGACCGCGGCGCTACCTCCGAGACTGCGCGCTGGCTGGCCGACACGGAAAACCGTTCCGACCTGATCGGTGGTGCCGGTAACGTCAGCCTCGACGACAAGGACCGTATGCTGGCCGGCGTGCTGCTCGACCTGTCGATGACCGCCACGCTCAGCTCCAGCCTCAATGTCGGGCAGAAGGTGCTGGGCAACATGGGCCGCATTACTTCACTGCACAAGCAGCGGGTGGAACAGGCCGGCTTCATGGTGCTGAAGTCGCCGGATATCCCGTCGATCCTCGTTGAAACCGGGTTCATCTCGAACAACAACGAAGCCGCCAAGCTGGCCACCGCCAGCCATCAGCAGGCCCTGGCCCGTTCGATCCATACCGGTGTGCGCCAGTACTTCCAGCAGAACCCGCCGCCAGGCACCTACATCGCCTGGCTGCGCGATACCGGCAAGATCGCCGCTGGCCCGCGTGAGCACACGGTGCGCCCTGGCGAGACCCTGGCGATGCTTGCCGTTCGCTACCAGGTCAGCGTGACCAGCCTGCGCAGCACCAACAGCCTCAAGACCGATGAGCTGAAGGTCGGCCAGCGCCTCGATATCCCTGCTACCACGTTGGCCTCGCAATGAGTGGCGGTTCGCGCATCCAGCTGCTCAGCCCGCGGCTGGCCAACCAGATTGCCGCCGGCGAGGTTGTCGAGCGGCCGGCCTCTGTCGCCAAAGAGTTGCTGGAGAACAGCCTGGACTCCGGCGCCCGGCGTATCGACGTGGAAGTTGAGCAGGGCGGCGTCAAGCTGCTGCGAGTGCGAGACGATGGCAGCGGCATCTCCGCCGATGACCTGCCGCTGGCCCTGGCCCGTCACGCCACCAGCAAGATTCGTGAGTTGGAAGACCTGGAAGGGGTCTTGAGCCTGGGCTTTCGTGGTGAGGCCCTGGCCTCGATCAGCTCGGTGGCGCGCCTGACCCTGACCTCGCGTACCGCCAGCGCTACCGAGGCCTGGCAGGTGGAAACCGAAGGCCGCGACATGACCCCGCGGGTGCAGCCGGCGGCGCACCCGGTGGGTACTTCGGTGGAAGTGCGCGACCTGTTCTTCAATACCCCGGCCCGGCGCAAGTTCCTCAAGGCCGAGAAAACCGAATTCGATCACCTGCAGGAAGTGATACGGCGCCTGGCGCTGGCGCGTTTCGATGTCGGCTTCCACCTGCGCCACAACGGCAAGAGCATCCTCAGCCTGCACGAGGCCCACGATGAAACCGCCCGTGCGCGGCGTGTGGGCGCCATCTGCGGCCCGGGCTTCATGGAGCAGGCGCTGCCGATCGACGTGGAACGCAACGGCCTGCGCCTTTGGGGCTGGGTCGGCCTGCCGACGTTCTCGCGCAGCCAGGCAGACCTGCAGTATTTCTTCGTCAACGGCCGTGCGGTGCGCGACAAGCTGGTCGCCCACGCCGTGCGCCAGGCTTACCGCGACGTGCTGTTCAATGGTCGGCACCCGACCTTCGTGCTGTTCCTGGAGCTGGAGCCCAACGGCGTCGACGTCAACGTGCACCCGACCAAGCACGAAGTGCGTTTCCGCGAGGGGCGCTCGGTGCACGACTTCCTGTATGGCACCTTGCATCGCGCGCTGGCCGATGTGCGCCCGGAAGACCAGTTGGCGGCGCCAGCTGCCGTACCCGAAGTGGTCCGCGCCACGGGCCAGCAGGCCGGTGAGTTCGGCCCCCAGGGCGAAATGCGCCTTGCCTCGCCGGTGCTCGAGCAGCCACGTGGCCCGCAGCAGTCATTCTCCAGCGGTGGTAGTGGTGTGGGTTACCAGTACCAGTACACGCCGCGCCCCTCGCAGCCGCTGCCGGCCGCCGAGGCACAGGCGGTGTATCGCGAGTTCTACAAACCGCTGGATGAAGGCGCGGTGCCGACGACGCTGCCTGAAAGCCAGGGCGATATTCCCCCGCTGGGCTACGCGTTGGCGCAGCTCAAGGGTATCTACATCCTGGCCGAGAATGCCATTGGCCTGGTGCTGGTAGACATGCACGCCGCTCACGAGCGCATCATGTACGAGCGCCTCAAGGTGGCCATGGCCAGCGAAGGCCTCAGCGGCCAGCCGCTGCTGGTGCCCGAGACCCTGGCCCTGAGCCAGCGTGAAGCAGACTGCGCCGAAGAGCACGCGCAGTGGTTCCAACGGCTGGGTTTCGAACTGCAGCGTCTGGGCCCCGAGACCTTGGCTATCCGCCAGATCCCGGCTTTGCTCAAGCAGGCTGAGGCCAACCGCCTGGTGCAGGATGTACTCGCCGACCTGATGGAATACGGCACCAGCGACCGTATCCAGGCGCACCTCAACGAGCTGCTCGGTACCATGGCCTGTCACGGTGCTGTGCGCGCTAACCGGCGCCTGGCGATCCCCGAGATGAACGCCCTGCTGCGTGACATGGAAAACACCGAGCGCAGCGGCCAGTGCAACCATGGTCGCCCCACCTGGACCCAGATGGGCCTGGACGACCTGGACAAACTCTTCCTGCGCGGTCGATGAAATGAGCGGCAAGCCCCCTGCAATATTCCTGATGGGCCCGACGGCGGCCGGCAAGACCGACCTGGCCATCGAGCTGACCAAAGTACTGCCGTGCGAGCTGATCAGCGTCGATTCGGCGCTGGTCTACCGCGGCATGGACATCGGTTCGGCCAAGCCCTCCAAAGAAATCCTCGCCGCCCACCCGCACCGGCTGATCGACATTCGCGACCCGGCCGAAAGCTATTCGGCTGCGCAGTTCCGTGCCGATGCCCTGGAGGCCATGGCCGAGATCACCGCGCGCGGCAAGATCCCGCTGCTGGTGGGCGGCACCATGCTCTATTACAAGGCGTTGATCGATGGCCTGGCCGACATGCCGGCGGCCGATGCCGCGGTGCGTGCCGAGCTGGAAGCCCAGGCCGAAGCGCTGGGCCTGGCCGAGTTGCACCGCCAGTTGGCCGAGGTTGACCCTGAGTCGGCGGCGCGTATCCACCCCAACGACCCGCAGCGGTTGATCCGGGCGTTGGAGGTTTACCGGGTGAGTGGCGAGAGCATGACGGCACATCGACAGCGTCAATTCGCGGAAAGTCGCGGCGCAGACGCAGGCGCTGGCGGACATTTGCCCTATACTGTCGCGAGTTTGGCGATTGCTCCTACAGATCGTCACATTTTGCATCAGCGAATTGCGTTACGATTTTCACAGATGCTGGAACAGGGCTTCGTCGACGAGGTCCGATCGCTGCGAGCCAGAAGTGACTTGCACGCCGGGCTGCCGTCTATACGGGCAGTGGGGTATCGGCAGGTCTGGGATTACCTGGACGGCAAGCTGACTGAGAATGAGATGCGTGAACGCGGTATCATTGCCACCAGGCAGCTGGCCAAGCGGCAGTTCACCTGGTTGCGTGGCTGGCCTGAAGTACACTGGCTTGACAGCCTGGCCTGCGACAATCTGTCCCGCACCTTGAAATACCTTGGGGCCATCTCCATATTGAGCTGAGTCCCTGCTGATTGCCGTCTATTCTTGCGAAGGGGCGGCCTAATTTATCGATTTTCTTGATTTTCTATTATTTATCCTTACAGGAGTGCGGCATATGTCAAAAGGGCATTCGCTACAAGACCCTTACTTGAACACCTTGAGAAAAGAAAAGGTCCCGGTATCCATCTATCTGGTCAACGGCATCAAACTGCAGGGTTCGATCGAGTCCTTCGACCAGTTCGTGGTACTGCTGAAGAACACCGTCAGCCAGATGGTCTACAAGCACGCCATCTCGACCGTGGTTCCTGCCCGTCCGGTTCGTCTGCCAAGCCCGTCCGATTCCGAACACGGCGACAGCGAGCCAGGCAACGCCTGATAGGAGCCTGCATTGTTCTTTGAGCGCCACGGTGGTGGTGAGCGGGCGTTGCTCGTTCACTTGGAAGGTCAGAACCCTGAGGCGCGCGAAGACCCGCAGGAGTTTCAGGAGCTGGCATTGTCGGCCGGTGCCGACATCGTCTCGCTGGTCACGGTGGCAAGGCATCAGCCTTCCGCCAAATACCTGATTGGCAGTGGCAAGGTCGAAGAGTTGCACGACCTGGTCCATGCCGAACAGGTAGACCTGGTGATTTTCAATCACACCCTCACGCCCAGTCAGGAGCGCAACCTCGAGCGTGTGTTCGAGTGTCGTGTGCTCGACCGTACCGGGCTGATCCTCGATATCTTCGCCCAGCGGGCGCGCACCCATGAAGGCAAGCTGCAGGTCGAACTGGCCCAGCTCGAGCACATGAGCACGCGGCTGGTGCGCGGCTGGACCCACCTTGAGCGACAGAAGGGTGGTATCGGCCTGCGCGGCCCGGGTGAAACCCAGCTGGAAACCGACCGCCGCCTGTTGCGGGTGCGCATTCGCCAGATCAAGTCACGCCTGGAGAAGGTGCGCAGCCAGCGCGAGCAGGCACGCCGCGGGCGCAAGCGTGCGGACATTCCGTCGGTATCGCTGGTGGGTTATACCAACGCCGGCAAGTCCACGCTGTTCAACGCCCTGACAGAATCCGAGGTGTATGCCGCGGACCAGCTGTTCGCTACCCTCGACCCGACCCTGCGCCGGCTCGAGCTGAACGACCTGGGGCCGATCGTGCTGGCCGACACCGTGGGCTTCATTCGCCACCTGCCGCACAAGCTGGTCGAGGCATTTCGGGCTACGCTCGAAGAGTCGAGCAACTCCGACTTGTTGCTGCATGTGATCGACGCCCATGAGCCGGAGCGCATGGAGCAGATCGAGCAGGTGCTGGCGGTGTTGGGCGAGATTGGCGCCGAAGGGTTGCCGATCCTCGAGGTGTATAACAAACTCGACTTGCTCGAAGATGTCGAGCCGCAGATCCAGCGCAATGCCGATGGCAAGCCGGAACGGGTCTGGGTATCGGCACGCGATGGGCGTGGCCTGGAGCTGGTCGGCCAGGCGATTGCCGAGTTGCTGGGGGATGATCTGTTTGTCGGTACCCTGTGTCTGGAGCAGCGTTTTGCCCGCTTGCGCGCGCAATTCTTTGCCTTGGGTGCCGTGCAGAGTGAAGAGCATGATGAAGAAGGGCGCAGCCTGCTGAGCGTGCGACTGCCCATGGTCGAACTGAATCGCCTGGTCAGCCGCGAAGGCATGGAGCCGCAAGTGTTTGTCGAGCAACACACTTTGCAATAAATGCTCGTCGAGGTCGCCGGGCAGCAGTGACAGGCATTCTGTAGCATTGGACGGCGCGCCGTGGGCGCGTCTTTGCTTTATCAGATGGAGAGCGCTATGGCTTGGAACGAGCCGGGTGGCAACTCGAACAATCAGGATCCCTGGGGCGGTCGCCGGAATGGCGGTGGCGGCGGTGGTGACAAGAAAGGTCCACCGGACCTGGACGAGGCCTTCCGCAAATTGCAGGACAGCCTGAACGGCATGTTCGGCAGTGGCAAGAAACGTGGCGGCGGTGGCCGCAATGTCGGCAAGGGCGGTGGCCTGGGCCTGCTGGGCATCGGCCTGGCGGTGCTGGCTGCTATCTGGCTGTACAGCGCCGTGTACGTGGTCGACGAGCAGGAGCAGGCCGTGGTGCTGCGCTTCGGCAAGTACTATGAGACGGTCGGCCCCGGCCTGAACATCTACTTCCCGCCGATCGATCGCAAGTACATGGAGAACGTCACGCGCGAGCGTGCCTATACCAAGCAGGGCCAGATGCTGACCGAAGACGAGAACATCGTCGAGGTACCGCTGACCGTCCAGTACAAGATCAGCAACCTGCAGGACTTCGTGCTCAACGTCGACCAGCCTGAGGTCAGCCTGCAGCACGCGACCGAGAGTGCCCTGCGCCATGTGGTGGGCTCCACCTCGATGGACCAGGTGCTGACCGAAGGTCGTGAGCAGATGGCCGTGGATATCCGCGAGCGCCTGCAGCGTTTCCTCGACACCTACCGTACCGGTATCACTGTCACCCAGGTCAACGTACAGAGCGCGGCTGCACCGCGTGAAGTGCAGGAAGCCTTCGACGATGTGATCCGTGCCCGCGAAGACGAGCAGCGTGCCCGCAACCAGGCCGAGTCCTACGCCAACGGCGTGGTACCGGAAGCCCGTGGTCAGGCACAGCGCATCATCGAGGACGCCAACGGTTACCGCGACGAAGTCATTGCCCGCGCCAAGGGTGAGGCCGATCGCTTCACCAAGCTGGTCGCCGAGTACCGCAAGGCACCTGACGTGACCCGTCAGCGCCTGTATCTGGAGACCATGCAAGAGGTCTACAGCAATTCGAGCAAGGTCATGGTGGCAACCAAGGACGGGCAGAACAACCTGCTCTACCTGCCGCTGGACAAGATGGTCGAAGGCAGCCGCAACCCGTCCGCGCCGACCACCAGCGTGTCGCCATCGGTCAACGATGCGGCCGCCCGTGCGGCGCAGGACCTGCAACAGCAACAGCAGCCGCTGCGTACTAGGGAGAGCCGCTGATGAGCAACAGATCGCTGATCGCCCTGATTGCCGCCGTGGTCCTGGCCATCGTGGCCTGGAACAGCTTCTACATCGTGTCCCAGACCGAGCGTGCGGTATTGCTGCGCTTCGGTAAGGTAGTCCAGGCGGATGTACAGCCGGGCATGCACGTGAAGATTCCGTACGTGAACCAGGTGCGCAAGTTCGACGCCCGCCTGATGACCCTCGACGCCCCGACCCAGCGGTTCCTGACTCTGGAGAAGAAAGCGGTAATGGTCGACGCCTACGCCAAGTGGCGCGTCAAGGACGCCGAACGTTTCTACACCGCCACATCCGGCATGAAACAGATCGCCGACGAGCGTCTGTCGCGTCGTCTGGAAAGCGGCCTGCGTGACCAGTTCGGTAAACGTACCCTGCATGAAGTGGTTTCCGGTGAACGTGACGCGCTGATGGCTGACATCACTGCTTCGCTGAACCGCATGGCCGCCAAGGAGCTGGGTATCGAGGTGGTCGACGTGCGCGTCAAGGCCATCGACCTGCCGAAGGAAGTCAACCGCAGCGTGTTCGACCGCATGAGCACCGAGCGTGAACGTGAAGCCCGCGAGCACCGCGCCAAGGGTAACGAGTTGGCTGAAGGTATCCGTGCCGATGCCGATCGTCAGCGCCGCGTACTGCTGGCTGAGGCCTATCGCGAAGCAGAGGAAACCCGCGGTGACGGCGACGCCCAGGCGGCCGCCATCTACGCCAAGGCCTACACCCAGGACGCTGATTTCTATGCGTTCTACCGTAGTCTGCAGGCGTACCGCGAGAGCTTCTCGAGCAAGAGCGACGTGCTGGTCCTGGACCCGAAGAACGAGTTCTTCCGCTTCCTGGACAAGAGCAAGCCGTGATGCTCAGGCCCTGATTTTCATGCGACGGCGCCCCGCCTGGCAGCTAAAACGCCAGGCGGGGTGCATCCTGAATGAAAAGGGGTGTATGATGAGGCAGCCGGGAAATTTCCCGGCTTTTTTGCGTCTGCAAGGTTGATTGGCAAACCGCCAGTTGGCGGATTGGTCAGGTCGCAAGGCAATTCGAGGGTGTCGGGTACGGTGGCTGCGCTGGGATCAGTGCTGCCCGCTGCTGTGCGCGATACCGGCTTTACTGACGGCTCGCCTGCTGGCAAGCCGCCCGGACCAGAGGGGAAATGGCGTAATGGCAACGGTAGACCGCTGGCTGCTGCCAGATGGCATCGAGGAAGTACTGCCACCTGAGGCCGCGCGCATCGAGATCGCGCGCCGCCAGGTGTTGGACCTGTTCCAGAGTTGGGGCTACGAGCTGGTCGTCACCCCGCATATCGAGTACCTGGAGTCGCTGCTCACCGGCGCCGGCCAGGACCTGGATCAGCGCACCTTCAAGGTAGTAGACCCGCAGTCCGGTCGCCTGATGGGCTTCCGCGCCGACTTCACCCCGCAGGTGGCGCGCATTGACGCCCACACCCTGCGCCGTGAAGGCCCGAGCCGCCTGTGCTATGCCGGCAGCGTGCTGCACGCCCAGCCGCGTGCCCTGTCCACCTCGCGCAGCCCGATCCAGCTGGGTGCCGAACTGTACGGCGACGCCAGCCCCACCAGCGATGTCGAAGTCATCAGCCTGATGCTCGCCACGCTGCAGCTGACCGATGTGCCGGATGTGCACATGGACCTGGGCCACGTCGGTATCTACCGCGGCCTGGCCCGTGCTGCCGGCCTGTCCGGCGCGGTCGAGCAGCAGCTGTTCGACGCCCTGCAGCGCAAGGCCGTGGATGAGGTTCAGGTGCTGACCGCCGACCTGCCGAAGGACCTGGGCAACATGCTGCGCGCGCTGGTGGAACTGTGCGGTGGCCGCGAAGTGCTGGCCGAAGCCCGCGTGCGCCTGGGCCGAGCCCCGGCCAGCGTGCTGGCGGCGCTGGACGACCTGCTGGCGATCGCCGATCGCCTGGCGTCGCGCTTCCCGGACCTGCCGCTGTACTTCGACCTCGGCGAGCTGCGCGGTTACCACTATCACACAGGCGTGGTGTTCGCCGTGTTCGTGCCGGGCGAAGGCCAATCGATCGCCCAGGGCGGGCGCTATGACGACATCGGCGCCGATTTCGGCCGGGCCCGCCCGGCCACCGGTTTCTCCACGGATTTGAAGACCCTGGTCACACTGGGGCGAGCGGAGGTCGTATTGCCAACTGGCGGCATCTGGATGCCGGACAGTGGCGACGCGGCCCTCTGGCAGCAAGTCTGCCAGTTGCGCAACGAGGGCCAGCGTGTGGTCCAGGCCCTGCCTGGCCAGCCGTTGAGTGCTGCTCTCGAGGCGGATTGTGATCGGCAATTGATTCAGCAAGACGGGCGCTGGCAGGTTCTGCCGCTGGCCCAGTGAGTTTCTGCGCCGGCAGTAGGCCGGCAACCAAGTTTGCGTGAATGAGGACCAATGTAATGGGTAAGAATGTCGTCGTCCTGGGCACCCAGTGGGGTGATGAGGGCAAAGGCAAGATCGTCGATCTGCTGACCGAACATGCTGCCGCCGTAGTGCGCTACCAGGGTGGCCACAACGCGGGTCACACCCTGGTGATCAACGGTGAAAAGACCGTTCTGCACCTGATTCCGTCCGGTATCCTGCGTGAAGGCGTACAGTGCCTGATCGGCAACGGCGTGGTCGTTGCCCCGGATGCCCTGATGCGTGAAATCACCAAGCTGGAAGAGAAGGGCGTGCCGGTGCGCGAGCGTCTGCGCATCAGCCCGGCTGCGCCGCTGATCCTGTCGTACCACGTTGCCCTGGACCAGGCCCGCGAAAAAGCCCGCGGCGAAGCCAAGATCGGTACCACCGGCCGCGGTATCGGCCCAGCCTACGAAGACAAGGTCGCACGTCGCGGCCTGCGCGTGGGCGACCTGTTCCACCGCGAGCGTTTCGCCGCCAAGCTGGGTGAGCTGCTGGACTACCACAACTTCCAGCTGGTGAACTACTACAAAGAGCCGGCCATCGACTTCCAGCAGACCCTGGACGAGTGCATGGCCTATGCCGAACAGCTCAAGCCGATGATGCTCGACGTTACCGCCGAGCTGCATAACCTGCGTCGTGCCGGCAAGGACATCATGTTCGAAGGCGCCCAGGGCTCGCTGCTGGACATCGACCACGGTACCTACCCGTACGTCACCAGCTCCAACACCACCGCTGGCGGTATCTCCACCGGTTCTGGCGTTGGCCCGATGTACTTGGACTACATCCTGGGTATCACCAAGGCCTACACCACTCGCGTAGGTTCCGGTCCGTTCCCGACCGAACTGTTCGACGAGACTGGCGCTACCCTGGCCAAGCGTGGCCATGAGTTCGGCTCCACCACCGGCCGTGCGCGCCGTTGCGGCTGGTTCGATGCCGTGATCCTGCGTCGCGCCATCGACGTCAACAGCATCTCGGGCATCTGTCTGACCAAGCTGGACGTACTGGATGGCCTGGAAACCATCAACATCTGCGTTGGCTACAAGAACGAGAACGGTGCCGTCATCGACGCGCCTTCCGATGCCGACAGCTACATCGGCCTGGAGCCGGTGTACGAAGAGATGCCAGGCTGGAGCGAATCGACCCTGGGCGTGAAAACCCTGGAAGAACTGCCGGCTAACGCTCGCGCCTATATCAAGCGCATCGAAGAGCTGATCGGCGCGCCGATCGACATCATCTCCACCGGCCCGGACCGCAACGAGACCATCGTGCTGCGTCATCCGTTCGCCTGATCTGCCTTCCAGGCTGATCTGACGCCGTGGCCCTGAAAGGGGCTGCGGCGTTTTCATTTGTGGGGTATGCCTGTACTGGCCCTATCGCCGGCAAGCCGGCTCCCACAGGGACCTCGCAACCCCCAAGACTTGTGGTGAACCTGTGGGAGCTGGCTTGCCGGCGATAGGGCCGGTGCAGGCAAGCACACTGCTGAACCTTGGCATTTATCCCTGCTGCCTCCGGCACAACCCTTGCTGTAAGAAGTTTCTGTAGATGCCATCAGAATAGTGGCGCCAGAAAACACGAGGGTTCACCGTGTCTGCCATCCTCTCACTGTTACGAAGCCGCCTTTTGCGGCCTGTGTTTGTTGCCCTTGGTATCGCTCTTTTGGTGCAGGTGCTGGTCGCCGTTGCGCTTACCCGAAGCACGGTCACCGCCCTGGAAGCCGACCTTGGCGAACGCCTGGGCAATGACAGCCGCCAGCTCGCCAGCGAACTGGAGCAAGCCGGGCAAGATGTGCGCTCGGGCCTCGATGGCCTGTCCAGCAGCACCCGCCAGCGCCTGAGCGCAGGGCTGTCGGCGCGCCTGCAAAGCGAACAGCAGCAATTGCGCACTACGTTGGAGAAAAACCTCAAGGACTCCGCCAACGACATGGCCGAGCTTCTGGCTTCGGTCGCCCCGCGGGCGATCTGGGACAACGACGTGCCGGTGCTATCCGACTTCGCCCGACGTGCCCAGCGCAACCCCAACGTGTTGTTCGTGATCTATGACGATGCCCAAGGCCAGCACCTGACCCGCTACCTGAACCGGCAAAACCCGATCAACCAAGCGTTGATGGAGAAGGGCCAGGGCGAACGCGCCTTGGACAAGGTGATCGATGCGGCCCGGCGCGACCCGGCGGTGTACTTCGTCGAAGCCTCGATCAACCCCAACGGTGCAGAAATCGGCAAGGTGGTGATGGGAGTTTCCACGGCTGGCATCGACCAGGAGCTCAAGGCCCTCGATCAACGCTTCGCGGCCCTGATCGCCAGCGGCGAGCAATTGGTCGGCGACAGCCTGGTCGGTGCCGCCGCCGACAGTGGCAAGACCCTGCGCGAGCGCCTGGAGAAGGCGCAGGGCAGTGCCGCCGCCATGCAGGCCAACACCGCACAGACCGTGCGCGATGCTGCCGCCGAGCTGCGTTGGCGCATCGGCCTGGGCCTGGTGCTGGTCGGCCTTGGCGTGCTGGTGGTGGTGGCTGTTGTTCTTGGCCGCCGGGTGCTGAGCAAGCTACGCCTGTTGATTGCTGCCCTCGACGACCTGGCGGCTGGCGAAGGCGACCTGACCAAGCGCGTGCCCCTCGACAGCCGCGACGAGATCGGCGACATGGCGTCGGCGGTCAACCGCTTCGTCGACAAGTTGCAGCCTATCGTGCGCGAGGCGGGTGAAGTGGCGCAGCGCACCGGTGTGGAAATTGGTGCGATGGCCCAGCGCAACGCCGGAGCCGATGCCGCCGCCGCGTTGCAGCGCGATGAAGTGGCGGCCAGTCTGCGCGACCTGTCGAGCATGGCCGACGAAGCCCAGGCTGAAAGCCATGCGATGCAGGCGGCCCTGCAGCAGGTGGTGGATATCCGCCAGGCCACCGACGAGAATAGCCGCACCTCGACCCAGCTGGCAGGCTTGATCGAAAACCTGGCGGGCCAGGTGGAGGCGGGTTCCCAGGTGATCGAGCGTTTGGCCAAGCAGAGTGAGCAGATCGAAGTGGTGCTGACGGTGATCCACGGCATTGCCGAGCAGACCAACCTGCTGGCCCTGAACGCCGCCATCGAAGCTGCGCGAGCCGGCGAAACCGGGCGCGGGTTTGCCGTAGTGGCCGACGAAGTGCGGGCGCTGGCGAGCAAGACGCAAAGCTCCACTGGGGATATCCAGGCGCACATCGCCGCGCTGCAGAAGGGCGCCAAGGAAGCCGTGGCAACTATCAGCCAGGCCGGGCTCAAGGCCAGCGAAGGGCTGCTGGTGCTGCGTGACAACGAGCGCCGTCAGCAGTCGGTGCAGGCGGCGGTGGAGCAGGTGCATGCAGCCATCGGTCTGGCCACCCGAGCGGCCGAGCAGCAGGCGAGCGGGGCGCAGGCAGTGCGTGGACGGGTAGAAACCATACACGCCCAGGCCGAACGCTCGGCCGAGGTGGTGATGCAGACAACGGCCAGTAGCAAGGTGCTGGATGACCTGGCGGCACAGCTGCGTGCCAGCCTGGGGCAATTCAGAGCTTGATGCGGTCCCTGTAGGAGCGGCCTTGTGTCGCGAAAGGGCTGCGCAGCAGCCCCGGGATATCTGCTTGAACGCTGAAAATGCCGGGGCCGCTGCGCAGCCCTTTCGCGACACAAGGCCGCTCCTACAGCGAGTCATGTTGCTAAGCTGTCGGCGACACATGACAAAGGGAGTTGCTCATGTCCGCCCAACTGGTCGCCGCCAAGGCATGCCTTGATTTTCTCCACACTGACAGCGTGCAGCTGACGGTACCGCTGACCGCCCTGCAAGCCTACTGCGCCATGACCTCGGACGTCCCCGGCTGGCTGGCCTTGGCTTTTCAAATTCGCGACTACATCTCACGTCGTTTCAATGTCGCCGATATCCACGGCTTCACTCGCCGCGATCCAGAGCATGTACCAGCCGTCGGCGAGGGTCTGGACTTCTTCACTGTCGAGGCCATCAGCGACCAGCAACTGGTGCTGACCTCGCGCGATACGCACTTGGCCGTCATGGTCTGCATGGATGTGTCGACAGGGGAGTGCGGCTTCCCGCAGTTGAACGTGACCACCTCGGTGAAGTGCTTCAACACCTTTGGGCGTTTGTACATGGTACCGGTTGGATGGGGTCATGGCGTGATCGTGCGGCGGATGCTGAGCAACTTGCAGGGCCATCGTTTCGAGCGTCGATAAGCAGCAGATTCTTACCTGATAAATCAGAATTTTTACCTGATGTTGTAGGTAACTTCCCAAAGTTTGCCTTGGTGAGCGCGTGCTATTGCGTGGCTTGGCACCGGGAACTAGTGTCAACCGGGCCTCGAGGCGACAGCGCTAAACCGCCGTGAGCTTTTCAGGCACAACCGCAAGACGACAATATCAGAGCGTTGTCGTTATCAGCCCAAACATTACCAGGGAGAGGTAAGCATGGCTTTCGATGCTTATATTCAAATCAACGAAATCGCTGGTGAGGCACTGGACGAGCAGTACGCCAACTGGATCGAAATCATCGGCTACAAGTTCGGTGCCAACCAGAGCACTTCTGCCACCGCAAGCTCTGCAGGTGGCGCATCTTCCGGGCGTACCACGCTCACCAACTTCACCTTCACCAAGTACCTGGACAGCGCCAGCTGCAAGCTGCTCGAAGCCAGCTGTGCCGGCCAGCACCTGAAGGAAGTGAAGCTGGTGGTGTGCCGGGCCGGTACCGAAAAGCTCAAGTACTACGAAGTCGTTCTCGAAGAAGTGATCATCGCCGACTACGCCCAAAGCGCCAATGCTGGCGTGCCGGTGGAAGTAGTGCAGCTCAACTATGGCCGCATCAAGACCACCTACACGCGGCAGAAGCGCCTCGATGGTAGCGCGGGCGGTAACGTGACCGGCGGCTGGGATCGCATCAGCAACAAGAAATATGCGTGAGGTGCGACTATGTCCGAGGCACGTAGCTTCATCAATCCCCAGGCACAATCCTATGAGTCGTTGAAGGCCGGCACGCCGATGTCGGCCAATCAGCGGGCAAAGTTTGATGTGTTGAATGCGCATATTGCCAATAGCGTCGTTATCCCTGGCGAACTCGTGATCGTGGGTGATCCAAGCACCCCCTCCTGCACCAGTCATGAAGCTTTTCTCATGGGTAAGGCGGTTGGAATACACCATGACATCGAAATCAACGGCGGAGGTGTTGACGGATTTTTCTTGGATAATTTCGAGATGCTTAAGAGTGTGTTAGCTCATGCCTCTATGGGGGTTGGCGCGGCTAGCGATGCCTGGAGCAGGAGTTTGAGTTCCATCAAAGGGACGCTAGAAGAGATTGAGAAACTACATCGCACATATATGGGAAGTGGGGCGTTGAATGCGCGCGACCAGTTTTATGCTAGGCGCACAGCACTATTCACGAAGCTTGAGGAGCAACTCGATAAAGTGACTGCCTATGGCGCAGGGCGCTTAAAAATCAGAGTTCTATAAAGAAAATGTTAGAAATTTCCACTAAGAGCTACCTTCGGACAGGGGAAATTTCGAGGTATGCGGAAAAAGTAACCGGTGTCGCGCGAGCAGCAAACCTGATAAAGCGAGGTGCATACATAGGAACCGCGCTGGACGTTGCATCGGCAGGTTTGGAAATACATAGGGCTTGTGTAATTGGGCGTGAGGATGATTGTCGTAGAGTGAAATATGTTGAGGGAAGCGCCTTGGTGGGTAGTGTGGTTGTAAGTGGGTACGGTGGTACTGTTGGCGCATTTATAGGGACTACAGTATGTGCTGTTGTTCTCGGTATTCCAACAGGTGGGACCGGGGCATTGGCATGCGTCGTTGTAGGTGGTGCGGCGGGAGGAGTAGTGGGCGGAGAGATTGGAAGTATGGCAGGGGAAAGGGTTGGGACAATTTTGTATGAGAATACACGATGACGGATAATCAAGAGGCAGCAATTTGGCTATTTTTGTTCACAATCGTAATTTCTACTATGCTTGCTTGGCTTTATATCGCCTGGCGGTACGCTGAATACATTGAATCTTTTTTTTCTGAAAGCTCCTTTGTGTTGGGGAATAAAAAAATGTATTCCAGTGCTGGCTTGCTTGGCAAAGTTATGCGCGTTGGTTCTGTTGCGCTAATGTTGTCTATGGCTGCGTTATATGCGCGTAGAGGTTTGGTAAGCTCTTCGGAAGTGTTGGCGTTCCCCGTTCGTATCAAGCGTGCGTTGGTGGGGCTTTGGCTGGTTCATGTGTCAGTGTTTGGTGTTCTTATAGTGTTCTATTGTTGGGTCAGAATTTGCCGGGTCTAAGTTTGGCAGATTTCGTGTAGTTGATTTGTTGGGTCGGTAACGTAGTGCTTATGTCAACCTGCTGTCGCTTTATCTTACTAGTGGTTACTGTTATGAACTCAATTGGTGTTGGGGTTAAGTTGAGCGTTTGATAAGGAGATAAAAAGCCGATTTGTGATTGGAGGCGCTGTTGGTGGCGCGGCAGGCAGTTCGGTCGTAGGTGATATCGGTGAGATATTTGGTGAGATGTTATATGAGGTGACGCAATGATTGGTTTCGATGCCAGGTGGCTAGGCCTTCCTTTGATGGTGGCTATGTTCATGGTAATATTTATATGGGTTTATGTTTCAGTTAGATATGTGAGTCGAATAGAATCATTGCTTTCTAATAGCTCGATGGTTTCTGGTAATAAAAAGATTTTTGGTCACGCTGGTTTGCTCGGTAAAGTGATGCGCACAGGCTCGGCGTCCGTGATGTTGTCGATGAGGGCAATTTGCATTCGGAAAGGACTTCTGGATCTTCAGGATGTAAAGAGATTTCCTGGTGGTTTGCGCCGTATGCTTGTTGGCTTGTGGTTTGTTAATGTCGCTATTTTTTTGTCGCTCATTGGTCTTTGGAGTTGGTTGAAATTGATCGGCTATTGAATTTTATCTGGGTAGGTGCTCCTGCGCTGAATAATAGAATCAGCGCAATTCGCGCGACACGCACTCAGCGCTGCGCGCAGCTTCTTCCAGCGTCGGCGAAACCTTGTTCAGCGCGGTGCGCACCTAGCGATCATGGTCTTCATGATTTTTACCCGATGTTGTAGGCAATTTCCCAAATTTTGCTTTGGTGGGTGCGTGCTATTGCGTGGCTTGGCACAGGGAACTGGCTAGTGTCAACCGGGCCTCGAGGCGACAGCGTTAATCCGCCATGAGCTTTTCAGGCGCAACCGTCAGACGACAATGCCCGAGCGTTGCAGAGGGGAGTAAACATGCTCGCACTTTTCCTTTTTGTAGTATTAGTCGTGGCTTTTTCTGTGTTGATCTATATAGCGATTCGCTATATAGATCGGATTGAATCGTTGCTGTCAAAAAGTCAATTCGTGCAGGGGAACAGAGCGGTCTATTTGCTGGCAGGTTTGTTAGGAAAAGTGATGAGGATTTGTACAGTTTCAACTTTACTGATAATTCCTCGCGCATTTGCCAGGCGAGGTCTCGCGGATCTGCAACAAGTAAAGGAGTTTCCTTGTCGGATGCGGTGTGTGCTTGTGATAACTTGGGGGGTAGCGGTAATTTCTTTGATCGCATTCGGCAGTGTTGATTTTGGGGGGGGAGTCCCAAATAGCTTGGGTGACTCCTAGTCTGCGTACGCCTTTTCGGAAATCCAAGCTGCTTATCAGCCTGGACCCGTTCTCCGCCTTATTCAAATACATCCGTAAAGTCAGCAAATACACCGGTAACCCGATGCCACGATCAACAACGCCGCATAAGTCGCCGCCGCCGCGAAACAGCAGTTGCTTAGCCAGGTGGCGTTGAGCACACGTAATTGCGGACAGTATTTACAAGCATAGATCCAATAGATCCAGGGAGCGTAACAGACATGCTGGAGAACGAAACGTTCAACCGACTCGGAACCAATCATCAAATTTCGGCGAACACCTATAACTTCATCCTTGGCGCAGTACTGGTATGGGGCTTTTCCGTCAACTGGTACCTGGTAATCATCGTGCCAGCCGAGATTGTTCGGGCCGTCCCCATGATGCTGTTCTTGGTTGGCTACATGATCATGGCGATGGCGGGGGTCGCCATTATCTTCAAGTCAGAAAAACCGCTTTACAGCTTCCTCGGCTACAATCTGATCGTGATTCCGATCGGCTTGTTGCTTGTCGTTGTGCTCCCGAACTATTCTCATCAAACCATCGTGAAGGCAGTACAAACTACTGCCTTGCTAACCGTGGCCATGATGTTGCTGGGTACCGCGTTTCCCCGCTTCTTCAAGCGCATCGAGGCGTCATTGTTCATAGCTTTGATAGTTGCGATTTTCATTGAGTTGGTGCAGGTTTGGCTATTCGGCGTCAATCTGGCAGTAATGGATTGGATCACAGCAGTGATCTTCTGTGGCTATATCGGGGTTGATTGGGGGCGTGCGAACCAGATTGAGCGTACCGTGGATAATGCAATAGACAGCGCTGCATCGCTGTATCTAGACATTATCAATCTGTTTCTGCGGGGCTTGCGGATCATGTCCAAGAAGTGAGTTGCCCAGGTGGCTTAATGCCCAGGCCGCATGGCGGCCTGGGCAAGCTTTCAAGTCTTGTTCAAATACATCCGTGTTGTAAGCAGATATACCGGCAACCCCGAAACCACAATCAGCAACGCCGCATAAGGCGCTGCCGCCGCGAACTCGACGTTGGCCGTATGCGCCCATACCTCGGTCGCCAGGGTGGTCATGCCGGTCGGGCTGAGCAGCAAGGTAGCTGTCAGTTCCTTCATGGCATCCAGGAACACCAGGGCAAAGGCTGCCGCCATGGCCGGGAAGATGATCGGCAAGGTCACCCGGCAAAACGCGGCAAAGCTGCTCGCGCCCAAGGTGCGTGCGGCTTCCTCCAGCGTCGGCGAAGCCTTGTTCAGTGCGGTGCGCACCGGCGACTGCGCCAGCGGCAGGAACAGCAGCGCATAGGCCAGCAGCAACAGTGCCATGGTCTGGTACAGCGCCGGCACGTAATGCAGGGCGAAGAACACCAGGGTCAGGGCAATCACCAGGCCGGGCAGGGCGTGCAACAGGTATGGCAGGCGCTCGGCCCAGATTGCCAGGCGGCCCTTGTAGCGCACCACCAGGAAGCTGATTGGCAGGGCTAGCAACACGCAGAAACCGGCACCCCCCAGCGACACCGACAACGAGGTGAACAGCGCCTTGGAAATGGCCGCAACAGGGAATGCCGCCGATGAACCCACGCTCAACCAGTAGCCGAGCATGGCCAGCGGAATACCGCTGCCCAACACCGCCAGGCCCACGCAGAACAGTTGCGCCAGCACTGCCCAGCCACGCAACCGCACCGGTTGTGCTCGTCGCGCCACACCCTGGCCGATGCGCACGTGACGGGCCTTGCCACGTACCCGCAGTTCAAGCCACAGCATCACCAGGCACATCGCCAACAGCACGGCGGACAGCATGGCCGCGTTGGCATTGCTGAACTCCAGTTCGAACTGCTGGTAAATCGCCGTGGTGAAGGTTTGCAAGCCTAGGATCGACAAGGCGCCGAACTCCACCAGCATGTGCAGGGCGATCAGCAGCGCGCCGCCAAGCATCGACGGCCACAGCAGCGGCAGGGTGACCTTGATGAATACGCCCCAGCGGCTGCAGCCCAGCGTACGTGCCGATTCCTCCAGCGAGGTATCGAGGTTGCGCAGGGTCGCGGCCACCGGCAGGAACACCAGTGGGTACTTGGACAGGGCCATGACCATGATCGCCCCGCCCAGTCCTTCGAAGTCCGAGCTCAGCGACACCCAGGTGAAGCTGCTGACGAACGACGGCACGGCGAACGGCAGGCACAGCACCACGCCCCACAACCGGCGGCCGGCCAGGTTGCTGCGCTCCAGCAGCCAGGCCAGGGCCAGGCCGACCACCATGCAGGTCAGCGTCACCCCGACCATCAGCATCAGGGTGTTGCGCATCAGCCCCCAGACAAACGGCCGCCACAGCAGGTGCAAGGCTTCGCGCCAGCCGGCCTCCCAGGCTTTCATGGCAACGTACAGCAAAGGCAGCAAGCTCATCGCTACCAGGAACAGCACAGGCAATACAACCCAGACGGAAGGGCGCTTGCGGTGTGGTACGAAGCGTACCGGCACCGGCTCGGACAGGGCGGCAGTCATCAGAGCAGGCCGACCTCGCGCTCAAGCTCGATCGCTTCCTCGGCATTGCCCAGGTCGGCTGGTGAGATCTTCGGTGGGCGCAGGTCTTCGAACGGCTTCAGGCCGCGGTCGGAGACCATGCCTTTGTGCAGCGGGTACTCAGCGGTGGTCTGGGTGATCACGCGCTGGCCTTCTTCGCTGGCCATCCAGTTGAGCAGCGCCTGGGCTTCTTTCGGGTGCTTGCTGGCCTTGACCACGGCTGCGCCGGAAATGGTGACCAGGTTGCCGGCATCGCCATCGGCCAGGTAGTAGAGCTTGGTGTCCAGCTTGCCGCGCTCGCGCTCGAGCGCATACCAGTAGTAGTTGTTCACCAGTACCGCAGCCACTTCGCCTTTTTCCACGGCTTTGAGGGCGACCATGTTGTTGGTGTAGGTCTTGCCGAATGCCTTCAGGCCGGTCAGCCATTCTTCGGTGGCTTCTCGCCCGTGCATCTTCAGGATGGCCACGGCCTGTTCCTGGAAGGCGCCGCTGGTGGGCACATAGCCGACGCGGCCTTCCCACTCGGGGTTGGCAAAGTCCATCACTGTGGTCGGCAAGTCTTTCTCGTCGACCTTCTTCGGGTTGAAGACGACGATGCGCGTACGGGCGGTGATGCCCATCCAGGTGCCGTTGGCGCCTACATACTCCTTGGGCATCATGTTCGCGGTGGCGTCATCGATCTTTGCCAGCAGGCCCAGTTCGCCCAGGTTGTTCAGGGGAGGGGACTCTTCGGTGTAGATGATGTCGGCCGGCGAGCGTTCGCCTTCCTCGATGATCTGGCTGGCCAGCTGGTTGCTGCTGCCCTTGCGAATATTGATGTGGACGCCGGTCTTGGCCTCGTAGGCCTTGGCGATGGCCTCGCCGATTTCCTTGTGCTGACCGTTGTACATGGTCAGGGTGACCGGTGCGTCTGCCATGGCGGCCGGAGCGCCAACGACCAGGCTCAGCACGGCGGCGGCCAAGGTACGCATCAGCGGTTGCGGGCGGATCGTCATGCGGGTACTTCCTCGCTTACGGCTACATATTTGGAAACAATGGTAAACGAAATCGTTTCTCAAGTGGCCGGGTGACGAGAAATTCATGGTCAGACCATGGTGTAACAGTCTGAAGGTGTCAGGTATTTCACTAGCCGGAAGGCCTGTGATGATTCTGTGGGAGCGGGCGCGCCCGCGAAGAGGGCGGCACAGGTTTGCACCTATGACCGAAAGAGGAGGGATACAAAAATCGCAGGCAAGAAAAAACCCACTAGCAAGCTAGTGGGTTTTTGTATGGTGCCCAGGAGAAGACTCGAACTTCCACGACCGTTAAGTCACTGATACCTGAAACCAGCGCGTCTACCAATTCCGCCACCTGGGCAAAGCTTTACATCATCTGAGGAAGGCGACTATCGTTCGCTTTCACACAGTAGTAACAGATCCTTGGTCATCTGTTACTTGAAAATATTTGGTGCCCAGGAGAAGACTCGAACTTCCACGGCCGTTAAGCCACTGATACCTGAAACCAGCGCGTCTACCAATTCCGCCACCTGGGCACACATTCGAGATTACTTGATGCTTTACAGCACCGCTCATCTCTACTACAACTTCGGGGTTGTCCGTCGTTGTGGTGCGCACTATACGGACGGTCCGGGGGGCTGTAAACCCCCCAAGCAAAAAAAATTTCAAAAAATTCAACTTGTTGATTCCGCAGGCCTATTCGTCCTCGCCAGACACGCCGGTGGGGCTGTCCAAGGCTGACATTTCCGGTTTCAATACGCCTATGCCAGAATTCCTATCTATATACCCCAAGGTGAACCCCTTCTGATGGCCGATTGGCAATCCCTCGATCCCGAGGCCGCTCGCGAAGCGGAAAAATACGACAACCCTATTCCCAGCCGTGAGCTGATCCTGCAGCGCCTCGCCGACCGTGGCGAACCGGCCGCACGCGAGGAGCTGGCGGCCGAGTTCGGTCTTTACGACGAAGACCAGATCGAAGCCCTGCGCCGCCGCCTGCGTGCCATGGAGCGCGATGGCCAGCTTATCTATACCCGGCGCGGCACTTATGCCCCGGTAGACAAGCTGGACCTGATCTGCGGCCGCGTCTCCGGTCACCGCGACGGCTTCGGCTTCCTTATTCCGGACGACGGCAGCGAAGATCTGTTCCTCAGCCCGTCGCAAATGCGCCTGGTGTTCGACGGTGACCGCGGCCTGGCCCGCGTCTCTGGCGTCGACCGCCGTGGCCGCCGTGAAGGCGTGCTGGTCGAAATCATCTCCCGCGCCCACGAAAGCGTGGTCGGCCGTTACTTCGAAGAAGGCGGTATCGGCTACGTGACCCCGGACAACCCGAAGATCCAGCAGGAAGTGCTGGTCACTGCCGGGCGCAACGGCGGTGCCAAG
Organism: Pseudomonas sp. S1(2024); assembly: GCF_046557535.1. Taxonomy (NCBI): domain Bacteria; kingdom Pseudomonadati; phylum Pseudomonadota; class Gammaproteobacteria; order Pseudomonadales; family Pseudomonadaceae; genus Pseudomonas; species Pseudomonas sp. S1(2024). The sequence continues at coordinate 82,558 of NZ_JBKGFP010000053.1, forward strand.
ATCGGCCAGTTCGTCGAGATCAAGATCACCCACTGGCCGACCCCGCGCTTCCAGCCGCAAGGCGATGTGGTCGAGGTCATCGGCAACTACATGGCGCCGGGCATGGAAATCGACGTTGCCCTGCGCAGCTACGATATCCCGCACGTCTGGCCCAAAGAGGTGATCAAGGAAGCGCGCAAGTTCCGCTCCGAAGTCGAAGAGAAGGACAAGGAGAAGCGCGTCGACCTGCGCCACCTGCCGTTCGTCACCATCGACGGTGAGGACGCCCGCGACTTCGACGATGCCGTCTATTGCGAGCCGCTGGGCAAGCTGCGCCTGTTCTCCGGCGGCTGGCGCCTGTATGTGGCCATTGCCGACGTGTCCAGCTATGTGCGCCTGGGTTCGGCCCTGGACGTCGAGGCCCAGCAGCGCGGCAACTCGGTGTACTTCCCCGAGCGCGTGGTACCGATGCTCCCCGAAGAGCTGTCCAACGGCCTGTGCTCGCTGAATCCGCATGTCGATCGCCTGGCCATGGTCTGCGAAATGACCATGAACAAAGCCGGCCAGATGGTCGACTATCAGTTCTACGAAGGCGTCATCCACTCCCACGCCCGCCTGACCTACAACAAGGTCAGCAGCATGCTCGAGCACTCCCGCACCCGTGAGGGCAAGGCGCTGCGTGAGGAGTACAAGGCAGTCGTGCCGGACCTGAAGAACCTGTACAACTTGTACAAGGTGCTGGTGGAGGCCCGTCACACCCGTGGCGCGATCGACTTCGAGACCCAGGAAACCCGCATCATCTTCGGTGACGAGCGCAAGATCGCGGAAATCCGCCCGACCGTGCGCAACGACGCCCATAAGCTGATCGAGGAATGCATGCTGGCGGCCAACGTGGCCACCGCCGAATTCCTGCAGAAGCATGGCGTGCCGGCCCTGTACCGCGTGCACGACGGCCCGCCGCCGGAGCGTCTGGAAAAGCTGCGCGCCTTCCTGGGCGAACTGGGCCTGACCCTGCACAAGGGCAAGGACCCGTCGCCGAAGGATTACCAGGCACTGCTGGCGAGCATCGCCGGGCGCCCGGACTTCCACCTGATCCAGACCGTGATGCTGCGTTCGTTGAGCCAGGCGGTGTACAGCACCGACAACAACGGCCACTTCGGCCTGAACTACGAGGCGTACACCCACTTCACCTCGCCGATCCGTCGCTACCCGGACCTGCTGGTGCACCGCGCCATCCGCAGCATCATCCGTTCCAGGGTCGACACCCCGCACGTCAAGCGTGCTGGCGCCATGAGCATTCCCAAGGCGCGTATCTACCCGTACGACGAGAACACTCTCGAGCAGCTCGGCGAGCAGTGCTCGATGACCGAGCGCCGGGCCGATGAAGCCACCCGTGACGTGGTCAACTGGCTCAAGTGCGAGTTCATGAAGGACCGCGTGGGCGAGACCTTCCCGGGTGTGATCACCGCGGTGACCGGTTTCGGCCTGTTCGTCGAGCTGACCGATATCTATGTGGAAGGCCTGGTGCACGTCAGTGCGCTGCCGGGCGACTACTACCACTTCGACCCGGTGCACCACCGCCTGTCTGGCGAGCGTACCGGGCGCAGCTTCCGCCTGGGCGACACGATCGAGGTCAAGGTCATGCGCGTCGACCTGGACGAGCGCAAGATCGACTTCGAAGTGTCGGAAAAGACCCTCGCCGCCCCGATCGGCCGCAAGCAGCGTGGTGCCGCACCGGCTGCCGGCCAGGCCGAGCAGGCCCCGGTCGAGGCCAAGGCCACGCCGAAGCCGCGCAGCCGCAAGAGCGAGGCCGCCGAGGCGTACTTCCCGAAAGACGCTGTGCAGCGTAACGCCGAAGTGCGCAAGAGCCGCGAAATGAAGAAGGCGCTGATGAGCGAGGCGCGCAGTGGCGGCCATGCCAGCAGCAAGTCGGACAAGGGTGGCAAGGCCTCCGGCAAGCCGACCAAGCACCGTAAAGGCCCGCCGAAGTCCGGCGCGCCACGCAAGAGCAAGAGCAAGTCATGAGTCAGCTGGAAAAGATCTACGGCGTGCACGCCGTGCAGGCATTGCTGCAGCACCATCCGAAGCGGGTCAAGCAGATCTGGCTGTCGGAAGGGCGTAGCGAGCCGCGCCTGCAGGCGCTGCTGGCGCTGGCCGCGGAAAATCGCGTGGCGGTCGGCCAGGCCGAGCGCCGTGAGATGGATGCCTGGGTAGAGGGCGTGCATCAGGGTGTGGTCGCCGAGGTGAGCCCGAGCCAGGTCTGGGGCGAGTTGATGCTCGAGGAGTTGCTCGAGCGCACCGAAACACCCCCGCTGATCCTGGTGCTGGATGGCGTGACCGACCCGCACAACCTTGGCGCCTGCCTGCGTACCGCCGATGCCGCCGGTGCCACGGCAGTGGTGGTGCCCAAGGACAAGTCCGCAACCCTGACACCGGTCGTGCGCAAGGTGGCCTGTGGCGCTGCGGAGGTGATCCCGCTTGTGGCTGTGACCAACCTGGCGCGCACCCTGGAAAAACTGCAGCAGCGTGGCCTGTGGGTGGTAGGTACCGCCGGCGAGGCCGAGCAGGAGATCTACCAGCAGGACCTGACTGGGCCGTTGGTGATGATCATGGGCGCGGAAGGCAAGGGCATGCGCCGGTTGACCCGCGAGCATTGCGATTTCCTGGTGAAGTTGCCGATGGGCGGTAGTGTCAGCAGCCTGAACGTGTCGGTGGCGACTGGCGTGTGCCTGTTCGAGGCTGTGCGTCAGCGTCAGGCCAAGCGCTGATCTATAACCTGCGCCGGCCTCTTCGCGGGCACGCCCGCTCCCACAGGTAATCTGCAATGCCAAAGGCAGCAGTTGATCTGTGGGAGCGGGCGTGCCCGCGAATGGGCCCTGACACATTCTGAATATTTTTCAGGCTGTTCAAATATTCACCAATCACCTTGCTTGTACGTCTCGCCTTCTCTACAATTGCGCCCCTTGCCGAGCTGGCAGGCGCGCATGTGCCTCCCCTCCGTGCAAGACATACAGTGTCATTCACTCCTTGTCTGACCAGATTCGCTGGCAGACTACTAACCCGTAAGGAGCATTCATGCGTCATTACGAAATCATCTTCCTGGTTCACCCGGACCAGAGCGAGCAAGTCGGCGGCATGGTTGAGCGTTACACCAAGCTGATCGAAGAAGATGGTGGCAAGATCCACCGCCTGGAAGACTGGGGCCGTCGTCAACTGGCCTACGCAATCAACAATGTTCACAAGGCTCACTACGTGATGCTGAACGTTGAGTGCACCGGCAAGGCCCTGGCCGAGCTGGAAGACAACTTCCGCTACAACGATGCCGTTATCCGTAACCTGGTCATCCGTCGTGACGAAGCCGTTACCGGCCAGTCCGAGATGCTGAAGGCTGAAGAAAACCGCAGCGAGCGCCGTGAGCGTCGTGAGCGTCCTGAGCATGCTGAATCCGCCGACGGCGACGACAGCAATGACAGCGACTCCAGCGATAACGCTGACGAGTAATCCACGGACCTTTAGAGGAGCCTATTAAATGGCACGTTTCTTCCGTCGTCGTAAATTCTGCCGCTTCACTGCTGAAGACGTGAAAGAGATCGACTTCAAAGATCTCAACACCCTGAAAGCTTACGTATCCGAAACCGGCAAGATCGTTCCAAGCCGTATCACCGGTACCAAAGCTCGTTATCAGCGTCAGCTGGCTACCGCTATCAAGCGCGCCCGCTTCCTGGCCCTGCTGCCCTACACCGACAGCCACGGCCGCTGAGACCGGGTCGTCGACAAGCAGTAAGGGATTAGCATGCGAGCGTTAGCAAGTTTCATCATGCGCGGTCGTGTGCAGGCCACCCTGGTGGTGGTCATCAGCGCGGTACTGCCGCTGCTGTTCTGGTTGAGTGCCGCTGCCGGCAGCCTTGTGCTGCTGCGGCGTGGGTTCAAGGATGCTACAACGGTCATCGCCGGCGGCCTGCTGGCCGGGCTGGCCGTGTGGGTCATGGGCGATCCCATCACCTTTCTGGTGATCGCGGGTGCCCTGGGCCTGGCTGCGCTGTTGCGCGCCGAGCATCCCTGGAGCCGGGTGTTGCTGGTCAGTGCCGTGTTCGCCGTGGCTTTCAGCCTCGTGCTCGATCTGGCGCTGGCGCAAACCTTCGATGTGCTGGCCAAGGCGTTTGCCGAAGCCATGCCGAAAATCGAAGGGCAACCGGTGCTCTCCGGTGAGCTGATCCGCCCTGTGCTGGTCGCTTCCACAGCAGTGACGGTGCAATTGTTCAGTGTGCTGGCCCTGGTGCTGGCGCGCTACTGGCAGGCAGCGTTGTACAACCCTGGAGGCTTCGGTCGCGAGTTTCGCGCCCTGAAGTTGCCGAAACAGACCATGGCGGTCTTGGTGGCAGTGATGGTGGTGGCCCCGTTCATCGGGCCGCAGTTCATCGTCCTGGCATCGGCCTCCAGCCTGGTACTGGTGCTGGCCGGCATCGCCTTGATGCATGGGCTGGTGGCACAGGGTCGACTGGCCGGTTTCTGGCTGGTGGGCATGTACGTGACGCTGCCGCTGATCATGCAGCTGATTTATCCGTTGCTGGTGGTTCTGGCCATTGTCGACAGCCTGATTGATTTTCGCGGTCGCAAGTCCCCCAAGGGGAATGACTCCGCGAACGGTGAAGGTTAAAAGTTAAGAGGTTTTACCAAATGGAACTGATCCTGCTGGAAAAAGTCGCTAACCTGGGCAACCTGGGCGACAAAGTAAAAGTTAAGGCTGGTTACGGCCGTAACTTCCTGCTGCCATTCGGCAAGGCCACCGTTGCCAACGCCGCCAACCTGGCTGCGTTCGAAGAGCGTCGCGCCGAGCTGGAAAAAGCAGCTGCTGACAAGAAAGCTTCGGCTGAAAGCCGCGCTGCCCAACTGGCCGAGCTGGAAGTGACCATCACTGCCACCGCTGGCGACGAAGGCAAGCTGTTCGGTTCGATCGGCACCCACGACATCGCTGACGCCCTGACCGCCTCCGGCGTTGAAGTGGCCAAGGCTGAAGTTCGTCTGCCGAACGGCACCATCCGTCAGGTTGGCGAATACGACGTAGCCGTGCACCTGCACAGCGATGTTGAAGCCACCGTACGCGTGGTCGTCGTAGCTGCCTAAGCTGCGCTGACTGGCTGGCTCCTTGTGGGTCAGGCGGTTAACATCGGGCACGGTCCTGTTTTCGACAGGCCGTGCCCTTTGTCTTTTTCATCCTCCAGAATTCTTTCGTGGCCATGAACGAGATCACCACCTCCGAACAGCTAGACCTGCAAACCGCAGCCCTGAAGGTGCCGCCGCATTCCATCGAGGCCGAACAGGCCGTGCTCGGTGGCCTGATGCTGGACAACAATGCCTGGGAGCGGGTGCTGGACCAGGTATCGGATGGCGACTTCTACCGGCATGACCACCGCCTGATCTTCCGTGCCGTGCACAAGTTGGCCGATGCCAACCAGCCATTCGACGTGGTGACCCTGCACGAGCAGTTGGACAAGGAAGGCCTTTCTTCGCAAGTCGGTGGGTTGGCGTACCTGGCCGAGCTGGCCAAGAACACCCCGTCGGTAGCCAACATCAAGGCCTACGCCGCGATCATTCGCGAGCGCGCCACCCTGCGCCAGCTGATCAGCATCAGTACCGATATCGCCGACAACGCGTTCAACCCGCAAGGGCGCAACGCCGAAGAGATTCTCGACGACGCCGAGCGGCAGATCTTCCAGATCGCCGAGGCCCGCCCGAAAACCGGCGGCCCGGTGGGTGTCAACGAACTGTTGACCATGGCCATCGACCGCATCGACACGCTGTTCAACTCCGACAGTGACATCACCGGCGTATCGACCGGTTTCACCGACCTCGACGAGAAGACCAGCGGCCTGCAGCCAGCCGACCTGATCATCGTCGCCGGCCGACCGTCGATGGGTAAGACCACTTTCGCCATGAACCTGGTGGAAAACGCCGTACTGCGTACCGACAAGGCGGTACTGGTGTTCTCCCTCGAGATGCCAGGTGAATCGCTGATCATGCGTATGCTCTCGTCCCTTGGCCGTATCGACCAGACCAAGGTGCGTTCCGGCCAGCTGGACGACGATGACTGGCCGCGCCTGACCTCGGCTGTGAACCTGCTCAACGACCGCAAGCTTTTCATCGACGATACTGCCGGTATCAGCCCCTCTGAAATGCGCGCGCGTACCCGTCGCCTGGCCCGCGAGCACGGCGAAATCGCCATGATCATGGTCGACTACCTGCAGCTGATGCAGATCCCGGGTTCGGCCGGTGACAACCGGACCAACGAGATTTCCGAGATCTCCCGCTCGCTCAAGGCTTTGGCCAAGGAATTCAACTGCCCGGTCATCGCCCTGTCGCAGCTGAACCGCTCCCTGGAACAGCGCCCGAACAAACGCCCGGTGAACTCCGACTTGCGTGAATCCGGTGCGATCGAGCAGGACGCCGACGTGATCATGTTCGTGTACCGCGATGAGGTGTACCACCCTGAGACCGAGCACAAGGGCGTGGCGGAAATCATCATCGGTAAACAGCGTAACGGCCCCATCGGCTTCGTGCGTCTGGCGTTCATCGGCAAATACACCCGCTTCGAGAACCTTGCGCCGGGCATGTACAACTTCGACGACGACGAATAAGCCACCGGCCTCATCGTCGGCAAGCCAGCTCCCACAGGGGCTCCACCGGCCTCAAGGCAGTGATCTCCTGTGGGAGCTGGCTTGCCGGCGATGAGCCCGGTATAGGCAAGCCATGAATCCGACAACCATCGTCGGATTTGGTCAAAATTTGTGCTATATTCCGCGCCCGCGATTTCCCTGCACACCAGAACCGGTCACTGACATGCAAGCAGCCAAACCACTCTACGACTATCCCAAGTACTGGGCCGAATGCTTCGGGCCAGCACCTTTCCTGCCGATGAGCAGGGAGGAGATGGATCTGCTCGGCTGGGATTCCTGCGACATCATCATCGTGACCGGTGATGCCTACGTCGACCACCCGTCGTTCGGCATGGCCATCATCGGCCGCCTGCTGGAGGCACAGGGCTTCCGCGTGGGCATCATCGCCCAGCCGAACTGGCAGTCGAAAGACGACTTCATGAAGCTCGGCGAACCGAACCTGTTCTTCGGTGTGGCCGCGGGCAACATGGACTCGATGATCAACCGCTACACCGCGGACAAGAAGATCCGTTCCGACGACGCCTACACCCCTGGTGGCCTGGCCGGCAAGCGTCCGGACCGTGCCAGCCTGGTGTACAGCCAGCGCTGCAAGGAAGCCTACAAGCACGTGCCGATCGTACTGGGCGGTATCGAGGCTTCGCTGCGCCGCATCGCCCACTACGACTACTGGCAGGACAAGGTCCGCCACTCGATCCTTATCGACGCCAGCGCCGACATCCTGCTGTTCGGCAACGCCGAGCGCGCGGTGGTCGAGGTGGCCCAGCGCCTGTCCAACGGCGAGAAGATCGAGACCATCACCGATGTGCGCGGCACTGCTTTCGTGCGTCGCGACACGCCTCAGGGCTGGTACGAGATCGATTCGACCCGCATCGACCGCCCGGGCCGCGTCGACAAGATCATCAACCCGTACGTGAATACCCAGGACACCCAGGCCTGTGCCATCGAGCAGGCCAAGGGCGACCAGGAGGACCCGAACGAAGCCAAGGTCGTACAGATTCTCGACAGCCCGAGCATGACCCGGGAAAAGTCGGTGATCCGCCTGCCGTCGTTCGAAAAGGTGCGTAACGACCCGGTACTCTATGCCCATGCCAACCGGGTGCTGCACCTGGAGACCAACCCGGGCAACGCCCGCGCCCTGGTACAGAAGCATGGCGAAGTGGATGTGTGGTTCAACCCGCCACCCATCCCCATGAGCACCGAGGAAATGGACTACGTGTTCGGCATGCCCTATGCCCGTGTGCCGCACCCGGCCTACGGCAAGGAGCGCATTCCGGCCTACGAGATGATCCGCTTCTCGGTGAACATCATGCGTGGCTGCTTCGGTGGCTGCACCTTCTGCTCGATCACCGAGCACGAAGGCCGCATCATCCAGAACCGCTCGCACGAGTCGATCCTGCACGAAATCGAAGAGATGCGTGACAAGGTGCCGGGCTTCACCGGCGTGGTCTCCGACCTTGGCGGCCCGACTGCCAACATGTACCGCATCGCCTGCAAGAGCCATGACATCGAGAAGCACTGCCGCAAGCCGTCGTGCGTATTCCCGGGCATCTGCGAAAACCTCAACACCGACCACAGCTCGCTGATCGAGCTGTACCGCAAGGCTCGTGCCCTGCCGGGTGTGAAGAAGATCCTGATTGCCTCTGGCCTGCGTTATGACCTGGCGGTGGAGTCGCCGGAGTACGTCAAGGAGCTGGTCACCCACCATGTCGGTGGTTACCTGAAGATTGCCCCTGAGCACACCGAGCGTGGCCCGCTGGACAAGATGATGAAGCCGGGTATTGGCACCTATGACCGCTTCAAGCGCATGTTCGAGAAGTTCTCGAAAGAGGCGGGCAAGGAGCAGTATCTGATCCCGTACTTCATCGCCGCCCACCCAGGCACCACCGACGAAGACATGATGAACCTGGCCCTGTGGCTGAAGGGCAACGGCTTCCGTGCCGACCAGGTGCAGGCGTTTTACCCGTCGCCGATGGCTTCGGCCACGGCCATGTACCACTCGGGCAAGAACCCGCTGCGTAAGGTGACCTACAAGAGCGAGGGTGTGGAGATCGTCAAGAGCGAGGAGCAGCGTCGTTTGCACAAGGCGTTCTTGCGTTACCACGATCCGAAGGGCTGGCCGATGCTGCGTGAGGCGCTGCAGCGCATGGGCCGTGCCGACCTGATCGGGCCGGGCAAGCACCAGCTGATCCCGCTGCACCAGCCGCAGACCGATACCTACCAGAGTGCTCGCCGCAAGAACTCGACCCCGGCGGGTAGCCACAAGGTGGGCAAGGAGCAGAAGGTCCTTACCCAGCACACCGGCCTGCCGCCGCGTGGCAGTGATGGCAGCAAACCGTGGGACAAGCGTGAAAAAGCCAAGGCCGAAGCGTTTGCGCGTAACCAGCAGGCGGCCAAGGAGCGCAAGGAAGCGGCCAAGGGTGGCAAAGGCAACAAGAAGCCGCGTCAGCCAGTGATCCCGCGTTAACTGGGCGATTCTTGGGGCTGCTTTGCAGCCCATCGCGACACAAGGCCGCTCCTACAATGACCGTGCAAACCCGACAATTCCGGGGGGGGGGCTCGCGGTCGGTGTAGGAGCGGCCTTGTGTCGCGATGGACCGCAAAGC
>NZ_JBKGFP010000054.1:0-30520 GCF_046557535.1 Pseudomonas sp. S1(2024)
GACACAAGGCCGCTCCTACAATGACCGTGCAAACCCGACAATTCCGGGGGGGGGGGCTCGCGGTCGGTGTAGGAGCGGCCTTGTGTCGCGATGGACCGCAAAGCGGTCCTAAAAATCTCAGCTTCAGTCAGGCTTCTTGTCGACCCACTTCGGCGCCACCGGCGCAACAAAGCTGTCCATCCCGTCCAGCAGCTCATCGGGCTGCTGCCCCAGCAGCAACATCGCCCGATGCTGCGGCCGCACGAAGCCTTCTTCGACGATATGGTCGAGGAACCCGCCCAGCTTCTCGTAGAAACCGTTCACATCCAGCAGCCCCAGCGGCTTGGCGTGATAGCCCAATTGCCCCCAGGTCCATACCTCGAACAACTCCTCCAGCGTACCCAGCCCACCGGGCAGGGCGATAAAGGCGTCGCTCAGTTCGGCCATGCGTGCCTTGCGCGCGTGCATGCCGTCGACCACTTCCAGGCGGCTGAGGCCCTTGTGGCCGATTTCGGCATTCATGAGGCTCTCGGGGATGATTCCGATCACTTCGCCACCGGCCGCCATGGCCGCGTCAGCGACGGTGCCCATCAGGCCAACTGCGCCGCCGCCATAGACCAGGGTCAGGCCGCGACGGGCTATCGCCTGGCCCAGCGCGATGGCCGCTTCACGGTAAGCGGGGTTGGCACCAATGCTGGCGCCGCAGAACACACAAACGGAACGTACGGGCATTGCTCATCTCCAGTCACTCAGGCTGACAGGGTAAGGCCCATGTCCTACAGTTCCAAGGCTGGTTTCACTCCGGTCGGGAGAATTCGCAGATGGCGCCGGTCGCTCCATGGGCGTAGGCCGCCAGCAGGCTGTTCATCAGGCTACCAAGGGTCATTTCGTATTGCTCCTAAATGAGAGGTTGTCCCATCGTCCAATAAAAGGGCATGATGTGCCCTTGAATTGGTTGTATACAATCCATTGAACAATTCTACTGGCTGGCCTCTTGACAGCCCCTTGACCCATATCAGCAAGGGGCTGAACGGTTTCAGGCAGTCTCGCAATTGATAAAACCCTGCCAAGGAGATTCATGATGTTTGCGAAAGCTGTAGCGGTATCCCTGCTGACCCTCGCCAGCGCTTCTGTCTTCGCAGCCGAGTGCTCGGTGACTGTCGACTCCACCGACCAGATGTCCTACAACACCAAGGAAATCACCGTCGACAAGAGCTGCAAGGAATTCACCGTCAAACTGACCCATTCCGGCAACCTGCCGAAGAACGTCATGGGCCACAACCTGGTGATCAGCAAGACTGCCGACATGCAGGGCATTGCCACCGAAGGCATGAGCCAGGGTCTGGAAAAGGACTACATCAAGGCTGACAACGCCGCGATCATCGCCCACACCAAGATGATTGGTGCTCCTGAGAAGGAGACCGAGGTGAAGTTCGACGCTACCAAGCTGGAAGCCGGTGGCGACTACAGCTTCTTCTGCACCTTCCCGGGCCACATCTCGATGATGAAGGGCAAGGTCGTCGTCAAGTAATCAAAGGCTGACGGTGAACCCTGTGGGAGCGGGTTCACCGGGGCGCCGAACCGCTCCCACAGGTCTTTCTACAGCCTGATCAAGGGGCGAACGGCAGTTCGCGCTTGTGCTGGGTCTTGCGGTAGGTGGCGACGATAATGTCGAACGCTTCCTGGTCAACCGGCTGCCCATGCAGGAAGGCATCGATCTGCTGGTAGGTCACGCCATGGGAGGCTTCGTCCGGCTTGCCCGGTGCCAGGTCTTCCAGGTCCGCAGTCGGCACCTTCTCCACCAGTGACTCCGGCGCACCGAAGCTGCGCGCAATCGCCCGCACCTGGTTCTTCACCAGCCCGCTCAGCGGCGCCAGGTCGCAGGCACCATCACCGAACTTGGTAAAGAAGCCCATCACTGCCTCGGCGGCGTGGTCGGTGCCGATCACCAGGCCTGCGCGGGCACCGGCGATGGTGTACTGGGCGACCATGCGGGTGCGTGCCTTGACGTTGCCGACCACGAAGTCCACCAGCGTCGGCGAGCCGTTCTTCAACTCCACCACTTCAGCCGCAAGCGCCCGTACTGCCGGGGCGATATCCACGGTGTGCACTTCGTCGGCCTTGATCACTTCCAGGCACGCCTGGGCGTCATGCTCGTCATGCTGGACCTGGTACGGTAGGCGTACGGCGATGAATGTATAGGCCTTGTCACCGGTTTCGGCGCGCAGCTCGTTGATGGCGCGCTGAGCGAGCAGGGCGGCGGTCAGTGAGTCGACGCCGCCGCTGATGCCCAGCACCAGGGTCTTGAGCCGGGCGTTGGCCAGGCAATCCTTGATGAACGCCACGCGCCGGGCCACTTCGGCCTCGAGCGCGGCGGCGTCGGCGAACGGCGGCTGTACCTTCAGTGCCTGGGCAATCTCTTGCTGAACCGCTTGCATGGGTTACTCCTTGCTGGGGACTTTGAATACATGGCGCATGTAGGCGACGAAGTTCTCGTCGCGGCATTGGGTCTTGGCGGCTTCGTCCGAGATCTTCGCCACCGGCGCGCCGTTGCAGTCGGTCATTTTAAGCACGATGCTCATCGGGGCCACACCCGGGATGTCGCAAGTCAGGTTGGTGCCAATGCCAAAGCTGACGTTGATGCGACCGCGCAGGGCTCGGAAGATTTCCAGCGAGCGGGTCAGGTTGAGACCGTCGGAAAACACCAGGGTCTTGGTCATCGGGTCGATACCCAGTTTCTGGTAATGGGCAATGGCTTTTTCCGCCCATGCCACCGGTTCGCCCGAGTCGTGGCGCAGGCCGTCGAACAGCTTGGCGAAGTACAGGTCGAAATCGCCAAGGAAGGCATCCATGGTGATGCAGTCGGTCAGGGCGATACCGAGCAGGCCGCGGTACTCGCGCACCCAGCAGTCCAGCGCGGCGATCTGGCTGTCGATCAGTCGCGGGCCGAGTTGCTGGTGGGCCATGATCCATTCATGAGCCATGGTACCCAGCGGCTTGATATCCAGTTTCCATGCCAGGTCGACGTTGCTGGTACCGACGAAGCGGCCCGGGAAATCGTCGCGCAGCACACGCACCACTTCTTCCTGCACACGGCTGGAAAAGCGCCGGCGGGTGCCGAAGTCAGCCACCTGCAGTTCGGCCAGTTCATCGTCGCTGGCATGTGCGCGCAGCCAGTCGAACTTGCGGTACAGCTGGTCGCGGGCCTCGGCCAGGCGCATGCGCGGGTGCAGATGGCGGTTGCGCACTTCGCTGATGATCGCCAGCAGCGGCACTTCGAACAGGATCACATGCAGCCACGGACCTTTCAGGCGCAGGAACAGCTGGTCGTTATCTATCCCCAGGCGTACGTAGCGCAGGTTGAAGCGGAACAGGCGCAGAAAGCGCAGGAAATCTGGCTTGAGAAAGCTGATGCGTTCGAGAAAGGCCAGCTGGCCATCATCCAGGGTGAGGTCGCTGAGCAGTTCTAGCTGGTTGCGGATCTCGCCGAGGTATGGGCGCAGGTCCTCGCCGTTGCGACAGCGGAATTCCCATTCGACGTCGGCATCCGGGTAGTTGTGCAGCACGCCCTGCATCATGGTGAGTTTGTAGAAGTCGGTGTCGAGCAGGTTGTGCACGATGCGCTCGGCGAATGCGCTCTCGCTCATCAATGGGGCTCCGGAAGCGGCGAATGGCGGACATTGTGCCAGCCTTTTGCGCCTCGTGTGGCTGTTCCGGCCTCTTCGCGGGCTTGCCCGCTCCCACAGGAACACCTCCGAGCTCAGGAACGGTGCCACCCCCTGTGGAGAGGGAGGACCCCCTGAAAGGACAGGCCTTCCAATACCTGTGGGAGCGGGCGAGCCCGCGAAGAGGCCGGATCTGCCAAAACCGCGTGTTTTTTCGTGCACCAGCTAGCCTTGAAACGGTGCCGCTTGTAGCAGTCGCGCACCAGCTGTGTGCAGTTCGGTGACGTCCGCTGTTACAGGGCGGTTGCACGTAAACACTTGCCAGGGTTGCAATGATGGCACTCGACGGTTGCTCCTTGTCTGTACGTCTGGTGGCGCCTGCCGCGTGGCAGACGGTTGCACGCTCAATAAAGAAAAGGCCGTCGGTCGCCTGCAGGCAACCTGCGCAGTGTGTTTTGCCGGAAGACAAAACCTATGGCACGGCCCTTGCTCTGAGCACAGGGCTGAGAAGTTGTAGTGCCAACCAAAAAAACTCTAGGAGCACCACCTCATGTCGCAGACGTTTTACAAGAAAGGTTTCCTGGCTCTGGCCGTAGCTACGGCACTGGGTGTTTCTTCGTATGTTCAGGCCGACGTCAAGATCGGTGTAGCGGGCCCGATGACCGGGGCTAACGCAGCGTTTGGCGAGCAGTACATGAAAGGTGCGCAGGCAGCGGCCGACAAGATCAACGCCGCCGGTGGCGTGAATGGCGAGAAAATCGTGCTGGTCAAGGGCGATGACGCCTGCGAGCCGAAACAGGCCGTGGCCGTGGCCAACCGCCTGGTCGATCAGGACAAGGTGATTGGCGTGGTAGGCCACTTCTGTTCTTCCAACACCATCCCGGCCTCCGAGGTGTATGACGAGGCTGGCGTCATCGCCATCACCCCGGGCTCCACCAACCCACAGGTTACCGAGCGCGGTCTGGGCGCCATGTTCCGCATGTGCGGCCGTGACGACCAGCAGGGCATCGTCGCCGGCGATTACATCGTCGACGTGCTCAAGGGCAAGAAAGTCGCGGTGCTGCACGACAAGGACACCTACGGCCAAGGCCTGGCCGACGCGACCAAGGCACAGCTGGAAAAACGCGGCGTCAAGCCGGTGCTGTACGAAGGCCTGACCCGCGGCGAGAAGGACTTCAGCGCCGTGGTCACCAAGATCCGTTCCACCGGTGCCGACGTTGTCTACTTCGGCGGCCTGCACCCGGAAGCCGGCCCGCTGGTACGCCAGCTGCGCGAGCAGGGCCTGAAGGACGTCAAGTTCATGTCCGATGACGGCATCGTCACCGACGAACTGGTGTCCACCGCTGGCGGCGCGCAATACGTCGATGGCGTGTACATGACCTTCGGCGCCGACCCGCGCCTGCTCCCGGACAGCAAGGCGGTGGTGGAGGAGTTCCGCAAGGCCGGTACCGAACCTGAAGGCTACACCCTGTACGCCTATGCCTCGCTGCAGGCCCTGGCTGCCGCGTTCAACGGCGCCAAGTCGAACAAGGGCGAGGACGCTGCCAAGTGGCTCAAGGCCAACCCGGTGCAGACCGTCATGGGCGAGAAAAAGTGGGACTCGAAGGGTGACCTGACCGTGTCCGACTACGTGGTCTACCAGTGGGATGCCCAAGGCAAGTACCACCAGCTGGAAAAACAAAAATAACAACGGCCCACGGCCCGGGCGCGTCAGCCCCCGGGCCAAAGCCCCGCGGTACCTGTCTTTATCCGTAGATCTGCACAGTACTGCGCTGCGAGGGCCGCCTGTTCCAGGCCCGCCGTGGTCGGCGCTCGTGCAATCTCAATCAGGTGAGATTGCGTTATGGATGGTATTTTCCTGCAGCAACTGGTCAACGGCCTGACCCTCGGGTCGGTCTATGGCCTGATCGCCATCGGCTACACAATGGTCTATGGCATCATCGGCATGATCAACTTCGCGCACGGCGAGGTGTACATGATTTCCGCGTACCTCGCGGCGATCAGCCTGGCATTGCTGGCTTATTTCGGTATCGAGTCGTTCCCCCTGTTGATGCTGGGCACCCTGTTGTTCACCATCGTCGTCACCGGCGTGTACGGCTTCACCATCGAACGCATCGCCTACAAACCCCTGCGCAACTCCACCCGCCTGGCACCACTGATCAGTGCCATCGGCATCTCGCTGATCCTGCAGAACTACGCGCAGATCAGCCAGGGCGCCCGCCAGCAAGGCGTGCCAACCCTGCTGGAAGGCGCCTGGCGTGTCGAAGTGGGCACCGGCTTCGTGCAACTTACCTACACCAAGATCTTCATCCTGGTGGCAGCCTTCGTTGGCATGGGCCTGCTCACCTATGTGATCAAGTACACCAAGCTCGGCCGCATGTGCCGTGCCACCCAGCAAGACCGCAAGATGGCCTCGATCCTGGGCATCAACACCGACCGGGTGATTTCCTACGTGTTCGTCATCGGTGCGGTTATGGCTGCCCTGGCCGGCGTGCTGATCACCATGAACTACGGCACCTTCGACTTCTACGCCGGCTTCATCATCGGTATCAAGGCGTTTACCGCCGCGGTGCTCGGCGGTATCGGCTCGCTGCCAGGCGCCATGCTCGGCGGGATCATCCTGGGCATTTCCGAGTCGCTGTTCTCTGGCCTGATCAACTCCGACTACAAGGACGTGTTCAGCTTCTCGCTGCTGGTGATGATCCTTATCTTCCGCCCACAAGGCCTGCTGGGTCGCCCGCTCGTGGCTAAGGTGTGAACATGTCCATTGCCAAAACTGCCTCTGTTCCTGAAACCAAAAGTTTCGATATCAAACGCAGCCTGCTGGAGACCATCGTCGCCGGCCTGCTGGCACTCATCGTGTTCGGCCCTGTCGTTGGCGTGGTGCTCGACGGCTACACCTTCAACGCCGAGCCGCGGCGTGTGGCCTGGCTGGTTGGCGGGGTGATGCTGGGGCGCTTCCTGCTCAGCCTGTACCTGCAGACGGCCGCCGGCTCGCGCATGCTCCAGGGCTTCGAAAGCGGTGGCTCGGGCGTGCATGT
This sequence comes from Pseudomonas sp. S1(2024), assembly GCF_046557535.1. Taxonomy (NCBI): domain Bacteria; kingdom Pseudomonadati; phylum Pseudomonadota; class Gammaproteobacteria; order Pseudomonadales; family Pseudomonadaceae; genus Pseudomonas; species Pseudomonas sp. S1(2024). Next base: position 6,686 of record NZ_JBKGFP010000054.1, read on the forward strand.
GCGCGCACCGAACTACGTATCGCGGCTGCGCTATATCATCCCGGCGCTGGTGGTGATCGCCATTGTCTTCCCGATCTTCGCCAACAAGTACCTGCTGACCGTGGTCATCCTCGGCCTGATCTACGTGCTGCTGGGCCTGGGGCTGAACATCGTGGTCGGCCTGGCCGGCCTGCTCGACCTGGGCTATGTGGCGTTTTATGCCATCGGCGCATATGGCCTGGCGCTGGGTTATCAGTACCTTGGCCTGGGCTTCTGGAGCGTGCTGCCACTGGCGGCCATAGCTGCGGCGCTGGCGGGGTGCATACTCGGTTTCCCGGTGTTGCGGATGCATGGCGACTACCTGGCGATCGTGACCCTGGGCTTCGGCGAGATCATCCGCCTGGTGCTGAACAACTGGTTGTCGTTCACCGGCGGCCCCAACGGCATGCCGGCACCGGCGCCGACCTTCTTCGGCCTGGAGTTCGGCCGTAGGGCCAAGGACGGTGGGGTACCGATCCACGAGTTCTTCGGCTTCGATTACAACGCCAACCTCAAGTTCGTGTTCATCTACGCGGTGCTGTTCATCGTCGTGCTTGCAGTGCTCTACATCAAGCATCGCCTGACCCGCATGCCGGTCGGCCGTGCCTGGGAAGCGCTACGCGAAGACGAGATCGCCTGCCGCTCGATGGGCCTGAACCACGTACTGGTCAAGCTCTCGGCGTTTACCCTGGGTGCCTCCACCGCCGGCTTGGCCGGGGTGTTCTTTGCCACCTACCAGGGCTTCGTCAACCCGTCGTCGTTCACCTTCTTCGAGTCGGCGCTGATCCTCGCCATCGTCGTGCTCGGTGGTATGGGCTCGACCGTAGGCGTGGTGATCGCCGCCTTCGTGCTGACCGTGGCACCCGAGCTGCTGCGCAGCTTCTCCGAATACCGCGTGCTGCTGTTCGGTGTGTTGATGGTGCTGATGATGATCTGGCGACCGCGTGGGCTGATCCGCATCAGCCGTACCGGTGTGACCCCGCGTAAAGGAGTGGCGCCATGAGCGACGATATCATTCTCTCGGTCGACAACCTGATGATGCAGTTTGGCGGCATCAAGGCGCTCAGCGATGTCAGCCTGAAGGTCCGGCGCAACCAGATCTTCGCCCTGATCGGCCCCAACGGTGCGGGCAAGACCACCGTGTTCAACTGCCTGACCGGGTTCTACAAGGCCAGTGGCGGGCGCATCGAGCTGAACGTGCGCGGTAGCCACACCAACGTCATCCAGCTGCTCGGCGAGCGCTTCCAGGCGGCAGACTTCGTCTCCCCGGCACGCTTCGCCAACCGCATGTACTACAAGATGTTCGGCGGTACCCACCTGGTCAACCGCGCCGGCCTGGCACGCACCTTCCAGAACATTCGCCTGTTCAAGGAAATGTCGGTGGTGGAGAACCTGCTGGTGGCGCAGCACATGTGGGTCAACCGCAACCTGCTGGCCGGGGTACTCAACACCAAGGCCTACCGCAAGGCCGAGAGCGACGCGCTGGACCACGCGTTCTACTGGCTGGAAGTGGTCGACCTGGTCGATTGCGCCAACCGCCTGGCTGGCGAGTTGTCGTACGGCCAGCAGCGCCGCCTGGAAATCGCCCGGGCGATGTGCACGCGGCCGAAGATCATCTGCCTGGACGAACCGGCGGCTGGCCTGAACCCACAGGAAACCGAGGCCCTCAGCCGCATGATCCGCGTGCTGCGCGACGAGCACGACATTACCGTGGTGCTGATCGAACACGACATGGGCATGGTCATGAGCATTTCCGATCATATCGTGGTGCTCGACCACGGCAACGTGATTGCCGAAGGCGCGCCGCAGGATATCCGCCACAACCCGACGGTGATCGCCGCCTACCTGGGTGCAGATGAAGAGGAACTGGTATGAGTGCACCCATTCTGGAATTGAAGGACCTGGACGTGTTTTACGGCCCTATCCAGGCGCTGAAGAAAGTCTCGATGCACATCAATGAAGGTGAGACGGTCAGCCTGATCGGCGCCAACGGCGCTGGCAAGTCGACCCTGCTGATGTCGATCTTCGGCCAGCCGCGGGCGGCGTCGGGGCATATCGTGTACCGCGGCACCGACATCACTCGCAAGTCATCGCATTACATTGCCTCCAACGGCATTGCCCAGTCGCCGGAAGGGCGCCGGGTGTTCCCCGACATGACGGTCGAGGAGAACCTGATGATGGGTACCATCCCCATCGGCGACAAGCATGCCGACGAAGACATGCAGCGCATGTACGAGCTGTTCCCGCGCCTGAAAGAGCGGCGTAACCAGAGGGCCATGACCATGTCCGGTGGCGAGCAGCAGATGCTGGCCATTGCTCGCGCGCTGATGAGCCGGCCAAAGTTGTTGCTGCTGGATGAGCCATCGCTGGGGCTGGCGCCGATCGTGGTCAAGCAGATCTTCTCGACCTTGCGTGAACTGGCCAAGACCGGGATGACCATCTTCCTGGTGGAGCAGAACGCCAACCATGCGCTGAAACTGTCGGACCGGGCTTATGTGATGGTCAACGGGCAGATTCGCATGAGCGGGACGGGGCAGGAGCTGTTGGTCAACGAAGAAGTGCGCAACGCCTATCTCGGCGGGCATTGAGTTGCATTCGGGGGCCGCTTTGCGGCCCTTTCGCCGGCAAGCCAGCTCCCACAGGTACTGCACTGCCCTCAGGGCCTGTGTGGTCCCTGTGGGAGCTGGCTTGCCGGCGAAAGGGCTGCAAAGCAGCCCCATTCTCGATGTGGACAACTTCTACCACGCCTCTCCGTTCACGCATCACTACCCCATCCCAAGCCCTTGTTTCCACAGGCCCGATCTTTTCCACGGATAATGTGGAACCGCCTGTGGAAAACATGGTGGCATCTCGCTCAAGCCCTTTGATACCAAGCCCTGCAGCTTCATGATCATTTTTTGATCACAGGCGCCTTGTGGATGGTTTTCCCAGGTTTTTCAAAGCCCTGCATTCATTCCAAGGCTTGCGCAAAACCTGTGGATAACCCTGTGAAAAAACCTTGGACAGACCGCTGCAGACAGCATGCTTGAAAGCCTTGCGCCATCACCGAAAAGATATCCACCGACCACACTTCGCTGAAAGGGTTCCGCACCGTGGACAAGTTGCCCCCAATCCGTGGGGAAAGCCTTGTGGATAACGTGCGCATAGCTGGTGCCGAGCCGTCTGCTGTAAGGGTTTGCCCCATATGATCAAAAAATGAACAATATCCCGGGCGGGTTGCTGCAAGCACGCGGCGCGGGCATGCTGCAAGACTGCCGATGACAATCCACCGTGAGGAACAGAGCATGACGTCCACCGTATTCATCACTGGCGCGACTTCCGGTTTCGGTGAGGCCACTGCCCGCCGTTTTGCCGAAGCTGGTTGGAAGCTGGTGCTCACTGGCCGCCGCAAGGAGCGCCTGGATGCCCTGTGCGCAGAACTGTCGGCCAAGACCGAAGTACAGGGCCTGGTGCTCGACGTGCGTGACCGCAAGGCCATGGAGCAGGCCATCGCCAACTTGCCGGCCGGCTTCGACAAGTTGCGCGGCCTGGTCAACAACGCAGGCCTGGCGCTAGGGGTGGACGCGGCGCAGAACTGCAGCCTGGACGACTGGGAAACCATGGTCGATACCAACATCAAGGGCCTGATGTACACCACTCGCCTGCTGCTGCCACGGCTGATCGCCCATGGCCGTGGGGCGTCGATCCTCAACGTAGGTTCCGTGGCGGGCAACTACCCGTACCCAGGCAGCAATGTGTATGGCGGCACCAAGGCCTTCGTCGGCCAGTTCTCGTTGAGCCTGCGCTGCGACCTGCGGGGTACGGGCGTGCGCGTGAGCAATATCGAGCCGGGCCTGTGCGAGAGCGAGTTCTCGCTGGTGCGCTTTGGCGGTGACCAGGCCAAATACGACGCCACCTACGCCGGTGCCGAGCCGATCCAGCCGCAGGACATCGCCGAGACCATCTTCTGGATCCTCAACCAGCCGGCGCATATCAATATCAACAGCCTCGAGCTGATGCCGGTGAGTCAGGACTGGGCAGGGTTCTCGATCGATCGGTCGGCCAAGGCCTGATCAAAAGGCGGGGCCGCTTTGCGGCCCATTCGCAGCACAAGGCTGCTCCTACAGGATTGGCACTGGTTTCAGGTGCGCCGCTTTCCCTGTAGGAGCAGCCTTGTGCTGCGAAAGCGTCAGCCCAAGCGCTGCAACCCTTCCAGGCAAGTCGCCAAGTGGTAGGGTGTAGTCGAAGGCATATCATGCCGGCTGACACTGCCTTGCCCATCCCGGCACTCATACCAGCCCGCCTCACGCAGGAACCGCGTTTCCAGGGCTTGTAACTGCCCGGCAAGCTTGCTCTCGCCCCCTGTCCGCAACACCAGAGCCCGCAGGTACTCCGCTTGCGCCCAGATTCGCTGGGTGGCGTCGAGCACCTGGCCATCCACATCCAGCATCGCCAGCACAGCGGCATCCTTGACCCCGTATTGCTCGGCGTAGCCGAAAGCCCGGTCGATGGACGCATGCAGCGGCGTATCTCGCAGCAGTGGCGAGGTATGCAGGAGGTAGAACCACTCGAACTGGTGCCCCGGCTCGAACCAGTTATCCACAGTGCCGCGTGGCTTTTCCAGCATCAGGCCGTGGGCGGGGTCGATGAAGTGTTCCTGCAGCGCGTCGCACAGGTGCAGCAACGACTGCTGGGCATGCTTGTCGTCACGCACCGCCAGCACCTGCAGGAAGGCTTCGGCCAGGTGCATCTGTGGGTTTTGCAGCGGGCCGCTGCCAAGGTCTGCCCAGTCTTCAGCGAGGCTGGCTTCGTACAGGCCGTCGTCGCGGGCGAACTGCTGGTCGATGATGTCCAGCGCGGCGTTCAGCGTGGACTCCACCAGGTTTTCACGCACCTTGCCCCAGTAGTGCGCACAGGCGAAGACGATGAACGCGTGGGTGTAGAGGTCCTTGCGCCGGTCCAGCGGTTTGCCCTGGGCGTCGATGCTGTAGAACCAGCCGCCGTGTTCGGCGTCGTGGAAGTGCTTCTGCAGCGAGCGGAACAAGGCCGCCGCACGCTCGGCTGCGCCCGGTTGCCCGATGCGGCTGCTGAACAGGTAAAGCTGCCTTGCGCAGGCCATGGCCCGGTAGCGCTGCACCGGCAATGGCTGGTGCTGGGCGTCCAGGGCCTCGTAAGGCAGGGCCATGTCGGCGTTCCAGCCCGGGCCTTGCCACAACGGCACGATGCGTTCGGCGAAGTGCTGGTTGAAGCGGGCCAGTTCGGGCAGGGTGGGGCGGGGGTCGGACATTTCGGCGCTCGTCGCTGTCGGGCAGGGCGCCATGGTAGCAGAACTGGGGTTGTGGGTAGCCTGTGCCGGCCTCTTCGCGGGCATGCCCGCTCCCACAGGATCACCACAGGCTCGAGCAATGTGGGGGTACCTGTGGGAGCGGGCATGCCCGCGAAGAGGCCAGTACAGCCTACCGATCAGCTCGGGTTGCCGAGCCCCTGCCAATGCCGCGCCCCCACGAAGATGAAGCGCAACTGCTGGGTGATCTTTTCCTGCGGCGTCAGCGCCTGTGGATAACCCGCTTCGGGGCTGTCGATAAGCTCGGGTAGGGTGGCGAACACGGTCTTCACCACCAGGTCGGCCATCACCGCCAGCGCGGCGCTGTCCAGGTGCTGCCAGCGCTTCATCCGCGCCAGATCAGTGGCCAGGTCGTCGCTGATGTCCTGTCGCAGGCGGGCGATGGCCTGGCGTACGGCCTGCGAACCGCCGTACTGCTCACGGGCGAGGAACAGGAACTGCGCACGGTGGGCCGCGACCACGTCAAGGAAGATGCGCACCGACGCGTCGGTGATGCCGCCCAGTTCGAATTCGTTGTGGCGCACCAGGCGGATGGTCTGGCGGAAGGTGGTGTCGACCTCGGCAACCAGGGCCAGGCCCAAGGCGTCCATGTCGGAAAAATGCCGGTAAAAGCCGGTGGGTACGATGCCGGCCGTCTTTGCCACTTCGCGCAGGCTGATACTGCCGAAACCACGGCCACTCTCCATGAGCTGGCAGGCAGCATCGAGCAGGGCCTGGCGGGTCTGTAGCTTCTGTTCGGCGCGCGGCAGCATGGTGCGGGCTTCTATGGCGGTAAGGCTGGGCACTCTAGTTAAAAAAACAAAGCCCGGTCAATGGACCGGGCCTGGAGGGGAGCTGGCGTTGTGACATAGGTTGTTCTTTTCGGTCATGGCGATCAGCTCACACGGCTGATTTCAACCAGGCGATCGGAACCACCCTCGGCAACACGGCCAGTACGTTCGATCAGGCGATCGGAGCCACCCTCGGCAACGCGGCCAGTACGTTCGATCAGGCGATCGGAGCCACCCTCGGCAACGCGGCCAGTACGTTCGATCAGGCGATCGGAGCCACCCTCGGCAACGCGGCCAGTACGTTCGATCAGGCGATCGGAGCCACCTTCGGCAACGCGGCCGGTACGTTCGATCAGGCGATCGGAGCCACCTTCGGCAACGCGGGCACTACGTTCGATCAGGCGATCAGCACCACCTTCAGCAACGGTCTTCAGCGGCTGGGCGATTTCAGCAGCGCTGGAGCGCGATTCGGCGGTCAGGTGTTGCTCGTCGGCTGGCAGGGCAAAAGCGTTGGCAGCCAGGATGGACAGGGTCAGGGTCAGCAGATGGCGTTTCATGATTTCGGTGCTCCTCTCGGGGGCTGGAAAGTGGGTACGGAGCCAATGCTACGCCGCGTAACGCCAGAGAGAAGTTCATACGGGTAATGGTAACAATCGACCGTATTGATAGAGATTTGAAACTGCTCTAGAAAGCACTTTACAGACCGTTAGATGGCAATTTGATGGTGCCTTTTGCAGGTAACACGCACGGTCTGGCGCGACGATTTGCTGAGCAAAAGGCCAGGAAAAACTTCGCTATCACGGCGCCATCGATAAAACCCCACGGGTTTTCATCAGTCCGAGATATTGAGTGCCACCGCTGCACCTGTTCTGTGCCATACCGCAAGGAGAATCACGCAATGACGCGTCCCGCCAGAATCCTCGTCTGGACCTCCACCAGCCTGCTGACCCTGCTGGCGATCCTGGTGGTGGTGATTGCCACCTTCGACTGGAACCGCGTCAAGCCCCTGCTCAACGAGAAAGTCTCCGAGGCCCTGCAGCGGCCCTTCGCGATCAATGGCAACCTTGCCGTGGACTGGCGCACCGAACCAGAAGAGGGGGGCTGGCGTGCCTGGGTGCCTTGGCCGCACTTCATTGCCGAAGACCTGACCTTGGGCAACCCCGAGTGGCTCAAGGAACCGAAGATGGTCGGCCTGGAGCGCGTGGCGTTCCGCCTGGCGCCGCTGCCGCTGCTGTTCCAGCAGATCAGCATCCCGCGCATCGACCTGACCAAGCCCACAGCCAGCCTCACCCGTCTGGCTGATGGCCGCGCCAACTGGGCCTTCGACTTCGGCCCCAAGGATGAAAACGCAGAGCCTTCCAAATGGCAGCTGGACATTGGCGCCATCGGCTTCGACCAGGGCAATGTCAGCTTCGATGACCAAACCCTGAAAACCAGCATGAAGGTGCAGATCGACCCGCTGGGCAAGCCTGTCCCGTTCAGCGACATCGTCGGCAAGGCCAGCGCCGAGAAGGCCGGTGCCGCGCAGGACTACGCCTTCGGGCTCAAGGCCCAGGGCCGTTACAAAGGCCAGCCGGTCTCCGGTACCGGCAAGATCGGCGGCCTGCTGGCCCTGCAGGACGCCAGCCAGCCCTTCCCGCTGCAGGCTGACGTGCGCATCGCCGACACCCATGTGGTGCTCGCCGGCACCCTGACCGACCCGCGCAACCTAGGTGCCCTCGACCTGCGCCTGCGCCTGTCCGGGGCCAGCCTGGGCAACCTCTACCCGCTGACCGGCGTAACCTTGCCCGACACCCCGGCCTACTCCACCGACGGCCACCTCAGCGCCAACCTGCACGCGGCGCAAGGGGCGACCTTCAACTACCAGGGCTTCAACGGCAAGATCGGTGACAGCGATATCCACGGCGACCTGGCCTTCGTTGCCAGCCAGCCACGGCCCAAGCTGTCCGGCAACCTGGTGTCCAACCAGTTGTTGTTCAAGGACCTGGCACCGCTGATCGGTGCCGACTCCAACGCCGAGCAGAAAGCCCGTGGTGGTGCCAGCAAGCAGCCGGAGGGCAAGGTGCTGCCAGTGGAAGAGTTCCGCACCGAGCGCTGGCGCGCGATGGACGCCGACGTCACCTTCGCCGGCAAGCGCATCGTGCACAGCGCGCAACTGCCGTTCAACGACCTGTCGGCCCACGTGATACTGGAGGACGGCCTGCTGCGCCTGGAGCCCCTGCGTTTTGGCGTGGCTGGCGGCAACCTGGCTTCCAGGATTCGCCTGGATGGCCGCAACGTACCGTTGCAGGGGCGTGCCCGGCTGACGGCGCGTGGCTTCAAGCTCAAGCAGTTGTTCCCCTCCTTTGCGCCGATGCAGACCAGCTTCGGTGAGTTGAACGGCGATGCCGATATCACTGGCCGGGGCAACTCGGCGGCCGCCTTGCTGGGCACGGCCAATGGCGACCTGCGCATGCTGATCAACGATGGTGCCATCAGCCGCAGCCTGATGGAGATTGCCGGACTTAATGTGGGTAACTATGTGGTCGGCAAGCTGTTTGGCGATGAGGATGTGAAGATCAACTGCGCAGCGGCTGACGTGGGTATCAAGGATGGCCTGGCGACCACGCGCCTGTTCATCTTCGATACCGAGAACGCGATCATCTACATCAACGGCACGGCCAATTTCGCCACGGAGCAGCTTGACCTGAAAATTACCCCTGAATCGAAAGGGTTGCGGCTGTTCTCGCTGCGTTCGCCGCTGTATGTGCGCGGGCCGTTCGCCAAGCCCAGTGCCGGGGTGCAGGCGGTGCCGCTGGCATTGCGCGGAGCGGGAATGGTGGCGTTGGGCGTGGTTGCCGGGCCGGCGGCGGGGTTGCTGGCGCTGATTGCGCCTAGCAGCGGGGATGATCCCAACCAGTGCACGCCGCTGTTGCAGCAGATGAAGGCGGGCAAGGCGCCGGCGGTGGTGAAAGAGCGGAAATAGCAGGGGGCCGCTTCGCGGCCCATCGCGACACAAGGCCGCTCCCACAGGTATTTCACAGCCCTAAAGACTTGTGGAATACCTGTGGGAGCGGCCTTGTGTCGCGAAAGGGGCGCAAAGCGCCCCCAAGAATCACAAGCCTTGCAACAGGTCGGACATATCGTCCGCGTGCTCTTCTTCCTGCGCGAGGATGTCTTCAAAAATCCGCCGCGTAGTCGGATCTTTATCCCCGATGTACCGAATGATCTCGCGATAGCTATCGATGGCGATCCGCTCCGCTACCAGGTCTTCCAGCACCATCTCTTTCAATGAAGCGCCCGCCACATATTGGGCATGGGACCGCTTGCTCAGGTTGTCCGGGTTGAAATCCGGCTCTCCACCTAACTGCACGATCCGTTCGGCAAGCTTGTCGGCGTGCTCGGCTTCCTGGTTGGCATGCTCGAGGAATTCATCGGCAGCCACGCTGGCCTTGATGCCGCTGGCCATGAAGTAGTGACGCTTGTAGCGCAGCACGCAGACCAGTTCGGTCGCCAGTGAATCATTGAGCAGGTGCAGGATCTGTTGGCGATCAGCATCGTAACCCTCGGTCACCGCACCTTGCTCGACATGCTGACGGGCACGTTCGCGCAGGGTTTGTACATCGGTCAGTTCATTCGCATTCATGTTCATCTCCTGGAACATCAGGGTGGTCATGGATATGGCCTGGAAGGCTTAGGCGCCGTGGACGGCGTCGCTGTCTTCTTCGCGTTGTTTGCAAGTCTTGAAGCCCTTGGCGTCGACATGGCCGGTGGCGTCGAAGCGCACGTAGTAGGGCTGCTGGTGGCCATCGTGGTTGAGGATGTAGTCGTTGCAGGTGCCGCCATGGGGGAGGTCGATGACGTTGGACGGGCTGCCGCCGATGGCGATGACTTTCTGCATGGTCATGCCTTTTTCCACCTGCTTGACCAGCGGTTCGTCGCGGTAGGTGACGTAGTCCACCGGGTTTTCCGGGCGGCTGCCGCAGGCGACGAGGGTGGCGCTTGCCAGAAGGATTGCCAGGGTCTGCTTGTACATGGTCCCGCTCCTTGCAAAGGGTCTGTGTGGTTTGGAACCGCAGCGCGCGGTGGGAGTTCGATTGCGATGGTCATCAAGGCCGCTGTAGTGTTGGCCGGTCGTCCACGGAAAGGGGCTGGGGCAATGCAGCAGGAATTGGCCACGCGATACCCGTTGGTGCTGGTGCCGGGCATGCTCGGTTTTGTCCGGGTAGTGCTCTACCCCTACTGGTTCGGCATCGTGCCGGCCCTGCGCCAGGGCGGGGCGCAGGTGTTCCCGGTGCAGGTTTCGCCACTGCATTCCAGCGAGGTGCGCGGCGAGCAGTTGCTGGCGATCATCGAAGACATCTGCCTGCGTACCGGAGCGGAAAAGGTCAACCTCATCGGCCACAGCCAGGGCGCCCTGAGCGCGCGCTACGCGGCTGCCAGGCGGCCTGGGCGGGTGGCTTCGGTCACTTCGGTGGCGGGGCCCAACCATGGCTCGGAACTGGCCGACTACCTGGAACGCACGGCACCGGGCGATTCCCCGCAGGGGCGCATCCTGAAGGCCGTGCTGCATGGCTTGGCCGTGCTGCTGGTGTGGCTGGAAACCGGCTGGCGCCGTGACCCGTTGCCGGTGGATGTACACGCCTCGCACCAGTCACTGACCAGTGCAGGTGTGGCGCTGTTCAACCAGGCTTATCCACAGGGGTTGCCAGACACCTGGGGCGGGGAGGGGGCCTATGAGGTCGATGGCGTGCGTTATTACTCCTGGTCCGGCACCTTGCAGCCCGGCCTGACCGACCAGCGGCGCAACCGTTTAGACGGCAGCAGCCACTTCTGCCGCCTGTTCGCGCGCAGTTTCGTCAAGGAAAAGGGCTATTGCGACGGAATGGTCGGGCGCTTCAGTTCGCACTTGGGGCAGGTGATCGGCGACGATTACCCGCTCGACCACCTGGATATCGTCAACCAGTCGCTTGGTGCGGTGGGCAAGGGTGCCGAACCGGTGCGGCTGTTCACCGAACATGCCGCCCGGCTCAAGGCGGCAGGGCTCTAGCGACGGATCGGTGTGGTCCAGCGCTCGGCCAGCACCACGCCCGCCAGGGTCAGCAGGCCGCCGACCAAGTGATAGCGGGCCAGCTGCTCGTCGAGCACCACGGCGGCGATCAGTGCCGTGACCAGCGGCAGCAGGTTGAAGAACAGCGTGGTGCGGCTGGGCCCCAGGCGGTGCACGGCCTGCATCCACACCAGGGGCGCGATCATCGAGGCCAGCACGCAGGCGTACAGCACCAGGCCGACGTTGCGGCTGTTCAGGCCAGTCTTGTCCGACAGCAGGAACAGCGGCAGCAACACGACGATGGCTACCAGCACCTGCAGGTACAGCAGCTGCATCGGCGGCAGGCGCAGCTGCCATTTCTTCAGCAGGAAGCTGTATAGCGCATAGGCCAGTGTGGCCACCAGCATCAGCAGGTCGCCGCTGTTCAGGCCTTGTTGCAGCAGGCTGGCGGGGTGGCCGGCGCTGACCACTTCAAGCACGCCGAAAAATGACACCAGCGCGCCCAGCAGGGCACCGTAGCTCAGGCGCTGGCCCAGCCAGGCGATGGACAATGCCAGTGACATCAGTGGCATCAGCGAAAGGATGATGCCCATGTTGGTGGCGCTGGTGATGCCGGCGGCAAAGTAGGCCAGGCTCTGGTACAGCGCCATGCCCAGCACGCCCAGCACGAAAACCTTGCCCAGGTGCGGGCGAATGGCCGCGCGATTGCGCCACACGGCGGGCAGCAGGAACGGGGTGAACAACAGCGCGGCCAGTAGCCAGCGATAGAAGCCGATCTCGGCGGGGTGGATGGCGCCGGCGGACATCTTGGTGACCACGGTGTTGCCGGCCCATATCAGGATGGCGGTCAGGGGGAACAGGTAGTTCATGTAGCAGGTTACTCGTTGGGGCTTGGGTTGGGGCTGCTTTGCAGCCCTACGCGGGCTTGCCCGCTCCCACAGGGATATCACAGGCCTGAAAGCTGGCGCGGATCCTGTGGGAGCGGGCGAGCCCGCGAAGGCCTGCGCAGCAGGCCCCGATGGCAGCCATTATCAACTGTCTGTCAACAAGCCTATACTCCTATCCAGACAACCCGCCCCGCAAAGCAGACAGCATGCCGCGCAAATACCTCGACATTCCCCAGTTAACCCGGCTCCCGGCCCCGGTGTACTTCCGCCACGACGAGTTCGGTGCCGACACCCGCAGCGCCCTGCATCGCCACGCCTGGGGCCAGCTCAACTACACCGCCCACGGCGTGATGCACCTGGAGGTAGCTGGCCAGCACTTCCTGTCGCCGCCGCAATACGCCGTGTGGGTGCCGCCCGACACCGAGCATGGTTGCTACAACCCGCAGGCTATCGTCTACCGTTCGGTCTACCTGGACCGCAGCCTGTGCGCCGCACTGCCGCAGCAACCGTGCAGCCTGATGATCAGCGACATCCTCAAGGCCATCCTCGCCGACTTCGCCCGGCGCGACCTGCGGGTTGCCGAGGGCGAGCGCGACCAGCGCCTGGCGCAGGTGCTGCTCGACCAGCTGCTGCTGGCGCCCACCCAGGCCTGCTACCTGCCGTTTGCCCACAGCGAGGGCTTGCGCCAGGTGCTCGATGCCCTTGGTGCCGAGCCGGGCGACAACCGCCCGCTGGGCGAATGGGCCGCCCAGATTCATGTCAGCGAACGTACTTTGGCCCGGCAGTTCCTGCGCGAGCTGGGCATCAGTTTTGGTGAATGGCGCCTGCGCCTGCGCTTTCTGCGCGCCATCGAAGCGCTGGAGGCCGGCCAGCCGATCCAGGCCATCGCCTTCGACCTGGGCTACAGCAGCGCCTCGGCGTTCATCGCCATGTTCCAGCGCCAGGCCCAGTGCACGCCCGAGCAATACCGCCGCCAGGCACGGGCAGGGCGTTGAGAATTCTTGGCTACACTCAGCTCGACCCCCGTGCATCGGGCGCGGAGCCAAGGAGACTACTCCATGAAAGTGCTGCAAATCCCCTTACTGGTGTTGGCGGTGTTGTTCAGCGCCCAAGGCTTCGCCGCCAATACCGCGCAGCAGGAAAAGATGAAAACCTGTAACGCCGACGCCACCGCCAAGGCCCTCAAGGGCGATGAGCGCAAAGCCTTCATGAGCACCTGCCTGAAGAAGGATGTGCCGCAAACCCAGCAAGAAAAGATGAAAACCTGCAACGCCGACGCCACCACCAAGGCCCTGAAGGGTGACGAGCGCAAAGCGTTCATGAGCGACTGCCTGAAGAAGAAATGACCTGCGCCTATGCCTGCAGACGTAAGGCTGGCAGACTGCGGGTCTTTCCCGTTGTCTGCCGTTGAGGCTGTATGACCTTCACCCCCCGCCAGGTCACCCTGGCCAGCTGGATCATCGTGTTTGCCGGCCTGTTGCTGGCGTTGCCCCTGAAATTGCTGCCGAGCCTGCTGGCCGGCCTGCTGGTGTTCGAGCTGGTCAACATGCTCACGCCGCGGCTGCAGCCGCTGCTCGCCGGGCAGCGCGCCCGTTGGCTGGCTGTAGCGCTGCTCGGCACGCTGGTGGTCAGCACCCTGACCCTGCTGTTTGCCGGTGCTTTCAGCTTTTTGCTGCACGAGGCGGAAAACCCCGGGGCTTCGCTGGACAAGTTCATGGCCCTGGTGGAGCGCGCCCGCGGGCAGCTGCCGCCGTTCATCGAAGGCTACCTGCCGGCCAGTGCGGCGGAGTTCAAGGTGGCCATCGGTGACTGGATCAAGAGCCACCTGAGCGACCTGCAGCTGGTGGGCAAGGGCATGGCGCACATGTTCGTCACCCTGTTGATCGGCATGATCCTGGGCGCCATCGTCGCCTTGCAGCGCATCCCCGACATCTCCCGGCGCAAGCCGCTGGCGGCGGCGCTGTTCGAGCGCCTGAGCCTGCTGGTGCAGGCGTTTCGCAACATCGTCTTCGCGCAGATCAAGATTTCGCTGCTCAACACCACCTTCACCGGCATCTTCCTGGCCGTGGTGCTGCCGATGTTCGACGTGCACCTGCCGCTGACCAAGACGCTGATCGTGCTGACCTTCCTGCTGGGCCTGCTGCCGGTGATCGGCAACCTGATGTCGAATACCCTGATCACCATCGTCGGCCTGTCGCTGTCGATCTGGGTGGCGGCGGCGGCGCTGGGTTACCTGATCGTCATCCACAAGGTCGAGTACTTCCTCAACGCGCGGATCGTGGGCGGGCAGATCAGTGCCAAGTCGTGGGAACTGCTGCTGGCGATGCTGGTGTTCGAAGCGGCGTTCGGGCTGCCGGGGGTGGTGGCGGGGCCGATCTACTATGCCTACCTGAAGAGTGAGCTGAAGCGGGCCGAACTGGTCTGATTCTTCATTAGCCTGTACCGGCCTCTTCGCGGGCTTGCCCGCTCCCACAGGTACTGCACAGGTCTTGGGTACTGTGCGGTCCCTGTGGGAGCGGGCAAGCCCGCGAAGGGGCCGGCAAAGGCTGAAGAGCCTGGCTCAGGCTACGCCGTAGCGCTTGCGCGCCTCGATGGCCAGCCCGCTACCAATGCTGCCAAAGATGTTGCCTTCCACATGCCGCGCATTCGGCAGCATCGCCGACACGCTGTTGCGCAGCGCCGGAATCCCGCTGGAACCGCCGGTGAAGAACACCGTATCGACCTGTGTTTCGCTCACTCCAGCCTTGGCCAGCAGTTCGCTCACGCTACCACGCACCCGCTCCAGCAACCCTTCGATAGCCCCCTCGAACAGCGCTCGTGACAGGTCCACGCCCAGCTCGCGCTCGATGCGGCCGAGGTCGACGTGGCGGCTCTGCTGCTCGGTCAGCTCGATCTTGCTGGCCTCCACTTCCATCGCCAACCAGTGCCCGGCACGCTCTTCGATCAGCTTGAACAGGCGGTCGATGCCCAGCGTGTCCTCGATGTCATAGCGCATGCTGCCCAGCGCCAGCTGCGACTTCTGCGAGTACAGGGCGTTGATGGTGTGCCAGGTGGCGAGGTTGAGGTGATAGCTGGTCGGCATCAGCGCGCCGCTCTTCATGCGGCTGCCGTAGCCGAACAGCGGCATCACGCCCTGCAGGCTCAGCTGCTTGTCGAAGTCGGTACCGCCAATGTGCACACCGCCGGTGGCGAGGATGTCGCTCTGGCGCTCGGCGACCAGGTGGCGCTCGGGCGACAGGCGGATCAGGGTGAAGTCCGAGGTACCACCGCCGATGTCGACGATCAGCACCAGCTCTTCGCGGCTAATGCTCGACTCGTAGTCGAAGGCCGCGGCAATCGGCTCGTACTGGAAGGACACATCCTTGAAGCCGATCTTGCGCGCCACTTCGGCCAGGGTGTCCTCGGCCTCCTGGTCGGCGGCAGGGTCTTCGTCGACGAAGAACACCGGACGGCCCAGCACCACCTGCTCGAACTCCCGCCCAGCAGCGGCCTCTGCGCGTTTTTTCAGCTCGCCGATGAACATGCCCAGCAGGTCCTTGAACGGCAGGGCGCTGCCCAACACGCTGGTATCGTGCTTGATCAGCTTGGAGCCCAGCAGGCTTTTCAGCGAACGCATCAGGCGGCCTTCGTAGCCTTCCAGGTACTCGTGCAGTGCCAGGCGGCCATATACCGGGCGACGCTCCTCGATGTTGAAGAACACCACCGAGGGCAACGTGATCTTGCCGTCTTCCAGGGCAATCAGCGACTCGGCGCCTGGGCGGTGCCAGCCGACCGTGGAGTTGGAGGTGCCAAAGTCGATGCCCAGGGCGCGGGCCGGGGATACGTCAGACATGGGGAATGAGCTTCCGGAGGCAAAACGGCCGCGCAGTGTATGCCAGTTGGCTACAGAATCAAGACCGATCGTCTGCCATGGAGCAACCCCAAGGTGGTCTTGAAAGGCTATGCTTGACCCCTATCTTCTCTTGCAACACGCACATTCACATTGGTGATCCATAGATGGACTTCAAAGACTATTACAAGATACTCGGCGTAGAGCCCGCGGCGGACGAAAAGGCGATCAAGGCCGCGTACCGCAAGCTGGCGCGCAAGTATCACCCCGATGTCAGCAAGGAGCGCGACGCCGAGGAAAAATTCAAGGAGGCCAACGAGGCCTACGAAGTGCTGGGCGACGCGCAGAAACGTGCCGAGTACGATGAAATCCGCAAGTACGGTGGCCAGCATGGCCGGCCGTTCCAGGCGCCACCGGGCTGGGAGAACCGTGGCGGTGGTGGCGGCTTCGAAGGCGGCGATTTCTCCGACTTTTTCAGCTCGATCTTTGGTGGCCGGGGGGGCAACCCGTTCGGTGGTGCCCGGCAGCAGCAACGCAGCGCTGGCAGGCGGGGGCAGGACGTGGAGCTAGAACTGGCGGTATTCCTTGAAGAGACCCTGAGCAAGGAGTCCAAGCAGATCAGCTTCCAGGTGCCGCAGACCAATGCCATGGGCCAGCGCACCGGCTTCACTACCAAGACCCTGAACGTGAAGATCCCGGCCGGTGTGACCGACGGCGAGCGTATCCGCCTAAAGGGCCAGGGCGCGCCGGGTAGTGGTGGCGGGGCCAATGGCGACCTGTTCCTGACCATTCGCATGGCACCGCACCCGCTGTTCGATGTCGAAGGTCATGACCTGATCATCACCGTGCCGCTGGCACCGTGGGAGGCAGCACTGGGCGCCAAGGTGGCCGTGCCGACCCTGGACGGCAAGATCAACCTCACCATCCGCCCCGACAGCCAGAGCGGCCAGCGCCTGCGCGTACCGGGCAAGGGCCTGGCCAACAAGAGTGGCGAGCGTGGCAACCTTTACGCGCAACTGAAAGTGGTCATGCCGCCAGCATCCGACGAGTCTGCCCGCGAACTGTGGACCAAGCTTTCCGAGAAGGCTGCGTTCAACCCGAGGACACAATGGAGTAAGTGATCATGAGCAGCACCCTGATCGTTCAACTGGACATGCGTACCTTGTGTCAGGAGGCCGATCTCACGGCTGACTGCGTGATCGAAATCGTCGAGCACGGCATTGTCGAACCTTCCGGGCGAACGCCGGAGGACTGGTTGTTCGACGATCAGGCGCCGTTGCTGGCCAAGCGCGCGGCGAAGCTGCATCAGGAGCTGGAACTGGAGTGGGAAGGTGTGGCGCTGGCGCTGGAGTTATTGCAGGAAGTGCAGCAGCTGCGCAGCGAGAACAACATGCTGAGGCAGCGGTTGGGCAGGTTTACCCAGATGTGAGGTTTGCAGGCCCGGCCTCTTCGCGGGCTTGCCCGCGAAGAATGTCACACAAGACTTAGCTTGGTTCTGCCCCCGGGTTCAGCACCAGCTGCATGAAGGTCAAGTCCAGCCACCGGCCAAACTTCATCCCCACCTGCGGCATCTGCCCGGTCACCACGAAGCCCAGCCGCTCGTGCAGGCGCACCGACGCTGCATTGCCGCTCTCGATGGCCGCCACCATCACATGCTTGCCACACTCGCGCGCACGCTCGACCAGCGCTGCCATCAGCACCGGCCCCAGCCCCTTGCCACGCTGGTCGCCGCGGATATACACCGAATGCTCAACGGTAAGGCGAAAGCCCTCGAACGGCCGCCAGTCGCCAAACGACGCATAGCCCAGCACACCGCTCTCATCCACCGCCACCAGGATCGGGTAACCCTGCTGCGCACGTGCGGCAAACCAGGCCAGGCGGTTGGCCAGGTCCACCGGGTTTTCGTTCCAGATCGCCGTGGTGTTGCGCACCGCGTCGTTGTAGATGTCGAGGATGCCTGGCACGTCGGTAGGCAGGGCGTCGCGGATTTCATGACTCATGACAGCGTCTCGCAGGGTCGTTGCTTGCAGATTAAATGGTTACCAGCCCGCGCACACCTTCGGCCTGCATGTATTCGCCGCGGCCCCGCTGGATGATCTCGCCACGGGCCATCACCAGGTACTGGTCGGCCAGCTCCTCAGCAAAGTCGTAAAACTGTTCCACCAGCAGGATGGCCATGTCACCGCGCTCGGCCAAGCGACGGATGACAGCGCCAATTTCTTTGATGACCGAAGGCTGGATGCCCTCGGTGGGCTCATCGAGGATCAGCAGCCGCGGGCGGCTGGCCAGGGCACGGCCGATTGCCAGCTGTTGCTGCTGGCCGCCGGACAGGTCACCGCCACGGCGTTGCTTCATCTGTTCCAGTACGGGAAACAGTTCGTAGATGAAGGATGGTACTTCGCGCGCTTCACGGGCGGGGAAGCGCGACAGGCCCATCAGCAGGTTCTCTTCGACAGTGAGGCGCGGGAAGATCTCGCGGCCTTGGGGCACGTAGGCGATGCCGGCGTGGACCCGTTGCTGGGGCTTGAGGCTGGTGATCGGCTTGCCTTCCCATTCGATGCTGCCGTCGCGCGCTGGGACCAGGCCCATCAGGCAGCGCAGCAGGGTGGTCTTGCCCACGCCGTTGCGGCCCAGCAGGCAGGTGACTTCGCCGACCTTGGCCTCGAAGGACAGGCCCCGGAGGATGTGGCTGCCGCCGTAATACTGGTGCAGGGTGTCGATCTTGAGCATGTGTGTATTCCTGAAATTGTTGCTGTGCCTGTGCCGGCCCTTTCGCGGGCTTGCCCGCTCCCACAGGTACTACACAGGGCTCGAAAACTGTGGGTTTCCTGTGGGAGCGGGCAAGCACGCGAAGAGGCCGGTACAGGCTTCAAAAATTCAAATGCCGGTCACCGGCCCAAGTAGACCTCGACCACCCGCTCATCCGCCTGCACCTGCTCCAGCGACCCTTCCGCCAGCACGCTGCCCTGGTGCAGCACGGTCACATGGTCCGCAATGCTGCCGACAAACCCCATGTCGTGCTCCACCACCATCAGCGAATGCTTGCCAGCCAGCCCCTTGAACAGTTCGGCGGTGAATTCGGTCTCGGCATCGGTCATGCCCGCTACCGGCTCGTCCAACAACAGCAGTTGCGGCTCCTGCACCAGCAGCATGCCGATCTCCAGGAACTGCTTCTGCCCATGCGACAGCAAGCCCGCCTGGCGCTGGGCCAGCGGCAGCAGGCGCAAGGTGCCCAGCACCTCCTCGATGCGCTGGCGCTGCTCCCCACTCAAGCGCGCTGCCAGGCTGGCCCATACCGACTTGTCGGTCTTCAGCGCCAGCTCCAGGTTTTCGAATACCGTCAGCGCCTCGAACACCGTGGGCTTCTGGAACTTGCGGCCTATGCCGGCCTGGGCGATCTGGTATTCGCTCATGCGGGTCAGGTCGAGGGTGTCGCCAAAATAGGCCGTACCGGTGTCGGGCCTGGTCTTGCCAGTGATCACATCCATCATCGTGGTCTTGCCGGCACCGTTGGGGCCGATGATGCAACGCAGCTCGCCCACGCCGATGTACAGGTTCAGCGCGTTCAGCGCCTTGAAGCCATCGAAGCTGACGCTGATGTCTTCCAGGCTCAGCACCGTGCCGTGGCGGGTGTCGAGGCCGGTCTTGCGGCTTTGGCCCAGGCCGATGGCGTCGCGGCTGGCGCCGAGGTTGTCGAACACCGGTTCGAGCATGAATTCCGGGTGTACCGGGGGCACGCCTCTCATGGCTGGCTCCTTTTCTTCAACAGGCCGACCACGCCCTTGGGCAGGTACAGGGTGACGAGGATGAACAACGCGCCGAGGAAGAACAGCCAGAACTCCGGGAAGGCCATGGTGAACCAGCTTTTCATGCCATTGACCAGGCCGGCGCCGAGCAGCGGGCCGATCAAGGTGCCGCGCCCGCCCAGGGCCACCCACACGGCGGCTTCGATGGAGTTGGTCGGCGACATCTCGCTGGGGTTGATGATGCCCACCTGCGGTACGTACAGCGCACCGGCCAGGCCGCACAGTACGGCGCTGAGCACCCACACCAGCAACTTGAAACCACGCGGGTCGTAGCCACAGAACATCAGGCGGTTTTCGGCGTCGCGCACGGCGGTGAGCAGGCGGCCGAACTTGCTGCGGGTCAGGCACCAGCACAGGTACAGGCTGGCCAGCAGCAGGCCGACGGTGAGCAGGAACAGCACTGCGCGGGTGCCTTGGGCGGCAATGTCGAAGCCAAGGATGGTGCGGAAGCTGGTAAAACCGTTGTTGCCGCCAAAGCCGGTTTCGTTGCGGAAGAACAGCAGCATGCCGGCGAAGGTCAGCGCCTGGGTCATGATCGAGAAGTACACGCCCTTGATTCGCGAGCGGAAGGCGAACCAGCCGAACACCAGCGCCAGCAGCCCGGGCGCCAGCACCACCAGGCACAGGGCCCAGGCGAAATGCTGGGTGCCAGCCCAGTACCACGGCAGCTCGCTCCATGACAGGAAGGTCATGAACCCTGGCAGGCCGTCACCGGCGGCCTGGCGCATCAGGTACATGCCCATGGCGTAGCCACCGAGGGCGAAGAACAGCCCGTGGCCCAGCGACAGCAGCCCGGCGTAGCCCCAGACCAGGTCCAGGGCCAGCGCGACGATGGCGTAGCAGAGGATCTTGCCGACCAGGGTCAAAGTGTAGGCCGACACTTGCAGGGCATGGTCCGCCGGCAGCAGCGACAGCAGCGGCAGGGCCACAAGCAACAGGACGACGACGGCGCCGATGGCCAGGGTCAGGCGTGGCCCGGCCTTTTGCGTAGCGGTGACAAGCAGTGGCTGGTTCATCAGTCGATTACCCGTCCCTTGAGGGCGAACAGGCCTTGCGGGCGCTTCTGGATGAACAGAATGATCAACGCAAGGATGAGGATCTTGCCGAGCACGGCGCCGATCTGCGGCTCCAGCAGCTTGTTGGCGATGCCAAGGCCGAAGGCTGCCCACAGGCTGCCGGCCAACTGGCCGACGCCGCCGAGCACCACCACCAGGAACGAGTCGATGATGTAGCTCTGGCCCAGGTCCGGGCCGACATTGCCGACCTGGCTCAGGGCCACGCCACCAAGCCCGGCGATGCCCGAGCCGAGGCCGAAGGCGAGCATGTCGACGCGCCCGGTGGACACGCCGCAGCAGGCGGCCATGTTGCGGTTCTGGGTGACCGCGCGCACGTTCAGGCCCAGCCGCGTGCGGTTGAGCAGCAGCCAGGTGAGCAGTACCACGGCCAGGGCGAAGCCGATGATCACCAGGCGGTTGTATGGCAGTACCAGGTTGGGCAGCAGCTGGATGCCCCCCGACAGCCAGGCCGGGTTGCTGACTTCCACGTTCTGCGCGCCGAACAGCAGGCGGATGGCCTGGATCAGGATCAGGCTGATTCCCCAGGTCGCCAGCAGGGTTTCCAGAGGGCGGCCATACAGGTGGCGGATTACCGTGCGCTCCAGCGCCATGCCGACGCCGGCACTGACGGTGAAGGCCACCGGCAGGGCGATCAGTGGGTAGATCTCGATGGCGCCGGGGGCGTAGCGCTGCAGCAGTACCTGGACCATGTAGGTGCTGTAGGCGCCGAGCATCAGCATTTCGCCGTGGGCCATGTTGATCACCCCGAGCAGGCCGAAGGTGATGGCCAGGCCAAGGGCTGCCAGCAGCAGGATCGAGCCCAGCGACAGGCCGCTGAAGGCCTGGCCGAGCAGTTCGCCGGCCAGCAGCTTGCGCTGCACCTGGGCCAGGCTGGTTTCGGCGGCGGTGCGCACGCCCGGGTCGGTTTCCGCGTTGGGTTGCAGCAAGGCTTCGAGGCGGGTGCGGGCCAGCGGGTCACCGGTTTCGCCGAGCAGGCGAACGGCGGCCAGGCGTACTGCCGGTTCGCTGGCGCCCAGCTGCAGGTTGGCCAGGGCCAGGCCGAGGGCGGCATGCACGGCGGCATCCGGTTCGCTGGCGAAGCGCCGGTCGAGGAAGGCCATTTGCGCCGGTTGCGCGCTTTTCTGTAGTTGTTGGGCAGCGGCCAGGCGGATGTCGCTGTTGTCGCTGAGCAACTGGTGGCTAGCCAAGGCATTGTCGATCAGGCCGCGCAGGCGGTTGTTCAGGCGTACCTTGCGCGTGTCGTCGGCGGCGATGCGGCCCTGGCGCAGGTTGCCCAGCAGCTCCAGGCGCGCGGTATCGGGTTGTGCGGCCCAGCCTTCGAGCAGGCGGGCTTGCTCGGCGGGCTTGGCAGCGAGGAAGAATTCGCCCTCGCTGGCCTGGGTTACCAAGGGCATCAGCAGGAGCAGGGTGAGCAGCAGTCTGAGCATGCGGGTAATCCTGGAAATCGGCGGTGGATTCTTCGCGGGCATGCCCGCTCCCACAGGTACGGTGCACAGTTTGAAAATTGTGCGGTCCCTGTGGGAGCGGGCGAGCCCGCGAATGGGCTGCAGAGCAGCCCCAGTGCACTCAGTTACCTTTCACGGCGTAATCAGGGCGCTTGTCGTTGCCGGGAATAAACGGGCTCCATGGCTGCGCCCGCAGCGGTTGCTCGGTCTCCCACACCACGCTGAACTGCCCGTCATCCTGGATCTCGCCGATCATCACCGGCTTGTGCAGGTGGTGGTTGGTCTTGTCCATGGTCAGGGTGAAGCCGGACGGCGCCTCGAAACTTTGCCCGGCCAGTGCCTCGCGCACCTTGTCGACATCGGTGGACTTGGCTTTTTCCACCGCCTGCGCCCACATGTGGATGCCCACGTAGGTGGCCTCCATCGGGTCGTTGGTCACCGCCTTGTCGGCGCCTGGCAGGCCCTTGGCCTTGGCGTAGGCTTTCCAGTCGGCGACGAACTTCTGGTTGACCGGGTTATCCACAGACTCGAAGTAGTTCCACGCCGCCAGATGGCCCACCAGAGGCTTGGTGTCGATGCCGCGCAGTTCTTCCTCGCCCACCGAGAAGGCCACCACTGGCACATCGGTGGCCTTCAGGCCCTGGTTGGCCAGCTCCTTGTAGAACGGCACATTGGAATCGCCGTTGACGGTGGAAATGACGGCTGTCTTGCCGCCAGCAGAGAACTTCTTGATGTTGGCGACGATGGTCTGGTAATCGCTGTGGCCGAACGGGGTGTACACCTCTTCGATGTCCTTGTCGGCCACGCCCTTGCTGTGCAGGAAGGCACGCAGGATCTTGTTGGTGGTGCGCGGGTAGACGTAGTCGGTGCCCAGCAGGAAGAAGCGCTTGGCGCTGCCGCCGTCCTCGCTCATCAGGTACTCAACGGCCGGGATGGCCTGCTGGTTGGGCGCGGCGCCGGTGTAGAACACGTTCGGCGACATCTCTTCACCCTCGTACTGCACCGGGTAGAACAGCAGGCCGTTGAGCTCTTCGAACACTGGCAGCACCGATTTGCGCGACACCGAGGTCCAGCAACCGAACACCACTGCCACCTTGTCCTGGGTTAGCAGCTGTCGGCTCTTTTCGGCGAACAGCGGCCAGTTGGAGGCCGGATCGACCACCACCGGCTCGAGCAGCTTGCCGTTCACGCCGCCCTTTGCGTTGATCTGCTCGATGGTCATCAGCGCCATGTCCTTGAGCGAAGTCTCGGAAATGGCCATGGTCCCCGAAAGCGAATGCAGGATACCGACCTTGATGGTTTCGGCGGCCTGGATGCTCCAGCTCAGGCCCATTGCGGCGATCGATGCGCTAAGGGTGAAGGCCTTGATCAGACTGCGTCGCTTCATGTGCTCTCTCCGCTGAGTTTTTATGTGTTGGGCAAGCGGGGAGGGGTGTTGCAAGGGGTGTGCCTAACGGCGGAAGGTGCGCAATAGAGGGGTTGTGCGAGGTGTTGGGGCGTTGGTTGGATCCAGGTTGGTGCCTGATGGATTTGTGTGCACAGGATTGGGGCCGCTGTGCGGCCCATCGCCGGCAAACCAACCCCCCCCCCCCCCCCCCCCCCCCACCCACCCCCCCCCCCCCCCCCTCAGGTCGTGTTCTCCCTCCACAAAA
>NZ_JBKGFP010000055.1:0-19509 GCF_046557535.1 Pseudomonas sp. S1(2024)
GGGGGCCGCGTGGCGCCCCGTCGCTGGCAAGCCAGCTCCCACCTCGACCGCATCGGCCTCGAGCCATGCGCTGTCCCTGTGGGAGCTGGTTTGCCGGCGAAAGGGCTGCAGAGCAGCCCCCAGGGGCATCAGCCGTTACGCACAGCCGTGCGCGGATGGCGCTTGCTGCGCACACCCTGATAGGTCACCGCCAGCAGCACGAACCAGATCGGCGTCACCAGCAACGCCGCACGGGTATCGTCCTCCAGGCTCAGCAACACCAGGATGAAGGCAAAGAACACCAGGCACACGTAGCACATGAAGCGCCCGCCCGGCATCTTGTACTTCGAGGCCTGGTGCAGTGCCGCGCGGTGGTTGCGGTACTTCAGGTACGACAGCAGGATCAGTGTCCAGACGAACATGAACAGCACCGCCGAAACGGTGGTGACCAGGGTGAATGCCTCGACCACGTTCGGCACCAGGTAGATCAGCACTGCGCCCAGCAGCAGGCAGGTGCAGGAGAAGTACAGGCCGTTGGCTGGTACCGAGCGGCTCGACAGCTTCTCGAAGGCCTTGGGTGCGTCACCCTCCTGGCTCAGGCCGTAGAGCATGCGGCTGGTGGAGAACACGCCGCTGTTGGCCGACGAGGCCGCCGAGGTCAGCACCACGAAGTTGATGATGCTCGCCGCCGCCGGCAGGCCGGCCAGCACGAACAACTCCACGAACGGGCTCTTGCCCGGCACCACGTCGCGCCATGGGGTCACGGCCATGATCGCGATCAGCGCCAGCACATAGAACACGATGATGCGTACCGGGATCGAGTTGATCGCCCGCGGCAGGGTGCGCTCCGGGTTCTTCGCTTCGGCGGCGGTTGTACCCACCAACTCGATGCCGACGAAAGCGAACACGGCGATCTGGAAGCC
Source organism: Pseudomonas sp. S1(2024) (assembly GCF_046557535.1). NCBI lineage: Bacteria > Pseudomonadati > Pseudomonadota > Gammaproteobacteria > Pseudomonadales > Pseudomonadaceae > Pseudomonas > Pseudomonas sp. S1(2024). Next base: position 903 of record NZ_JBKGFP010000055.1, read on the forward strand.
GGCGAAGAAGCCCATCAGGCCATTGGGGAACATGCCGCCGTCATTCCACAGGTTGGCCAGTTGTGCGGTGCGCCCGCTGGGCGAGGTGAAGCCGGTGATGACCATGTACAGGCCGGTGGCGACCAGGCCGATGATGGCGACGATCTTGATCAGGGCGAACCAGAACTCCATTTCACCGAACATCTTCACCGTCACCAGGTTCAGCGACAGCAGCAGCCCTACGCAGGTCAGCGCCGGTATCCACTGCGGCAGTTCAGGGAACCAGAACTGTGTATATGCCGCGATCGCGACCACGTCGGCGATGCCGGTGACCACCCAGCAGAACCAGTAGGTCCAGCCGGTGAAGTAGCCTGCCCAGGTGCCGAGCAGGTCGGCGGAAAAATCGATGAACGACTTGTAGTTGAGGTTCGACAGCAGCAGTTCGCCCATGGCGCGCATGACGAAGAACAGCATGAAGCCGATGATCATGTAGACGAAGATGATCGACGGCCCGGCCAGGCTGATAGTCTTGCCCGAGCCCATGAACAGGCCGGTACCGATTGCGCCGCCAATGGCGATCAGCTGGATGTGGCGGTTGGTCAGGTTGCGCTGCAGATGCTGTTCATCTGGCGCTGTGGGTGAGGTTTGCGTCATAGGCTGCATTCCGTTGGACGGTCGGTCGTCTTGTCAGAGGTAGCCGGCTAGGCTAACACGCGCGTTCCAGTTCGGGGCGCGACAGATCGACTCGACTTTTGGGTAGCAGTGTTGTGCCTGTGCCGGCCTCTTCGCGGGCTTGCCCGCTCCCACAGGTGCACCACAGGCCTTGAAATCTGTGGTTATTCTGTGGGAGCGGGCAAGCCCGCGAAGAGGCCGGTACAGGCTAAGACTCAAGCGCTGGCCAGCACCCGGCCGCGCCTGACCACTAGGCTATCCACCAGCCACATCACCACCATCGACACCCCCACCAGCGGGAACATCAACCCCAGCACCAGCATCACCCCCACCGCTACTTTCCAGCGCGGCAAGTCATGGCGCAGCGGCGGCACACCCAGCCCGCCGGCCGGCCTGCGCTTCCACCACATCACCAGCCCGCTCACCGAGCCCAGCAAGATCATCAGGCACACCAGCAGGATGATGATCTGGTTGAACGCCCCGAACATCTTGCCTTCATGCAGCATCACACCCAGCTCGGTGGCACGGGCGACCGGGCTGTAGTCCTGCCAGCGCACATCGGCCAGCACCTTGCCGGTGTACTGGTCGACATGCAGGGTGGCGTCGTTGCGCGGGTCGTCGGCGAATACGGCGATGGTGAACACGCCATCGGCCGTGGTCGGCGCGGTAATGCTGTAACCCGGCTCGACCTGGCGCGCGGTTGCGATGTCTTCGACTTGCTGCAGGCTTATCTGTGGCGCTGCCGGCGCGCTCGACGTCATGTGATGCCCGGTATGTTCGGCGTGTGCACCGGACTGTGGCATCGGCGTGTTTTCCATCGCCCACGGCACGGTCTGGCGGTGCGCGCTGTTGAGTTCACCCGCCTGTTGGTCCGACTTGGGCACGTCGTTCCACATGGCCGCCGGAAAGCGGTTCCACAAGTCGGCGTACTGCTTGCCCCACAGGCCGGTCCAGGTCATGCCGCTGACCAGCATCAGCAGCAACAAGGCCGAGCCCCAGAAGCCGGTTACCGCATGCAGGTCGCGCCAGAACATTCGGCCGCGTGCCGACAGCCGTGGCCACAGCACGCCAGCGCCATTGCGCCCGCGTGGCCACCACAAGTACAGGCCCGACACCACCAGCACGATGCCCCAGCCCGCGGCCAGTTCTACCAGGCGGTCACCGACCGTGCCGACCATCAGTTCGCCATGCAGGGCGCGGGCGATGGCCTGCAGGTTCTGCTTGCCATCCTGTTCGCCAAGGACTTTGCCGCTGTAGGGGTCGACGAACACGTTCAGTTCGCGCCCGGCGTCATGCACCACGAATTGTGCGCTGCGTTCGGCGTCCAGCGGCGGCAGGTACTGGCCAACGTGGCCCTCGGGGTAGGCCTTGCGCACCTCGGCCAGCATCGTGTCCGCGCCCTGTCGGTGGTGGCCGGCTTCGACCACCATCAGCTCGCGGTACAGCAGCGGGTCGAGCTGCGGCTTGAACAGGTAGATGATCCCGGTGATTGCCAGCAGGATCATGAACGGGGCCACGAACAGCCCCGCATAGAAGTGCCAACGCCAGGCCAGGTTGTAGAAGTTGATGCGTGTTCCTCTCATGGGAACCTCCTGTTTGACCAGCAGATGGGCGCGACCTGCGCCGCGCCCGTTGTTGTTGTTGTTGTCAGAAGCTGAAGTCGACCTTGGTCCAGAAGGTCCTGCCTGGCTCGTTGACCGGCTGTGGATCGGTAGCCGGGTAGCCGAACCCGGCGTTCCCGGCCAGGTTCAAGTGCTCGGCGTAGGTCTTGTCGAACAGGTTGTCGACCCCCGCGCTGAGCTTGAGGTGGTTGCTTACCTTGTAGGCGCCATTGATCGAGAACACGCCGAAGCCGGCGCTGTTGTCGTAGTCCTTGCCGACCACGTTGCCCTGGTTCTCGGCGATGCGGTTCTGCGCCGCCACCAGCCGCCACAGTGCGCCGACGCTCCACACATCGCGGCTGTAGGTCAGGCCCAGGCGGCTTTCCAGAGGCGGCATTTGCGGCAGTGCTGTGCCGTCACTGCTGTTCTTGCCCCAGGCGTAGGCCAGCGTGGCGTCGGCCTTCCAGTTTTCCGTCAGCTGGTAGGCCGCGCCCAGTTCGCCGCCCATGATGCGGGCGTCGATGTTGCGAGCCTGGGAGCTCATTCCCTGGTAGTCGAACAGGATGTAGTCGCGGATCTGCCCGATGTAGCCAGATGCCCAGGCTTCCATGCGCTCGTCACGGTACTGGACACCGAAGTCGAGCTGGGTGGTCTTCTCTGGTTTGATACCGTCGAAAGCATTGGCCGCACCGGGTGGTGCCAGCTTGGGCGAGAACAGCTCCCAGTAATCGGGGAAACGCTGGGCATGACCAAGGCCGATGTACGTGGTGGCCGGGATGGCTGCCAGGTCGTGCTCGTAGCGGACGAAACCGCTGGGCAGGGTATCGGCGCGGGTGTCGCCGTTGGTGGCGCTGGTTGCGCGGAAGTCGCGGGCCGAGGCGCGGTCCAGGCGGGCACCGGTAATCATGCGGTCCTCACCGCTGACGTACCAGGTCAGCTCGCCGAAGGCACCGTAGTTGTGGAAGTCGGCGTCCTTGGTCCAGGCCTGGCCCTTGTGCGCGTCCACACCCATGCCGCCGCGTTTGCGATGTTCGTTGGTCTGCGCGTCGATGCCGCCGATCAGTTGCACATCGGCCCAGCGCCAGGTGGCCTTGATGCGTGCGCCCATGGTGCGGCGGTCGACGTTGCTGACCATCGGCATGCCCATCATGCCGCTGCCCGAAGGCGTGCGCAGGCTGTAGTTGTCCATCACGTGGTCGGCGTAGTTGTAGTAGACCTGCGCCTCGACCTTGTCGAGCACCTCGCCGAGGTTGGATTTTTCGAAACGCAGGCCCAGGCTTTCGCGTTTGAACTGCGAGCCGTCCATGCCACGCCCGGCATAGCGGGCCTCACCATCGCCCTTGCCGGCGGTGAGTTCCAGCAGGGTGTCCTGGTCGGGGGTCCAGCCGAGGGCGACATCGCCATTCCACTTGTCCCAGCGTGACGGCACGGTGTTGTCATCGCCGTCATGGTAGTCGTCCGAGCGCGACTGGTTGCCGACGAAGCGGGCGTAGGCCTGGTCGTTGCCGGCGGCGGTGTCCAGCACCTTGTCGAAGCGGCCGTTGGAGCCGGCCAGCAGGCTGGCGTTGACCCGGCTGCCGAGGGTGCCGAACTTCTCCGGCTCGCGCTCGAAGAGGATGGTGCCCGCCGAGCCGCCCGGGCCCCAGATCACGCTTTGCGGGCCTTTGATCACGGTCAGGCGGTCGTAGGTTTCCGGCGAAATGTACGACGTGGGGGCATCCATGCGGTTGGGGCAGGCGCCCAGCATCAGGCCGCCATTGGTGAGGATGTTCAGGCGCGAGCCGAACATGCCGCGCAGTACCGGGTCGCCGTTGGTGCCGCCGGCGCGGATGGCCGAGAAGCCGGGGATAGTCTTCAGGTAGTCGGCGCCGTCGCTGGCCGGCACCGGCTGGCGCGGGTCTTTCGGGTTGGTGACCACGGTCAGCGGCGAGCTCGGGGCCACGGCGGTGATCACCGTCGGGCTCAGCTCGGGGGCGTCGTGTGCATGGCCTTCATGGCCTGGGTCGGCGGCCAGGGCCACGGGCGCGAGCAGCGAGCCGCATACGGCGGCGATGGTCCCTCGCAGGGACAAGGCAAAAACAGGGGTGCAGCCGGACATAATGATTCCAGTCGATCAGTCATGAGTCAGCGCGAAGCCTCCTGGCTTCGTGCGCAAAAAGTGTGGGTTCAGACGTTGATCGAGGAAGGTGGGGCGCGGCTGCGCGCGCCGGGGAATACAGCCTGCCGGGCATGGCCCTGGCGCGTGGGTGCGAACAGGTGGGTGGTGGGTACGACGCTGCTGGCACTGAGCGGGCTGAGGGTCTGGGGCAGGGCCGGGCAGTTGAACAACAGGCTGCAGTAACCGCACTTTTCCCACATCACATGCAGCTGGCCATCGCCAGTCTGGCCGTGATGGGTGTCGCCGCCATGCTGATGGGCGGTGGCCATCGGCATGTCCATCGGCATGCTCATGCCGGCGTGGTGGTCCATCGGCATCGACTGGGAAATCAGCGGGCCGATGAAGATCATCCACATGGCGAACAGGCTCAGCCATCCGCCACCGGCGCGCCTGCGGTCAGGGCTAGTGGTACGGCTGATGCTGTTGCGCGGCAGGCTCATGGCGAGTGCCTTTCAGCGGCTGATCAGTGCGCGTGTTCGTGGGCTTGCGGCTGGTCCGTCGGCGCCTGCTTCTGCACGGCCACATCGACGGTGATATCGCCGGCCTTTTCGAAGTGCAGGGTCAACGGGAAGCGCTTGCCGTCGCTGAGCAGGCTGCGGTCCTTGGGCTGCATCAGCATCACATGGTAGGCGCTGGGGGCGAAGGTCAGGTCCTTGCCAGCGGGCACCACCACGCTGGGCACCTGCTGCATCTTCATGGCACCGCTGGCGCTCATGGCATGCTCGTGCAGTTGTGCGTCATCGCTGATGGGGCTGTCGACGCTGAGCAGGCGGTCGTCGGCCTGGCCATTGTTGTGCACCACGAAATACGCCGCGACGTTGGGGGCGTTGGGGGGCAGTTGCAGTGACCAGGGGTGGGCGATGTGCAGGTCACCCACGCTGTATTCGTGGGCATTGGCAAAGGCGCCGGGCAGCAACAGGGCGGCCATGACGAGGGCGTGCTTGAGCATGGTGAATCTCCGTTTCTGTTCAGGTTCAGGCAGACAGCGTGAAGAACTCAGGCCAGCGGAGAGGCACGGGGGTTGAGCGCCGGCCAGAGTTGGCGCGGCGTGGCGTGGTAGTCGGCGGGTGGCGGCAGCAGGCCGGCCAGCAGTATCGGCGGGTTGTGCAGCTGCGGCGGGTAGCCGGGCAAGGCCAGCAGTGGCGCGGCACCGGAGCAGCACCAGCAATTCATCATGCTGGCGCTGTCGTCGCTTTGCGGGCCGAGGTCGATCTTGGCCAGGGCCTGGACGTCGACCTTGGCCTTGTTGGCCATGCTGGAACAGAAGGCCCCCCACAGCAGCTGTTCGGCCGGGCCCTTGGGCGCGGCGGAAGACAGCGGCATGGCCAGCAGGTTGAACAGCACTGCAAGGCAGGCTATCCAGGCGATGTGCCGACGTGGGGGCATGGAGAGATCCGGTCAGGAATCGTGGTGGGTATTGTAAGGCGGAGTATAGGTAAAAATGGCGGGGTGCGGTGAAGTGACGCAGGCCGGGCCCTTCGAGGGGCAGCTTTGCAGCCCAATCGCCGGCAAGCCAGCTCCCACAGGGACCCGCACAGATTTCAGGGCCTGTGGTAAACCTGTGGGAGCTGGCTTGCCGGCGATGAAGATCAAGGTACCCTCAAGCCTTGTTGCGGCCCATCAACCCACGCACGGTCTCCTGCAGGTCTGCCGGCAGCACCACCACCTTGGCATTGCTGCTGCCCGCCAGGTTCTCCATGGCCCCCACATAGCGCTCGCCCAGCAGGTACATCGCCGGCACGGTCTCGTTGCCGACCGCGTCCTTGACCAGCGAAATCGCCCGCGCCGAGGCCTCGGCCAGGCTGATCTGCGCTTCGGCATCCAGCCTGGCAGCCTGCAAGCGTGCTTCTGCTTCCAGAATCGCCGCCTGCTTGGCCCCTTCGGCACGGGTCACGTCGGCCTTGCGCTCACGCTCGGCTGCCGCCTGGCGCTCCATGGCCAGTTGCATGTTCTCCGAGGGTTTGATGTCCTGGATTTCCACCGAGCGTACGGTCACGCCCCAGTCTTCGGTCTGCTCGGACATCGCCTCGCGCAGGCGCGCCTTGATCTGCTCGCGGCTGGACAGCGCTTCGTCCAGGTCCATGGCCCCGACGATGGCGCGCAGCGAGGTCATGGTCAGGCTGGTGACGGCGAACGAGAAGTCCTGCACGCCATAGGAGGCCTTCTGTGGGTCGACCACCTTGGCGAAGCACAGGGCGTTGGCGACGATCACGGCGTTGTCCCGGGTGATGATTTCCTGCTGCTGCACATCGAGGATGATGTCCTTGGTAGGCAGGCGGTAGGCGACCACGTCCATGTACGGGATGACGATGTTCAGGCCGGGCTTGAGCGTGCTCTGGTAGCGGCCCAGGCGCTCGACGACCCATTCTTCGCCCTGGGGCACGATGCGCACCCCCTTGAACACGGTGATCAGCACGAACAGGGCGATGGCGACGACGACGATGAGGCTGGTCATGATGCGAAATTCCTTTTAGTGCGGATTCAGGCCCGAATGACCCGGGCGGTGTTCCCTTCGATGGCGGTCAGGCGTACCCGCTCGCCGACCGCGATCTCGCTGTCGGCGATGCAGGTCCATTCCTCGTTGCCGAGGATAGGCTTCTGGAAGCGCACACGGCCTTTCTGGAACTCCGAGACACCAGCAGTCAGCAGCCCCACTTCACCGATCACGCTTTCGGCGGTCCAGCGCACGTCTGGTTGCTTGCGCCGGAACAGCTTGAACCACAGTGCCGTGGTGACTGACGACATCAAAACCCACAGCAGCACCTGCATGTCCAGTTGCAGGCTTGGGGCGGCCAGCGAAATGAGCGATACCAGCACGGCGCCGATGCCGAACCAGAGGATGAAGAACGTCGGCAGGACCAGTTCGAGCAGGATCAGCGCGATGCCGAAGACCAGCCAGATCCACCATTGCATTTCCATATGGGTAGCGCCTTCCGGGGGGGAGTGCCGAGTTTAAGGCAGCAGTGCGGCACATGGCCACTTCATGGTTTGCAAGAAAAGTCCGAACATACTGTAGGCCACAGGGGGGCTGCAGTGTGCTTGCGACATTTGTTACTGCAGGTCGAGTGCCGCAGCCAGGTCGGCTGGCGAATCGAATGCCCGGTCCACATCCGGCAAAGCCGGTCGCTTCAGGATCAGCACAGGTATCCCCAGCTCCCGCGCCACCTCCAGCTTCGGTTCGGTCGCTACGCTGCCACTGTTCTTGCTGATCAGCACATCGATCTTGCGGCGCTGGAACAACGCCCGCTCATCCTCGATATGGAACGGCCCGCGCGCGCCAATCACTTCGCAGCGATCGTTGCCAGGGCACGTTTCCAACGCACGCAAGGTCCAGAACTGCTCCAGCGGTATCTCGTCCAGATGTTGCAGCGGCTCACGCCCGAGCGTGAACAATGGCCTGCGAAACGGCTTGAGTGCCTCGATCAATCCCGCCCAATTCTCGACTTCGCGCCAGTCGTCCCCCGCTTGTGTCTGCCAGGCCGGGCGGCGCAAGGCCCAGCACGGAATACCGGCCAAGCGTGCGGCGTTGGCCGCGTTGCGGCTGATCTGCGCGGCATAGGGATGGGTAGCATCGATCAGCAACGTGATGCCTGCATCGTGCAGGTAGTTCGCCAGCCCTTCGGCACCGCCAAAGCCGCCGACCCGAACCTGGCATTGCAGGTCCTGCGGCACCCGGCCGATGCCCGCCAGGCTGTAGACATGCTGCGGGCCCAGGCGGCGAGCGATGGCCAGGGCTTCGGTGACGCCGCCCAGCAGCAGGATGCGCCCGTTCATTGCACACCCGCCCGGCCGACGATGCCACCCTGGCGATCGATGGCGAACACCTCCACCTGCACCTGCGCCGGCACCACGCTGCGGGCGAAGGCCAGGGCGTGGGCGCACACCGCGTCACCCAAGGGAATGCCGGCTGCATGGGCCAGTGCCAGGGCCTGTTGGCTGGTGTTGGCAGTAATGATCGATGCCTGCAGCACTGCGTCGGCGCCGATGTCCGCCGCCCAGCCGGCCAGTTGCGGCAGGTCGATGCTGGAATGACGGCTGTGCAGGTCCATGTGCCCGGCAGCCAGTTTGCTGATCTTGCCGAAACCGCCGCACAGGGTCAGGCGTGGCACCGGTACCTTGCGCAGGTGCTTGAGCACCGCACCCACGAAGTCGCCCATTTCGATCAGGGCTATTTCCGGCAGGCCATAGACGCGGCGCATGGTGTCTTCGCTGGCGTTTCCGGTGCATGCGGCGATATGCGTGTAGCCGTTGGTGTGGGCGACGTCGATGCCCTGGTGGATCGAGGCAATGTAGGCCGCGCAGGAAAACGGCCGCACGATGCCGCTGGTGCCGAGGATCGACAGACCGCCGAGGATGCCCAGCCGCGGGTTCATGGTCTTCAGGGCCAGTTGCTCGCCGCCCTGCACATTGACCGTGACTTCGAAACCGCCGGGGTAGCTGCATTCGTCTGCCAAGCGTTGCAGGTGGTCGCTGATCATGCGCCGTGGCACCGGGTTGATGGCCGGCTCACCCACCGCCAGCACCAGCCCCGGGCGGGTCACGGTGCCGACGCCGGTGCCGGCGACAAAACGGATGCCAGGTTCGGCCAGCAGGCGAACCTGGCTATAGAGCAGGGCGCCGTGGGTCACGTCCGGGTCGTCGCCGGCGTCCTTGAGCGTGCCCGCTTCGGCACCTTGGCTGGTGAGGCGGCAGAACTCCAGGCGCATCTGCACCACCTTGCCCTTGGGCAGGGTGATGCTGACGGCGTCGCTGCTCTCGCCTCCCAGCAGCAAGCGCGCTGCCGCCAGGCTGGTGGCAGTGGCGCAGCTGCCGGTGGTCAGGCCGCTGCGCAGGGGGGCGGGCTGTTCGCGGGTTTCTTCACGCATCGGCGGGTTTCACCACGTCCAGCAAGGTGATCGGCAGCGCCTGGCGCCAAGTGTCGAACGCGCCCAATGGCTGGGCATGGGCGACATGGATGCGGGTCAGCTCGCCACCGTGGCGTTCACGGAAATGCGCCAGGGCCAGTTCGCTTTGCAGGGTCACCGCATTGGCTACCAGCCGGCCGCCTGGGCGCAGGCTTGCCCAGCACAGGTCGAGCACACCTTCGCGGGTGACGCCGCCACCGATGAAGATCGCATCCGGTTGCTCCAGGCCTTCCAGCGCCGCTGGTGCCTTGCCGCGGACCAGTTGCAGGCCGGGTACACCCAACGCATCGCGGTTGTGTTCGATGAAGCCCTGGCGGCCTTCGTCGGCCTCGATGGCCAAGGCGCGGCAGGCCGGGTGGGCGCGCATCCATTCGATGCCGATCGAGCCGCAGCCGGCGCCCACGTCCCACAGCAACTCGCCGGGCTGTGGTGCCAGGCGGGCCAGGGTAATGGCGCGGACGTCGCGCTTGGTCAGCTGGCCGTCATGCCGGAAGGCGCTGTCCGGCAACCCGGCCAGCCGGTGCAGGCGCGGCGCCTCGGGCGTGGCCAGGCACTCGATGGCTACCAGGTTGAGCGCGGCGACATCGCTGTGCGGCCAGTCCTGGGCGGTGCCGGCCAACTCACGTTCGTCCACGCCACCCAAGTGTTCGAAGACTCGCAGGCGGCTTGGCCCGAAGCCCCGCTCGCGCAGCTGCGTGGCAATTGCTGCCGGGCTGTCGCCGTCGTTGCTCAGCACCAGCAGGCGCACACCGCTGTGCAGATGGGCATTTAGCGCTGCCAGGGGCCGAGCGACCAGCGATACCACCTGCACGTCCTGCAGTGGCCAGCCCAGGCGGGCGGCGGCCAGGGCGCAGGAGGAGGGCATCGACAGCACGCGTATTTCAGCGGCGGGCAGTTGGCGCGCCAGGCTGGCGCCTACGCCGTAGAACATGGGGTCGCCGCTGGCCAGCACGCATACTGGCTCACCGCGCAGAGCCAGGACCGGGGCCAGCGAGAACGGGCTTGGCCAGCCCAGCCGTTCGCCGGCCACGCAGCGTGGCAGCAAGGCCAGCTGGCGCGGGCTGCCGAAGATCCGCGCAGCGCCCAGCAGCGCGCGCCTGGCCTGCTTGCCCAGGCCGCTGAAGCCGTCTTCGCCGATACCTACTACTGTCAGCCAGGGTGCCATGTATTTCATTCCGCCATTTTTGGGGCCGCTGCGCGCCACTTCGCGGGCTCGCCCGCTCCCACAGGTACAGCGCAGCCGTTGAGGGCAGCGGTGATCCTGTGGGAGCGGGCATGCCCGCGAAGAAGGCGACGCGGTCCTGAATTTCTACTCGATCGTCGATGATGCTCGACCACCGGCTTTTCATGCCGCCGGACAAAGCAGGCATAATACCGCGCCTTCTACACTCAAGCGCATTTTCACAGATTGCCGGACGCCCCTTTGACCCAGGCCCATGCCTCCCATGTATCGCCCCGTCCCTCGGCCTGCCCGGGGTTGTGGCGCATCGTCAGTGCCCGTGATGGCGGCATCTGCCGCATCAAGCTGCCGGGCGGCCTGCTGCTGGCCGACCAGGCCGACGCAGTGGCGGCGGCTGCCGAGCGTTTCGCCGGTGGCGTGATCGAGGCCACCAACCGCGGCAACCTGCAGATTCGCGGCATCGGCAGCGACCATCGCGGCCTGGTCGAGACACTGCTCGCTGCCGGCCTGGGCCCACGTGATGCCGCCGGTGACGATGTGCGCAACCTGATGCTCAGCCCGCTGGCCGGGCATGACCCGGCGATTCTGCTGGACGCTCGACCGTTGGCCGGGCAGATCCTCGACCTGCTGGAGGGCACCCCGCGTTTTCACCAGTTGTCGGCCAAGTTCGCCGTGCAGCTGGATGCCGGCGAAAACCTGGCCATGCTCGAACACCCCCATGACCTGTGGCTGTCTGCCCTGCGCCTGGGGCAGCAGACCTGGCTGGCGTTTGGCCTGGCAGGTTGCCCGGCAGACGGCCAGGTGCTCGGTGCGGTGCCGGCGGACCAAGGCCTGGTGCTGGTGCGTGCGGTGCTGGAGCGCTTCCTCGACCTGGCCACCCCGGCACAGTCGCGCATGCGCCAGTTGCTCGAGGTATGTTCGGCAACCGATTTCATCGACGGGCTCGGCCTGGCCATCCGCCGCGATGCCGCCGTGCTCGCATGGCGACGTGAACCGCGCAGCGCCTCGTGGCTGGGCGTTCTGCCCCAGGCGCAGGGCGTCGCCTTGGGCGTTGCCCCGCCGCAGGGGCGCCTGACCCCGGCCATGCTGCGTGGCGCTGCGCGCGTTGCCCGTGAACATGGCGATGGCAGCCTGCGCCTGAGCCCATGGCAAAGCCTGGTGCTGACCAACCTGCAAGCGCAACACATCGACCACGCCCAGGCCGGGTTGTCCGCACTGGGCCTGCTATGCCACGACCATGAGCCACTGGCCCGCATAAGCGCCTGTACCGGCGCCAGTGGCTGTGCCAAGGCCCTGGGCGAGACCAAGGCCGACGCCGTCACCCTGGCTGCACTGCTCGGCCCTGGCGTGCCCGGCAGCGTGCACTTGTCCGGTTGCCCCCGATCCTGCGCCGTGGCCCATGTTGCCCCGGCCACCCTGCTGGCCCGCGCGCCGGGCCGTTACGACCTGTACCTGCGTGATGCGCGCCAGCCGGGCTTCGGCGCCCTGCGCGCCACCGACCTTACCTTGAATGAAGCAGGCGCCATGCTCGACCTGCCGACGGAGCACCTTGATGATTGACTACATCCGCGATGGTCAGGAGATCTATCGCAATTCCTTCCGGATCATCCGCGAGGAAGCCCGACTCGAGCGGATCCCCGCAGACCTCGAAAAGCTCGCCGTGCGCGTGATCCACGCCTGTGGCATGGTCGACGCCATCGATGGCCTGCAGTTCTCCGAAGGCGCCGGCCGGGCCGGGCGCGAGGCGTTGCTGAACGGCGCGCCGATTCTGTGCGATGCGCACATGGTCGCCGAAGGCATCACCCGCGCCCGGCTGCCCGCCGACAACAAGGTCATCTGCACCCTGCGCGACCCGAGCGTACCGGGCCTGGCGAAAGACGCCGGCAACACCCGTTCCGCCGTGGCCCTGGAACTGTGGCGGCCGCACCTGGAAGGCAGTGTGGTGGTGATCGGCAATGCGCCTACCGCACTGTTCTATCTGCTGGAAATGCTCGACGCCGGCGCCCCGAAACCAGCACTGATCCTCGGCTTCCCGGTCGGCTTTGTCGGTGCCGCCGAGTCCAAGGCGATGCTCGCCGCCGACAGCCGTGGCGTGCCGTTCGTGATCATGCAGGGCCGCCTGGGCGGCAGCGCGATGGCCGCAGCTGCGGTCAACGCCTTGGCCACGGAGGTGGAATGATGGCGCCGCGTGGACGTCTGCTGGGCCTGGGCGTGGGCCCTGGCGACCCAGAACTGATTACCCTCAAGGCCCTGCGCCTGCTGCGTGAAGCGCCAGTGGTTGGCTACTTCGTGGCCAAGGGCAAGCGCGGCAACGCCTTCGGCATCATCGAGGCGCACCTGCAGCCCGAGCAGACCCTGCTGCCGCTGGTCTACCCGGTAACCACCGAAGCGCTGCCAGCGCCGCTGTCCTATGAACAGGTGATCAGCGACTTCTACGACGAGGCCAGCGTGCTGGTAGCCGAGCACCTGGATGCCGGCCGCGACGTGGCGGTTATCTGTGAAGGCGACCCGTTCTTCTATGGTTCCTACATGTACCTGCACGACCGCCTGGCGCAGCGCTACGAGGCCGAAGTGATCCCCGGCGTCTGCTCGATGCTCGGTGGCGCCTCGGTACTGGGCGCGCCGCTGGTTTACCGCAACCAGAGCCTGTCGGTGCTGTCTGGCGTGTTGCCGGCCGAAGAGCTCAAGCGTCGCCTGGCCGACGCCGACGCGGCGGTGATCATGAAGCTTGGCCGCAACTTCCCCAAGGTGCGCGAAGTGCTGGCCGAACTGGGCCTGGACGGGCGTGCGCTGTATGTGGAGCGGGCGACCATGGCCAACCAGAAGATCGTGCCGCTGGACCAGGTCGACCCACAGTCGTCGCCGTACTTCTCGCTGATCATCGTGCCGGGTGAAAAATGGCAGGGCTGAACATGCACCAGGCACCGGCGATCGTCATCCTTGGCCAGGGCAGCCTGGCCACGGCGCAGCGTATCCAGCAGTGTTATCCACAAGCATCGATCCATGGCCTGGAAGGCCGGGTCGAGGGTGCCGACCTTTGCTACACCGCGTTCGGCGATACCCTGCGTGGGCTGTACCAGCAGAACACTCCGATCATTGCCTTGTGCGCGGCGGGTATCGTCATCCGCAGCCTGGCCAGCCTGCTCAGCGAGAAAGGTGTCGAGCCGCCGGTACTGGCCGTGGCCGAAGACGGCAGCGCGGTAGTGCCGTTGCTCGGTGGCCTTGGCGGTGTGAACGTGATGGCGCGCGAAATCGCTGAAGCTCTGGGCGTTGCTGCGGCTATCACCACCAGCGGCGAGTTGCGTTTCGGCACTTGCCTGCTGAACCCGCCGCAAGGTTATGCGCTGGCGGATATCGAGCAAGGCAAGCGCTTCGTCTCTGACCTGCTGGCTGGCGAGGCGGTGCGCATCGAAGGTGACGCGCCGTGGCTGCAGCAGGCGCAGCTGCCTGCCAGTGAGGCGGCCCGGCGTACCATCCATGTGGGGCACCAGGCGCGCCCGGCCAGCCGCGACGAGCTGCTGATCCACCCGCGTTCGGTGGTGGTGGGTGTTGCTGGCGGTAGCCTGGCCAGTATCCGGTCGGCATTGCAGCAGGCCGGCATCGCCGAGCCGGCAGTGGCCTGCCTGCTGGCCGACGAGCAAGCCATGGCCGATAGCGCCCTGCACGAGGCCGCACAGGCCCTGGGGGTTGCCTTGCGCTTTGCTGCCAGGACGCATGATCTCGCCAGCATGGTTGCCGCGGCATTGCCTGCTGCGCAGCTGATCGAGGTGGCAGACGTGGTCATCGCGGTGGCGCCTGCCCCGGTCGAAGTTGCGCAGATCGGTCGTCGCCGGGGTCGCCTGGCGGTCATCGGCCTGGGGCCGGGTGCAGCCGAGCTGATGGTGCCGGCGGTCAAGGCCGAGCTGGCGCGGGCCGAGGATGTGCTCGGTTACGAAACCTACGTGCGCATGGCCGGCCCGTTCCGTGACGACCAGGTACTGCACTGCACCGACAACCGTGAAGAGATGCAGCGTGCCCGGCATGCCTTCGAACTCGCGGCTCAGGGCCGTTCGGTGGTGGTGGTTTCGTCGGGCGACCCGGGGGTGTTCGCCATGGCGGCTGCGGTACTTGAAGCGCTGCACGAGTCCACGGACCCGGCTTGGCACCGGGTGGATCTCGAGATCCTGCCAGGGGTGTCGGCCTCGCTCGCGACGGCCGCACAGGCGGGCGCGCCGCTGGGGCATGACTTCTGTGTGATGTCGCTGTCCGACAACCTCAAGCCGTGGTCGATCATTGAAAAGCGCCTGGACCTGGCGGCCCAGGCCGACCTGGTGCTGGCATTCTACAACCCGATTTCCAAGGCCAGGCCGCACCAGCTTGGGGTAGCGCTGGAGGTCGTGCGTCGGCACCGCGAGGGTAACACGCCTGTAGTCCTTGGCCGTGACATCGGTAGGCCGGGGCAGACGCTGAAGGTCGTCACATTGGCCGAACTGCTGCCGGAAATGGTCGACATGCGCACCATGGTGCTTGTCGGCTCATCTACAACCTGCGTGTTTCCTCGCTTGTCGGGCGGGGTGTGGGCCTACACCCCGCGTTGGTACCCGTCGGCTGACTAGTTGCACCGGAAACCCTTCAGCGCGCTGCATCCTGGGCGCGCTGGCTAAGGTGGTCGCCCCTGACTCGGGGGGCAACCATCTAGGAGTTTCCACATGTCCACAGAAACACAAGTCACTGCGACCGACACAGCCATCCTGGTCGAAGGCAACCTGCTGGCCTGCGGCGCAGGCATGTCTTCGCAAAGCCGTCATGACGTAAAGAACGCCTTCCACTTTGCCACCTTGGTGGCTGACAAGTCCTTCGATGCCGAAAAACAGAGCAGGGAGTGGTACGACCGGTTCATCGATGTCATGCGTGATCTTGGCTTTACCATCCCTCGTCGCACCTTCGAGCTGGAAACCTCTGCCGAGTTGTCTGTCACCGTAGGCGCTGTCGCTATACGGGCGATCGGTGCGGTCGGCAATGCAGTGCTGGGTGGTACCAAGTTGGGTGTGCTGGCCAAGGCGGCTTTCGACAAACTCACCACCGTCGAAAATGACGTCAAGGTGGTCGATCACAAGCGCAAGAACAAGGTCAGGGGCATGGTCGGGATGGCCGCCTGCGTCGAAACCGACAACAACGATGTGGTCATGGTGGTGAGCTGCATCCAGGCCTCTGCCCCCAAACTGGAAGATGACATCCTGGGTATCCAGTGGAAGCTGGAAAAGACCGAGTACTACGCCGGCATGGCTGTGCTCACCCTCAACACTTTCGTCTACGACAAGGTCCGCGAAACCGTGGAAAACAAACTCGGCGTGCGCAGCGTCGAGAACGTTCTCCAGTACGACATCTGATTGCAGGGCGGCGTTGTTGCAACGCCGCCTTGTTCGGCTCTTTGTGACGAGGCAAAGCAATGGACAGAACAGCTGAACAACTGATGTTGATTGGCGGGACGGCATTACTGTATCGCGCGGACGCTGGCCAGATTCAACGCCAGGCTGCCTTCGACTCCATCCTTTACGCCCAGTTGGTGGCCAACAGGAATGCGGGGTCACGCTTTGACAACTATGAAGCCTGGTATGACACCTATCGCGAGGCATACCGGCAACTGGGCTGGATCAAGCTGGCCAGTACGCATGACTTGAAACAGCTGGGGCAGCCCGCGCGCAGCGCGCAGATACAGCCACTCGAGGCGTGGCTGAAGATGCGCTCGATCCGTCATGAGGCTGTGCTGGCTGCAGTAAGAAGTGGCCTGGGCCGATCGATCGAAGGTTTTCGTCACCAGCTGAAGTTCAGCACGCAGGGTTCGCAACTGGTGATCGAGCTTGGCTTGCTCAAGCCGGGCCCGGTCCTCGATCTTTGCAGTATCACCTTCCAATTCGACGCACCGATCGCCGGCATACCCCAGGACATGCTGCTGGTCGAAAAGGCGCTGGAGGGTGAAGCCGGGTTCAAGGGCGTTTCCTTGCAGCTGGATAACGGGCGTTTCCAACACCAGCGAGATGAGCTGGAGGCATTGATGAAAACCAAGGATGCACAAGGGGAGTATCGGTTCGACCTGCATTAGGCAATGGCTATGGCGCCAGGTAGCCTTTGATACCGGTAAAGATGATTTGCGCAGCCAGGGCGCAGACGAACAGCCCCATCAGCCGGCTGACGATCTGCAGGCCCTGGTCGCCGAGTATGCGCTCGATACGGTGCGACAAGTACAGCACCAGGCCGACGGTGAAGCTGGCCAGGGCGATGCTGATGATGGCCAACAGCTTGTCGTCCCAGTGCGGGTGGCCGACGCCCATTACCAGCAGTGCACCGATGGTGCCCGGGCCGACGGTGAGCGGGATGGTCAGCGGCACGATGGTGACATCCTGCTGCACGTTGTCGGCCTGTACCGCAGACTTGCCTTGGGCCATGCCCAGTGCCGAAATGAACAGCACACTGCCAGCGCCGATGCGGAAGGCGTCGGCGGTGATGCCGAAGATGCCGAAGATCGCCCGACCGAACAGGTACAGCAGGACACTGGCGATGAGTGCGGCGATGGCCACCTTCCATGCCAGCTGCTTGCGCTCCTTGCTGGAATGGCCGCGGGTCAGGCTGATGAAGCACGACAGCACGAAGAACGGGCTGTAGAGCACGAGCATTTTCAGGTAGACGCTGAACAACTCATGGAGCATGGGGAAGCCCCTGGCAGGAAAGGTGAGGGGAAGTGTATCAGTAGGATCGTGGTTGTCTTCACTGGCCTAATCGCCGGCAAGCCAGCTCCCACAGGTACTGTGCATATCTTGAGATCGGTGCGGTCGGTGTGGGAGCAACTGTCTTTAGAAATTTATTTTCAAGCGTGCCATTCGGGCAGGGCTTCGCTCGATACCGCGTAGCGGTGTCGTTGGCGAAGCCCGCATTTGTAGAAAATCGATCCTCGTTCGTGATCAGGTTGCGGGTACCTGAGGCTTGAGCTCTTTCCACTCCGTTCCGTCACGCAGCATTGCGTTCAGGCGCACCAGCAACACGCGCATGCACGCCACTGCGGCAACTTTTGCGCACTTGCCTCGGGCTATCAGGTCTTCATAGCGGGTTCTAACTTCTGGGACATGCTGGATCATTGACCAGATCGACATGTAGGCCGCCTTGCGGACTCTGTAACGCCCGCCTTCGATCTTCCTCGGGCCACTCTTCTTGCCGCTGTCTTTGTTGTACGGCGCTAACCCAGCCAAGGCTGCAATTTCGCGCCCCGTCACGCGTCCCAGCTCAGGTAGGTAGGCCATGAAGGTGCCACAACTGATGACGCCAATCCCTTTCACAGACCTTAGCCGCATGGCTGTCGTGCGATCCAGCACGTTCGAGGCGCGCTCAATCGCCTTGTCCAAAGCCTTAATCTGATCATTCAGGTAAGCGACATGCTCGGTATAAACGGTAATGGCCGTAACTGAAGTGGTTTGTTTCATCCGACGCTTGTCATCATCCCGATGCTGGACAAGATTGCCACGGAGTTTGATGAGCTCTCCCAGTTCATCCCGATCTTGATTAGGCTCTATCTGCGGCAAGTCCTCGAAATCCCTGGCAAACCGCGCCAGCATCTGGGCGTCGATCTTGTCAGTCTTGGCAATTTTGCCCATGGCACTCGCATAGTCCCGACAGCGCTTGGGGTTGACCCTGATGACGTTCAAACCCTCCAGTCGCAAGGCTTTGAATACGGCTCGTTCATAGCCACCAGTGGCTTCCAGCAAGACCCGTTCGACCTCAAGCTCGTTCAGGCATGCGATCAGTTGCGCAAAGCCCTCTGGGTCATTCCTGACCTGGAACTGGGGAATACTTTCAGGAAGAAAGCCCACATCCAGAGTCGCTTTCGAAACGTCGAGACCAACGAAGTAGGAAATCATCGCCAAGCCCTCTTACACTCAAGAAGTGAGAGCACTCTGACTTAGCCCTAGCTTGTGACTACGAGTTCGCCACTCATTCAACTGTTCGGGCTTAGGTCAGAGTGAGAGGTGGATGGCGACTAGGCTCCCACTCGTGCTTTAGAGCACATCTGGCTTTCAGTCTGCCATCCACTGCTCTCACCCTTTCGAGTTTAAGAGACCTTGAAGACACAAGCTGGCTTGCC
>NZ_JBKGFP010000056.1:0-31400 GCF_046557535.1 Pseudomonas sp. S1(2024)
CAGAGTGAGAGGTGGATGGCGACTAGGCTCCCACTCGTGCTTTAGAGCACATCTGGCTTTCAGTCTGCCATCCACTGCTCTCACCCTTTCGAGTTTAAGAGACCTTGAAGACACAAGCTGGCTTGCCGGCGATGGGCTGCACAGCAGCCCCATTAACGCGAACTTACAAGCATCAGGCAAAGCCCACTACCCATGGACTGTCACATTATCATCACGCCACTGTCGTAATCTGCCGGCCATCTCTATGCCATAGGCCTTCCGGCATGCCCCGCCTGCTTGTCTTGCTGCTCACCCTGCTGCCGCTGGCGACCCCGGCCGAGCCCGCTCACCTGCGCGTCCAAGGCTCCAACACCATCGGCGCGGCCTTGCTGCCGGCGCTGGTGCAGGGGCAATTGCGCGCACAGCAAGCTACCGCCATCGAACAATACCCAGGCAAGCTGGCCAACGAGACTGTCATCACCGCTCGCGATACGCATGGCCAGCCTTTGCGCATCGACATCGCCGCACACGGTTCCAGCACCGGCTTCGTCGCCCTGGGCCATGGCGAGGCCGACCTGGCCGCCGCGTCGCGGCCTGTCAACGACAACGAAGCAAGCCAACTGCAGGCTTTGGGCGACCTGCGCGCCGCTGCTGCCGAACAAGTCATCGGCCTGGATGGCGTCGCGGTCATCGTTCACCCCGACAACCCGCTGCCACAGCTCACCACGGGGCAACTGGCACAGATCTTTGCCGGGCAGATCCAGCGCTGGGAGCAATTGGGTGTTGCCGGCGGGGCCATCCACCTGTACGCCCGTGACGACCGCTCCGGTACCTTCGAGACCTTCAAGGCCCTGGTGCTGGAACCCCAGCAAAGCGAACTTTCAGCCAAGGCCCAACGCTTCGAGTCCAGCGACGAGCTGGCCGCACGAGTGAGCACCGACCGCCAGGCCATCGGTTTCAGCAGCCTGGCGGCGGTGCATGGGGCCAAGGTGCTGGCGGTTGCCGAGGGTGACGCGCCGGCCATGCTGCCGGAGCGTGCACTGGTGGCCAGCGAGGACTACCCGCTATCGCGGCGCCTGTATTTCTATCTGCCGGCCAACCCCAAGCCCCAGGCCAAGGCCCTGGCCGATTTCGCTCAGAGCCCGGCGGGCCAGGCGATCGTCGCCCAGCAGGGTTTCGTTTCGCAGCAGATCAAGGCCCAATCTGTGCCCCTTCAGGCCGACATGCCGCCGCGCTATCGCACCCTCGCCCTACAGGCGCAACGGTTGAGCGTGAATTTCCGCTTCCAGGAAGGCAGCGCCAGCCTCGACAACAAGGCCCTGCGCGATGTCCAGCGCGTTGCCGACTACCTGCGCCAAGCGGGCAAGTTGCAGCGCAAGGCGGTGCTGGTGGGCTTTGGCGACCCCAAGGAGACACCCGGTCGCGCCGCCCTGCTCTCCCGCCTGCGGGCCCAAGCGGTGCGTCGCGAGCTGGCGCGCGATGGCGTGGAGGTGCTGGAGGTGACGGGGATGGGGGATGAACTGCCAGTGGCAGGGAACGAACTGGAGCAAGGGCGACTGCGTAATCGCCGGGTGGAAGTGTGGGTTTATTGAACGATAGGCCTGCTCTGGCCTGACTGGTGTAGGAGCGGCCTTGTGTCGCGAAAGGGCCGCAAAGCGGCCCCGGCAATTCTGTGGCGATGCCAAGACCGTGGGGGCGCTGCGCACCCCGTTCGCGACACAAGGCCGCTCCTACACAGCGACCTGGCAAAGAAATGTAACAGCTCCCCATTCGGCATCACCGGCAAACGGGTCTAGGCTCAAGCCCATGTGATACCGGGCCCCTCTGACGGCTGCCAGGCCGCCATGTCGGATCACTGTTGCCATGCAACGTCGACATTCAAGGAGGGGCTCATGACAGCTCTACACACATTCCTCACCACCCCGCTCCTCGGTACCAGCACCTGGTTGTGGCTGGTGTTCATGGCCATCGTCATCGGTTTGCTGATACTCGACCTGGGCGTGCTGCACCGCCACGACCGGGAAATCGAAATGCGCGAGAGCCTGCTGCTGTATTCGGGCTATTTCAGCGTCGGCGTGCTGTTCGGCGTCGGGGTCTGGTACCAGTTGGGCGCGCAGTCGGCGCTGGAGTTCTACACCGGGTTCCTGGTCGAACAGTCGCTGTCGATGGACAACGTGTTCGTCATGGCGATGATCTTCAGCTATTTCGCCATCCCCCGCCGCTACCAGCACCGCGTGCTGTTCTGGGGCATCCTCGGGGTGGTGTTCCTGCGGGCGATCATGATCGGCGTGGGCGCGGCGCTGGTGCAGAACTTCGCCTGGGTACTGTATATCTTCGGTGCCTTCCTGCTGTTTACCGGGGTGAAGATGGCGCTGTCGAAGGAAGATAGCCGCCCCGACCTGGCCAACAACCCGATCCTCAAGTTCGTGCGCCGGCACATGCGGGTCACCGAGCAGATCCACGGCTCGCACTTCTTCGTGCAACAGACCCCGCCCGGGCAGCACAAGGCGCTACGCCATGCCACCCCGCTGTTCATGGCGCTGGTGCTGATCGAACTGGCCGACCTGGTGTTCGCCGTCGACAGTGTCCCGGCAATCTTCGCCATCACCCAGGACCCGTTCATCGTCTACACCTCCAACATCTTCGCCATCCTCGGCTTGCGCTCGTTGTATTTTGCGCTGGCGGCGCTGATGCACCGGTTCGTTTACCTCAAGTACGCGCTCGCGCTGGTGCTGATCTTCATTGGCTGCAAGATCTTCTACCACGGCATGGTGGGCAAGGTGCCGGCATTGCTGTCGCTGGGGGTGACGTTCGGGTTGTTGCTGGGTGGGGTGGTGGTTTCGTTGGTCAAGACGCGGGGGGAAAAGCCGGAAATCAAGGGTGCTCAATCCAGACAGCCTTCAAATGCCGATCGCACAGTCAGCGAGAAGGAGGAAGACCCGCAGATGCGGGTCTGACCATCCAGAGGAACCAGTGAGCCTTCAAGGGCCTCTTCGCGGGCAAGCCCGCTCCTACAGATATTGTGCACAGCTTGGAGGCGGCACAGTACCTGTGGGAGCGGGCAAGCCCGCGAAGAGGCCGGAACAAGCCGGTAAATCATCGTCCGCTACGCATCATCTCCGCCGGCACGTACTTGCCGATCTCATACTTGCCGATCGCCGCCCGGTGCACTTCATCTGGCCCGTCGGCCAGGCGCAAGGTGCGTTGCATGGCGTACATGTAAGCCAGCGGGAAATCGCCACTCACCCCTGCCCCGCCATGAATCTGGATCGCCCGGTCGATCACCTTCAGTGCCACGTTCGGCGCCACTACCTTGATTTGCGCAATCTCGCTGCGGGCCACCTTGTTGCCGACCGTGTCCATCATGTAGGCCGCTTTCAACGTCAGCAGCCGGGCCATGTCGATCTCCATGCGCGAGTCGGCAATCTTGTCGACGTTGCCGCCCAGACGCGCCAGTGGCCGGCCGAAGGCGGTACGCTCCACCGAGCGCTTGCACATCAGTTCCAGCGCGCGCTCGGCCATGCCGATCGACCGCATGCAGTGGTGGATACGGCCAGGGCCAAGGCGCCCCTGGGCAATTTCGAAGCCACGGCCTTCACCCAGGATCACGTTCTCATACGGTACCCGCACATTCTCGAAGAGCACCTCGGCGTGGCCATGGGGAGCATCGTCATAGCCGAACACCGGCAGCGGGCGGACGATCTTCACCCCAGGCGCATCGGTGGGCACCAGCACCATCGAGTGCTGCTGGTGGCGTGGCCCTTCAGGGTCGGACAGGCCCATGAAGATCATTACCTTGCAGCGCGGGTCGCAAGCGCCGGAGGTCCACCACTTGCGGCCGTTGATTACCCATTGGTCACCGTCACGCACGGCGGTGGCGGCCATGTTGGTGGCATCCGAGGAAGCCACGTCCGGTTCGGTCATGGCGAACGCCGAACGGATCTCGCCACGCAGCAGCGGCTCCAGCCACTGGCGCTTCTGCGCTTCACTGCCATAGCGCACCAGCACTTCCATGTTGCCGGTGTCCGGCGCCGAGCAGTTGAACGGCTCCGGGCCGAGCAACGAACGACCCATGATTTCCGCCAGCGGGGCGTATTCCAGGTTGCTCAGGCCGGCACCGTATTCCGATTCGGGCAGGAACAGGTTCCACAGCCCTTCAGCGCGGGCCTTGGCCTTGAGTTCTTCCATGATCGCGGTGGGCTGCCAGCGGTCACCCTCGGCGACCTGGCGCTCGAACACCGCCTCGGCGGGGTAGACATAGGCGTCCATGAACGCGCTGACGCGCTCACGCAGTGCCTGGACCTTGGGCGAATAGGCGAAATCCATCGGGGCTACCTTCACGGTTCGGAGTACATGGGCCAGAGCCTAGAGCAGCATGGCCTCATCCACCTAGCCTATTTTCCGCGTGTATAAACATTCATAACCGATATATGATCGGCCAATAATTCCAACAAAGAGCGGCGCCCATGAACCTCAGCAAGGTCGACCTCAACCTGTTCATCGTGTTCGATGCGATCTACACCGAAGCCAACCTGACCCGCGCCGGGCAGATCGTGGGCATCACCCAGCCGGCAGTGTCCAACGCCCTTTCGCGGCTGCGCGAAACCTTCAATGACCCGCTGTTCGTGCGCACCGCGCAAGGCATGGTGCCAACGCCCATGGCGCAGAACATCATCGGCCCGGTGCGCAATGCCTTGGCACTGTTGCGCACCTCGGTGCAGGAAAGCCGCATTTTCAACCCGCAACAGGCCAACAAGACTTTCCGCATCAGCATGACCGACCTGACCGAAGCGGTCATCCTGCCGCCGCTGTTCCAGCGCTTGCGCCGCCTGGCGCCGGCGGTGCTGATCGAAAGCTTTTTGTGCAAGCGCCGCGAGACCACCAAGGAACTTGCCGCCGGCCGCCTGGACTTCGCCATCGACGCACCGTTGAACACCGACCCGCAAGTACGCCACGTCAAACTGATGCAAGACCGCTATGTCTGCGCCCTGCGCCAGGGCCACCCGCTGGCCGACAGCAAGCTGACCCTCGACAACTACCTGGGCATGACCCACATCCATATTTCCAGCCGCCGCAACGGCCTGGGCTATGTCGACCTGGCCCTGGGCAAGATGGGCGTGCAGCGCAAGGTTGCCTTGCGCTCGCAGCATTACCTTATGGCCTCGCAGGTGTTGCAGCAGACCGACATGGCGATGACCGTCCCCGAGCGCTTCGCCCGCCGCCATCAGCTGCGTTACCAGCCACTGCCGGTGGAAGTGCCTGCGCTGGAAACGCACCTGTACTGGCATGAAAGCACCGATCAGGACCCGGCCAACCGCTGGATGCGCGAGCAGATCACCGAGTTGTGCGAACGTGTGGTGGCCGAGGAAGAGAGGGCCTCGGAACCAGCCTGAACAGAATGGCGGGATGCGGAGAAAAAAATTCCAAGAAAAACTCGATAGAGAGAAAATTTTCTTGATCATTTCCAGAATAGAGCCGCTGGAAGTGAAAAATATCTCCGAAGTAGCGGGTACGCTTGCTCCAACGATTGCCGATTTCACGGCGACAGACACGGACCCGCCCTCATGCCCAGCGCCCCGCTCTATTTCGATTACGCCGCCACCACTCCGGTCGACGACCGGGTCATCGAAACCATGCTCGCCTGCCTTGGCAGCCAGGGCAACTTCGGCAACCCGGCGTCCAGTGGCCATGCCTTCGGCCAGGCAGCCCGCCACGCCGTGGAGCAGGCCCGTCAGCAAGTGGCCGAACGCGTCGGCGCACAGGCCGATGCACTGGTCTGGACCTCAGGTGCGACCGAGTCCAACAACCTGGCGCTCAAGGGCATTGCCCAGGGCCTCGGCCAGCCCGGGCACCTGATCACCAGCCAACTGGAACACAAGGCCGTGCTCGACACGGTGGCCGAACTGGAGCGCCAGGGTTGGGCCGTTACCCGCCTGGCACCGGATGCCGCCGGCCTGATTCAGCCTGCGGCGGTGCAGGCAGCGTTGCGCGCCGACACCCGCCTGGTATCGCTGATGGCGGTGAACAATGAACTGGGCACGATCACCGACTTTGCCGCGATTGGTGAACAGGTACGTGCCCACGGTGCCCTGCTGCACGTGGATGCGGCGCAGGCGGTGGGCAAACTGGCCATCGACCTGAACGCCATGGCCGTGGACCTGATGTCGTTCTCGGCGCACAAGGTGTATGGGCCCAAGGGCATCGGTGCGCTCTACGTGGGGCCACGCGCCCGCACGCTGATGCGTGCGCAGATGCACGGCGGCGGCCATGAGCAAGGCCTGCGTTCCGGCACCCTGGCGACCCACCAGATTGCCGGCATGGGCAACGCCTTTGCCCTGGCCGGCCAGCCCGGCGACAGCGAACACCTGCGCCTCGAACAACTGGCCAGGCGCCTGCGTGAAGGCCTGCTGGCCCTGCCCGGCGTCACCCTCAACGGCTGCGCCAAACAACGCATTCCCCATACGCTGAACCTGTGTATCGACAGCAAGGGCTTCAACAGCGCGGCGCTGGCCAGCGAGCTGGCGTTGTCGACCACCTCGGCCTGCAATTCGGCGAGCAATGCAGCCTCGCATGTGCTGCTCGCGTTGGGGCTGGATGAACGCCAGGCACGTAACAGCGTGCGCCTGAGCATCGGGCGTTTCAGCAACGAGGCCGAAGTGGACAAGGCCCTCGAAGTGTTTGGCCGGGTGCTGACAGCGGCGTCAGCGGCACTTTGGTGAAACTTCCCTAAAACAGCCGGCTGTCCGGGGTGAAGTCCTCGACCTTTAGCCTGGCGCTGTTTGCCTGCGGATGGCGCGGGTTGAACAGGTAATTGGTGGTGCTGGGCATGATCGCGCTCGGCACCGGCAGCAGCAACGCCGAACACTCATCCAGAAAACGGTTGCCCAGGCCCCGGGTCAGTTCGGTCTGGCTCGACCAGCCAGGCTGCAAGGCGGGCAACTGCGCTTGCGAAACGGTGTCGGGCAACTCGATACGCAGCAGCCGCATGGTGATGGGGAAATCCTCAGGGTCGATCTCCAGGTGCACCAGCACCTCCAGCATCGCCCCGGCCGGGCTGGTGGCGGCATACACCACTGGCCGGCCCGCCTGGTGCCAGCGGCCGCTGACACGCAAGCCGCCCGTTCCGCTCAAGTCTGCATAGGCGCTGATACGCCACAGAATCACAGGCCGAAGCCCTCGGCGATCTGCAGCAACATCTCTTCGACCTGGGTGGTGCCCTGCTGGGTGGTTAGCATCTGCATCGGCGTCAGCCCCGAGAAGCGCTCCTTGGGCTTGGACAGCCAGCGTTTTGCCTTGCCCGCTTCACCGAACACGGCTTCTGCCATGGCGGTGATATGGGCCGAGCGGAACAGCCGGTCGCTTTCTTCCACGGTCAGCGGCTGGTCACGTTCGATGCGGGTTTTCAGCGTGCGCAGGGGAATGATCTGGTCACGCTCCACAGGGGTGAACACGCCGAGTTCGGTCAGTTTCACCAGCCAGGTGGCAGCGAAGCCATGGGTGATGCGGGTGTGGATTTCGAAGTCACTGGCGAGTTCGGGGATTTGCAGCAGTGCATGCAGGCGCGCCCGGTACTCGTGGTAACCGTTGTCGCGAAGCACTTCGGCAAGCATGGCTCTCTCCTTTCCGGCGTTTGCCGACAAGTATGCGGCATATGCCGGACATATGCCAGTTCATGAGGCCTGTGAAAGCCTTGAAGGCGATGCCATCCTGTGGGAGCGGCCTTGCGTCGCGAAAGGGCCGCAGGGCGGCCCCGGGCAATCTCACAGGAAGGTGAACACCTGCGAAGCCGGCAACCGCGACTTGTTCAAGCCAGCGTTGAAGTCCGTCTCGCTGCGATAGCCCAGGCTGAGAATGACCACACTGGTGAACCCACGCTCACGCAAGCCCAGCTCGGCATCAAGAATCTTGCTGTCGAAGCCTTCGATCGGCGTGGCATCCAGCCCATGTGCCGCAGCCCCCAGCAAGGCAGTACCCAACGCCAGGTAGGTCTGCTTTTCCATCCAGTGCTGCACGTCCTTCTGGTCAAAGCGGTGCAGGTCGACGTAATGCCGGCGGCTCTGGTTCTGCCCGGCACGCGCCTGATCATCGCGGAAGCGGCCATCGGCAGCTTCCTGGTCGAGCACGGCATTCAAGTGCGCTTCGGTCATTTCGGTGCGGGTGCAGAACACGATCACATGCGAGGCATCGAGGATCTTCGGCGAATTGTAGGCATAGCGCTCTGTGGTGCTCTTGGCCAGGCGAGCCTTGCCTTCGGCGCTGTCGGCAACGATGAAATGCCACGGCTGCGAGTTGACCGAGGACGGGCTGTGGCGCAGTTGTTCGAGCAAGGCATCGACAGTGGCCTGGGGAATACGGCGCGAGGCATCGTAGGCTTTGGTGGTGTAGCGGCGCTTGGCCAGCGAGACGGTATCCATGCAACAACTCCGGGAATGAACAGGGGATTTGCCGGGCATCTTATCTTTCCTGCAGAAAAGAAAAACCGGCACAATGCAGCAACACTTTCATCCCTGGAGTGAAAATGCTGCGCATCGCCGACCTCGAACTGTTCGTCCGCAGCAGCGTGCTGGGCAGCTTCACCGCCGCCGCCCATGAGGCCGAACTGCTGCCGGGGCAGGTGGCCGCCGCGATCAAGCGCCTGGAGCGCGACCTGGATGTGCGCCTGTTCGCCCGCACTACCCGCAGCCTGCGCCTGACCGCCGAAGGCGAGTTGTACCTGCCGACTGCCCTGAATGTGCTGGAGAGCCTGCGCCAGGGGCGTGAAGACCTGCATGGCAACGCCAACACCCTGCGCGGTACCCTGCAGGTTTCGGCACCGTCCGACCTAGGCCGCAACATGTTGCTGCCGTGGCTGAGCGCCTTCCGCCGCGAGCACCCGGCCCTGCACCTTCGCTTCTTCCTGTCTGACCAGATTGCCGACCTCAACCGCGATCCGGTAGATGTGGCGATCCGCTACGGCCTCAACCAGGACGCCAACTACATTGCCCTGCCGCTGGCAGACTGGAACCGCCGGGTGCTGGTGGCGGCGCCCGACTACCTGGCCCGTCACGGCCGCCCCCTCACGCCCGACGCCCTGCAGCAGCATGCCTGCCTGCTGTACATGCAGCACAACCGGGTCTACGACAAGTGGCGGGTGGGCAACCGCACCGTGCAGGTGCGTGGGCCGCTGGTCAGCGACGATGCCGACGTGATCCGCCGCCTGGCCTTGCAGGGCGAAGGCATCGTCTACAAGTCGTGGCTGGACGTAAGCGCCAACATCGCGGCCGGCGAACTGGAAATCATCCTGCCCGAGCACTTTGGTGAACCCGCCCCGGTCACCCTGGTGTGCCCGCACCGAAAGCAGCTCACGCCCGCAGTGGCGCAACTGCATCTGTGGCTGCGCGAACGCTTCGAGGCCTTGCGTAACCGGGCGCTCGCCAACGGTTGCACAATCGTTCCAGACTGAGCCTGGCCGTTGCGCTAAGGTAACGATTTCTGCCACGGCACGCCCCCATGAGCAACTGGATCGACCTCAAGCAAGACGCCGACACCGGCATCGAGTCGGTCCGCGCGCATTTCGTCGGGCATGCCTACGACCCGCACTGGCACGACAGCTTCCTGGTTGGCGTTACCGAGCAGGGCGTGCAGCAATTCGATTGCCGGCGAGTGCGCCATCGCAGCACGCCGGGGAACGTATTCCTGCTGGAGCCCGGTGAAATCCATAACGGCCATGCGCCCACCGAGGACGGCTTCACCTATTCGACCCTGTACCTGGAACCCACCTGGGTGGACAGCCAACTGCGGGCACTTTTCGAACACGCGCCGGGCGACAGCCTGCCCAGCTTCGCCGATACCTTGTGCCACGATGAGCGCCTGGCGCGTGCCACTGCCCTCGCCTTCCAGGCCGTGCATACCCAGGACTTGCGCATTGTCCGGCAGACGGCCATGGACGACCTGCTGGCCTGCCTGACCCGCCACCTGCACTGGCGCCGGCGCCTGAACCCGGACCCGCGCCTGCCGCTGACCGCGCAGCGCGCGCGGGATTACCTGCACGCCAACCTGGAGCGCGACATCGGCCTGGAAGACCTGGCCCAGGCCTGTGGCATCGACCGCTTCCGCCTCACCCGCGCATTCAAGGCCGCATTCGGCCTGGCGCCGCATGCCTATCTGATCCAGCTGCGCCTGGCCCGGGCGCGGCGCCTGCTCGCCCAGGGCCAGACTCCCACCGAAGTGGCCATGGCCCTGGGCTTTGCCGACCAGAGCCACCTAGGGCGCTGGTTCCGCCGTGCCTACCAGCTGACCCCGGCCGACTACCGCAGGCGCTGCTCAAACCTTCCAGACTGAAAGGCAGCGGGCAGCGAGCATGGTGCTTCGTTTATCCGGAGCCCTTGATCATGTCGCAGTCGTTGTTGCCCTTCATCCTGTTTGCGTTGGTATCCAGCATCAGCCCCGGGCCGACCAACCTGTTGATTCTTGCCCATGGGGCCCGCTTTGGCCTGTGCGCGAGCCTGGCGCCGGTCGTTGCGGCCTGCGGTGCCGCAGCGGCGATCGTGCTGATGGTGGGCCTGGGGCTGGGTGAACTGCTGCTGCGCCACCCGCTGGCCCAGCAGTTGATGAGCTGGGCCGGGGTTTTGTGGTTGAGCTGGCTGGCGTGGCAGATGCTGCGCAGTGCCGCCGCCCCGCTGCAGGCGGCCACGGCGCAAGGCTTCAGCGCACTCAGCGCAGCCTCGTTGCAGGTGGTGAACCCCAAGGTGTGGTTGATGGCCGTGGCGGTGGTCGGGGTGTTTGCCTCGCCGTCGTTGCCGGTATGGCAGCTGGCGCTGGTGTTCTGGCTGATTGCCCTGCCATGCATGGCGGCGTGGGCGCTGCTGGGGGTGGGCAGCGCGCGATGGTTGCAGGCACCGCGGCGGTTGCGGGTGTTCAACCAGGTATTGGCGGGGGTGCTGTTGATTTCTGCATGGGCTGCCGTACTGGCTTGAGCCCGCTATTGCCAGTACCGGCCTCTTCGCGGGCACGCCCGCTCCCACAGGTACTGCATCGCGCCTGAAGTTGATGCAGTACCTGTGGGAGCAGGCGTGCCCGCGAAAAAAACAGCACGGTCATTCAGGAATGCCTTGCCCCCCGCCCAGCGCCTCGCGGAACTGCCGGGTGCTGGCCACAGCCAGCAGCAACCCGGCCACCGCCACGCTACCGCCCACCAGGCCGATATCCGCCACATCCAGCTGGCTGCTGACGATACTGCCCAGCAACGCGCCACCGCCAATACCGATGTTGTAGATACCCGAGAACAGCGCCATGGCCACATCGGTGGCATCGGACGCCAGTTTCAGGGTCTTGGACTGCAGCGACAGGCTGAAGCTGAGGATCGCCACACCCCAGAACATGCTCAACGCGGCGAAAACAAAGAAGTTGCCCGACAGCGGCAACAGCAGCAACAGGCACGCCGCCAGCAGGCCGATCGAACCTACCAGGAAGCCATGCGGGAAGCGGTCGCTGTAACGGCTGAACAGCACCGAGCCGAACACCCCGGCGCCGCCGAACAGCAGCAGCAATAGCGTGGTGCGCTCTCCGCCTATCTGCGCCACGTGCAGGGCAAACGGTTCGATGTAGCTGTAGGCAGTGAACTGCGCGGTAATCACCAGCGTCACCAGCACATAGGTGATCACCAGCGCCGGGCGCTTGAACAGTATCGGCAGGCTGCGCAGCGAGCCCGAGTTCTGGCTGGGCAGCAGCGGCAACGACTTCATCAGGCACAGCATGGTCGCCAGCGCCACCCCGGCAATGCTCAGGAAGGTGATGCGCCAGCCCAGCGCTTCACCCACTACGCGGCCCAGCGGGATACCCAGGACCATGGCCAGGGTGGTGCCAGTGGCCAAAAGGCCCAGCGCCTTGGCCTGCTGCCCGGGCGGCGCCACGCGCACCGCCAGGGAAGCCGTGATGGCCCAGAACACCGCATGCGCCAGGGCTATACCGATACGGCTGACCAGCAACATGGCAAAGCTCTGTGACATCCACGACAGCAAGTGGCTGACGATGAACACCAGGAACACGAACAGCAACAGCCGCCGCCGCTCGATGTTGCGCGTCAGCAGCATCATCGGCAGCGAGGCCAGTGCCACTACCCAGGCGTAGATGGTCAGCATCAGGCCGACTTGCGCGGTGCTCATGTCGAAGCTGCGGCCAATGTCGCTGAGCAGCGCCACCGGGACGAACTCGGTGGTGTTGAAGATGAAGGCCGCCAGGGCCAGGGCAATGACGCTCAGCCAGCTGCCGCTACCCGCCGTGGGTGGCATGTTGGTGGGTATGGGTCCATTCATGGGTACAAACCGCTTCTCCGCAGGCAAGGCAACAGGACGCACGTCGGCCACCCACTTGCCGGGGTGTCGACGCACGCTTTGTTATTGAAAGGAATGCCCGGCATGGTACGCGTCAAGCCGGGGGCTCACAACCGCGAGGCGGGCAGAAGGAGTAACATGCGCGCTTTGTGCGAACGCGTATGCAACAAGGAGCCCGATCCGCTCATGGACCAGCAGCACTCCCAGCAGCAACAGTGGCAGCAGGCGGTCACCGCCTATGCCCAGGCCATCAACGACTATGTCGCGCAGGGCCGCGCGCAAGGCTGGGATGACCTCGAAGAGCCCCTGCCGCAGGCCACCGAGCACTTGCTCGATGCCTGGCTGCAGGCCCTGCAAGCAGCCAACCGGCCCGGCGTCGAAGCCTTTGAGCAGCAAGCCTTCCGCGAAGCCTGGCCGCCCGCCCACCACCCCTTGCTGCCGCTGATCAAGGAGCACGGGCAAGGTATCGGCAACGTCCTGCTGCTGGAGGATGGCAGCCTGCTGGCACGTATCGGCATGCCGCATGACAAAGGCCAGGTGGTGCGCATTGACCCTCTCGGGGTGACCCCGGTGATCGGCGTCGATCACTTCGGCCGCTGCCCGGCCCGCCGCTATTTCGCCCTGGCCAATGCCGAGGGCATACGCGTGACAGATGGCTGGGGCGGCCCGCAGGTGCTGCGCCTGGCCTGGCCCACGGGGTTGGAGGGGTTGCCGCCGGGTTACCCGTTCGAGCCCTTCGACCTGCCGCCCACGCCGACCACGCTGATCCCCTTCCCGGATGGCCAGCGGGTGCTGCTGGTGAGCGCCGAGGGTATCTTCCTGCTGACCCGCCACGGCGCGACCCGCCTGCTGCCGCACCAGGCGCGGGTGCTCGACGAACTGGACGAAGGCACCGACCCGGACGACATCAGCCTGGGACTGAGCATGGAGCACGGTGCGGTATCGGCGGATGGTCGGTTGATCGTGGTTGGCGAGCAAGGCAGCCGCCACCTGGTGCTGGATGACCAGCTCCGGCCCGTGGCGGCCATCGGCCCGGCCAGCGAGTATCCGCACTTTGCGCTGTTCAATCGTGCAGGTGACCAGTTGATAGTCAATGCCTGCCATTTCTATAGCGGTGCCACGCTGGCCGTCAGGGTGGCCGACTTGCCGGGGCTGGATACCGACTACTACAGCCAGGACCCGCGTACCCCGCTGGTACAGGATGGCGCACGGGTGTATGCCGGCGTGGCGCGCGAGGGCGAATATATCGTGGGGGATGCCTATGGTTACCTGCGGGCATTTGGCGAAGATGGCACCGAGCATTGGCAGCATTACCTGGGGTCGACCATCAGTGCCCTGGATATCAGTGCCGACGGGCGTACGCTGGTAGCGGCGAGCCATGCCGGGTTCGTTTCGGTGATTGCCCTGGACAACGGGCGGCCAGCCTGGCAGATCGGTACCGGGGCGCATGGCGAGGTACGGCGGTGGTTGTTCTGGAAAGGCTGGGACAGGGCATTGGCCTGGTAACAGTTGCAGCATCTTCATTGCCTGTACCGGCCTTTTCGCGGGCTCGCCCGCTCCCACAGGTACTGCACAGATTTCGAAAGCTGTGATTTACCTGTGGGAGCAGGCCGGGGCAGGCAACCAATCAGTTCTGCAAAGTCGCCATATCGATCACGAACCGGTACTTCACATCCCCGGCAATCATCCGCTCATACGCCTGGTTGATGTTGCGGATATCCAGCAACTCGATATCACAACGAATCGCGTGCTCGGCGCAGAAGTCCAGCACTTCCTGTGTCTCGGCAATACCACCGATCAACGACCCCGCCAGCACCCGGCGCTTCATCACCAGATTGGCCGCATGCACTGCCGGGTCGATCGGCTCGATCAGGCCGACCAGGATGTGCACGCCATCGAATTTCAGGGTTTCCAGGTACGGGTTGAGGTCGTGCTGCACCGGGATGGTGTCGAGCAGGAAGTCGAAACGGCCTGCTGCTGCTCGCATCTGCTCGGCATCGGTGGACACGATCACATGGTCGGCACCCTGGCGGCGGGCTTCGTCGGCCTTGGCCTGGGAACGGGTGAACAGGGTCACTTCGGCGCCCAGCGCCTTGGCCAGCTTGATGGCCATGTGGCCCAGGCCGCCCATGCCGAGGATGCCGATCTTGTGACCAGGGCCGACGCCGTGGTGCTTGAGTGGCGAATAGGTTGTGATGCCGGCGCAGAGGATTGGCGCGGCGCTGGGCAGGTCCATGCCGGCCGGGATGCGCACCACGAAGTGCTCGCTGACCACGATGCTGCTGGAGTAACCGCCCATGGTGTTGCTACCGTCGACTCGGTCCGGGGTGGCATAGGTCATGGTCGGGCCTTCCAGGCAATATTGCTCCAGGTCCTTGGCACAAGCTTCGCAGTGTCGGCACGAGTCGACCATGCAGCCAACGCCGACCAGGTCGCCGACCTTGTGCGTGGTCACTTTGTCGCCCACGGCGGTGACGCGGCCGATGATCTCGTGGCCAGGCATCAGCGGGTACACGGCAATGCCCCATTCGTTGCGCGCCTGGTGGATGTCGGAGTGGCATACGCCGCAGTAAAGGATGTCGATGGCGACGTCGTCAGAGCGCGGGCTGCGACGCTCGAAGGTCATGGGAGCCAGAGGGCTGGTGGGGGTCTGGGCGGCGTAACCGATGGCGGTATACATGCAGGGCCTCGCAATGAAGTGAAACGATTCAGGCTGCGCATTCTGCGCGCCATGCGTCGCTTCGCCCACGACTGATTCTCCGGTATCGATGCCTGATTCTCCGAAGATGCCATGCAGCACCTGGCGCCGAGCGTTCAATCTGCGATGATCAAACTGTCTGATTCTCTGCCCAGGTCCATCATGCAACTGACCCGCCACGTCGACGCCAATGCGCCGCTTTGCACACTGATCCGCAGCCTTGCCACGCGCCCGGGCTTCGTGCCCACGCATCTGCCCCAGGTGCAGGTGCTGAGCTGGGACCACTATGTGGCCAGCAGCCCGCAGATCTACGAACCCAGCCTGATGATCCTGGCCCAGGGCAGCAAGCTGGCGCGCCTGGGGCCGCGTACCCTGGAATATGGCGCCGGGCATTATCTGGTGCAGGCATTGTCGGTGCCGTTCATGTGCGAAACCTTTGCCACCCCCGAAGCACCGTTGCTGGGCGTGGCGGTGGACATCGACCGCGGCGTGCTGGGTGAACTGGTGCAAAGCATGGCCCTGGCGCCGGATGCCGCGGTGCAGGCGCAAACCCCGCATTCAATGACCTCGGCTGCACTCGATGCGCCGATGCGCGAATGCGTGGAACGGCTGCTGCGCTGCCTGCAGGACCCGGTGGACGCCAAGGTGCTGGGCCCGGCGCGGGTACGCGAGGTGCTGTACACCGCCTTGCGCGGCCCACAGGCGGGCGTGTTGCGGGCGCTGGTGGAGCAACAAGGGCACTTCGCCCGCATCGGCGCCGCCCTTGCCCACCTGCGCGAACACTACACCGAGCCGCTGAGCGTTGAAGCGCTGGCCGCACGCGCCAACATGAGCGTTTCGACCTTCCACGAGCACTTCAAGCGCTGCACCGACATGGCGCCGATGCAGTACCTCAAGCGCCTGCGGCTGCTGAAGGCGCAGCAGATGCTGATCGGCGAAGGCCTGGGGGTGGCGCAGACCGCGCACCGGGTGGGGTACCAGAGCACCTCGCAGTTCAGCCGCGAGTACAAGCGCCAGTTCGCCCGCAGCCCGGGGGATGAATTGCCGTACCAGAGCCTGCCGGTGTAATCGCCTGCCCTTGCCCCATCTCCGCAAGCCGGCTCCCACCGGGATAGCAAAGCCCTTGAGGTCAATGCGGTCGAGATAGCTGCAACTGTATTGCATGGCCTGAATCAGCTTGAAAGCGGCCATTGCGCCAATGGCCAGTAGGCGCCCTTGCGCGACTCGTACAATGTGAAATGGCGGGCGGCGAGGTAGAAATCCGGCGCGCTGCTGGACTCTGGCGGCTGGCCGCGGTAATCCCTGGCCAGCGTCAGGTGCGGGCGATACTCACGGTCGGCCGCGTACACCCCCAACGGCAGCAGCGCCTGCTGCAAGCTGTACACCAGTTGCAACAGGGCCGGTGGGGTCTGCTGCGCCTCCAGCACCAAGGCGCTGGCCCGCTGCCACACCTGCAGGCGGTCCAGCAACAGCCGTGGTGCCGTGGCCGGTAGCGCCAGCTGGTCGACCGCCGCGCAAATAGCAGGCACATGGGCGGTATCCACATCGCCGAGAAACAGCAGTGTCACATGGAAGTTGGCGGCCGGCACCGGTCTTCCGCTGCGCAGGCCCAGGTCACGTCGCCACTGGGCCAGCGCACGGCGCTGGGCATCGCTGACCGGCAAGGCGAAGAACAGGCGCCTGAATGGTTTTTCGATACGTCCGCTGACCGGTGTCATCGTGCCGCTCCTCAAGATGCGCAAAGCGCGTACTGATGCAAACTAGCAGTTTTACCAGTTTCGCCGGCAGTGACCCAAACCATACGCTGGGGTCTCAATTCAATTACCCCGGATACGGTTATGAAACAACACCAGCACACACGGAACACCCAGCCTGCCATGCAAGCGACACTGAAGTGGGGCCAGCGTGAATACGCTTTCAAAGCTAATGAGGTAGATACAAATATCAGTTCTGGCAACTGCTCGTTCTTTGCCCCTCATTACAAGGATAATTCAGATGACATTCATAGCTTCATAATCATGAATATCCCGGAAAGCCGCCTGGTAACAGGCGAATCCCACAAGATCGGTCCAGGCGAGAAAGCCGAGATCAACGCCTATTTCGGCTCGAGTTCGATTGGTCGTTCAGGCTGGGCGACCGGGGGCACAATCGATATTACCGAGATGGATGAGACTTCCAAGGCATTGAAGGCAACTTTCCACTTCACCATCGAAGACACCACGAACCGGGTCGAGATCGTGAATGGTTCGCTGTCCTTGTCGCTGGCCGACCAAGTAACGCGCTACATCTCAGGCAGCGGCCGGGTCACCGCCAACCTCGCCCCCGCCATTTTCCCCTCGTTGGGCAACCTTGATGCGCAAACCATCAAATCCAAGGTACTTCAAGACGGGCGCATCCAACTCACCGCAAAACAGCAAGTGGACAACGCTACCCAAGGCATCATGATGCTGTTCAGTGAGCAACATGCACGTCTGTTCTTCTTGATTGGCGGTTTGTACTATCCCCTGACCGAGGGCCGCCTGCAGCATGAGTGGAACGTGGAGAAAAGGACCCTGACCGCCGACTTTACTGACTATGTAGTCAGCTACCAAGGCAATGACCATCGCATCACGGATGGCCGCATCGAGGTAACTCTGGCCTGATGCATCGCCATGCAGACCTTGGTACAGCGGTGGCGCTTGTACCAAGGTCTGCCTTCGTTGGGTAACATTCTCCTACAAAGCATCGGCTCGATTGTTTATGCTGGCGGGCTTAGCCATCACGCATGGCCATTACTTGACGTATCCGCCCATGAAAATCGCCTTAGTCCTCATCTTCGTCCTCTCGATCGCCTATGTTCACCTGCGCGGTCGCGTTCGCCACAAGCTGACCCGTCAGCTGGGCGACCATTCCAGTTTCCTGGCCCCGGTCAACAGCTTCCTGTACCTGTTTTCCAGGCACCCGGCCAAGCCTTACCTGCCGGTAGAGACCTTCCCCGAACTGCAGACGCTGCAGGACCACTGGCAGGAGATCCGCGAGGAAGCCCAACAGCTGCTGCATGTGGGCGAAATCAAGAAGTCCGACAATTACGATGATGTCGGTTTCAACTCATTCTTCAAGACCGGCTGGAAGCGCTTCTACCTGAAGTGGTACGGCGAAAGCCACCCGTCGGCGATGACCCTGTGCCCACGCACCACCGAGTTGCTCAAAGGCATCGGCACGGTCAAGGCCGCCATGTTCGCCACCCTGCCGCCGGGCGCCAAGCTGGTGCGCCACCGCGACCCGTATGCCGGCTCGTACCGCTACCACCTGGGCCTGGACACGCCGAACGACGATGATTGCTACATCGATGTGGACGGTGAGAAATATTCCTGGCGCGATGGCGAGGGCGTGATCTTCGACGAGACCTACATCCACTACGCGGCCAATACCACTGAGCACAACCGCATCATCCTGTTCTGCGACGTGGAACGCCCGCTCAAGTACCGCTGGGCAACCGCGTTCAACCGCTGGTTCAGCCGCAACGTCATGGCCGCGGCCGCCGCACCCAACGATGCTGGCGACAAGACCGGTGGCATCAACCGTCTGTTCACCCGCATCTACAAGATCCGCGAACGTGGCAAGGCGATGAAGAAGCGCAACCGCACGCGTTACTACCTGGAGAAATGGGCGTTCGTCGCGGCGTTGGTGCTGGTGTTCATCTACATCTGATCGGTGTGGTTGCGCGCAGCCCAAGGGCCTGCGCGCAACCAACCAAAGTACAAGTCTCACACTTCCCACTCTTCGACTAGCCTGAAAGCTCCACTCGCAACCTCCCCAAGGTGAAGACGATGAGCATGATGGACTGGGACGCCTACCGTAAGCAGTTGATGGCCGGCATCGGCGATCTCAAGCAGCTTTCCCCTGACACCGTGGCCGGCTACATGACCGCCAGCGGCGCAGGGGCCAAGACCAACCACCTGGACGCCAAGACCCGCGAGCTGATCTCCCTCGCCGTGGCCGTGACCACACGCTGCGATGGCTGCATCGCCGTGCATTCACAGCAGGCCGTCAAACACGGCGCCAGCCGCGAGGAAATCGCCGAGGCCCTGGGCGTGGCCGTGGCGATGAATGCCGGCGCCGCACTGGTCTACTCGGCACGTGCCATGGATGCAGTAGGCAAGGCCAACAGCTGAGCGCAAATGGCGTCGCCGCCCTTGCGCGACGGCGCCGCGCCACCCAGACTGGGCGGCCCAGCCCTTGCAGGAACCCGCATGATCCACATCCGCCCCATGACGCCGGAAGACTTCGAGCGCTTCTGGCCCACCTTCCAGGCCGTCGTACAAGCCCGTGAAACCTACGCATTCGACCCGGCCCTCAGCTTCGAACAGGCCCGCCAGCTGTGGCTGGAACTGCCCATGCGCACATTCGTGGCCGAGGAAGACGGCGCGATGCTGGGGTCGTATTACCTCAAGGCCAATGCCGCCGGGCCCGGTGGGCACGTGGGCAATTGCGGCTACATGGTCTGTGAAACGGCACGCGGCCGCGGCGTCGCGCGGTTGATGTGCGAGCACTCCCAGAAACAGGCACGCCAGGAGGGCTTTCTGGCCCTGCAGTTCAACTCGGTGGTGGCCACCAACGAGGTGGCAGTGGCGCTGTGGCACAAGCTGGGCTTCGAAACCGTTGGCCGCTTGCCCAAGGCCTACCGCCATGCCCGCCTGGGGCTGGTGGACTGCCTGGTGATGTACAAATGGCTGGCGGACGAGCCGGTAGTGGAGAAGCCGCCACTGCTGATCGGGCGCAAGAACATCGAGGCGCGGGTGTCGCGGCGGCGCGGGCGCTGACTTCTTCAGGCCGCCCTGCTCTACGAAGGTCTATGGTAAAGTCGCGCCCTTTTTGAACATGCTGGGATATCGCTGCACATGACCCCCGTCCTCCGCTTCCTCAACCGCACCAGCCTGGTGACGCAGATCGTCATCGGCCTGATCGCCGGCATCGCCCTGGCCCTGCTCGCGCCCGCCATCGCCCGCGACATGGCCTTCCTCGGGAAGGTGTTCGTCAGCGCCCTCAAGGCGGTGGCACCTGTGCTGGTGTTCATCCTGGTCATGGCCTCGATCGCCAACCACCGCCACGGCCAGGAAACCCACATTCGCCCGATCCTCTGGCTGTACCTGCTGGGCACCTTCGGCGCCGCGGTAGTCGCCGTGGTCGCCAGCATGCTGTTCCCGTCGAACCTGGTGCTCAGCACCGGCGACGCTACGCTGAGCGCGCCGGGCGGCATCACCGAGGTGCTGCAGAACCTGCTGCTGAGTGCGGTCGACAACCCGATCAACGCCCTGCTCAACGCCAACTTCATCGGTGTGCTGACCTGGGCCATCGGCCTGGGCGTGGCTTTGCGCCATGCCGGCGAAACCACCCGCACCGTGGTCGAGGACCTGTCCAATGGCGTGACCCTGATCGTTCGCGTGGTCATCCGCTTCGCCCCGCTGGGCATCTTCGGCCTGGTCAGCGCCACGCTGGCCCAGTCGGGTCTGGACGCCCTGCTCGGCTACCTGCACCTGCTGGCGGTGCTGATCGGCTGCATGCTGTTCGTGGCGCTGGTGATGAACCCGCTGATCGTGTACTGGAAAATCCGCCGCAACCCCTACCCGCTGACCCTGCTGTGCCTGCGCGAAAGCGGTATCACCGCGTTCTTCACCCGTAGCTCGGCGGCCAACATCCCGGTCAACCTGGCCCTGTCGGAGCGCCTTGGCCTGCATGAAGACACCTACTCGGTGTCGATCCCGCTGGGTGCGAC
Organism: Pseudomonas sp. S1(2024); assembly: GCF_046557535.1. Lineage (NCBI taxonomy): Bacteria > Pseudomonadati > Pseudomonadota > Gammaproteobacteria > Pseudomonadales > Pseudomonadaceae > Pseudomonas > Pseudomonas sp. S1(2024). The sequence continues at coordinate 20,744 of NZ_JBKGFP010000056.1, forward strand.
CATCAACATGGCGGGTGCCGCCATCACCATTACCGTGCTGACCCTGGCGGCGGTGCATACCCTGGGTATTCCGGTGGACCTGCCGACCGCTGTACTGCTCAGCGTGGTGGCGGCGGTCTGTGCCTGCGGCGCCTCGGGTGTGGCCGGTGGCTCGCTGCTGCTGATTCCGCTGGCGTGCAGCCTGTTTGGCATCCCTAGCGAAATTGCCATGCAGGTGGTGGCAGTGGGCTTCATCATCGGCGTGCTGCAGGATTCGGCCGAGACGGCGCTGAATTCTTCGACCGATGTGCTGTTTACCGCGGCGGCGTGCCAGGCTGAAGAGCGGCGCAACGCTTGAGATTGCCGGGGCCGCTGTGCGGCCCTTTCGCAGGCAAGCCAGCTCCCACAGGGATAGTGCCGGCCTTACGGCTTGTGCTGTACCTGTGGGAGCTGGCTTGCCGGCGATGATCCCAGTGATTGCTTAAGCCTGGCGCTTTACCTAGGCTAGTGGCCTTTCCCCAGCAATGAGACAGGGCCATGTCAGAACACGAAACCGCCGGCGAAGGCCGCTTCAACAGCATCGAGATCCGTATTCTCGGCTCGCTGATCGAGAAGCAGGCCACCAGCCCGGAAAGCTACCCGCTGACCCTCAACGCCCTGGTCCTGGCCTGCAACCAGAAGACCAGTCGCGAGCCGGTGATGAACCTCACCCAAGGCCAGGTCGGCCAGGCCCTGCGCGCCCTCGAGGGGCAAGACATGACCCGCCTGCAGATGGGCAGCCGCGCCGACCGCTGGGAACAACGGGTGGACAAGGCGCTGGAGCTGGTGCCGGCGCAACTGGTGCTGATGGGCCTGATGTTCCTGCGCGGGCCGCAAACCCTCAACGAACTGCTGACCCGCAGCAACCGCCTGCACGACTTCGACGACACCGAGCAGATCCAGCACCAGCTGGAACGCCTGATCTCGCGCGGCCTGGCCTTGCACCTGCCGCGTCAGGCCGGCCAGCGGGAAGACCGTTACACCCATGCTTTGGGCGACCCGGCCGAAATCGAGGCAATCCTGGCTGCCCGGCAACAAGAAGGTGGGGCACGCAGCAGCGGCGGCAATGTGTCGGAAGAACGCATCGAAGCCCTCGAAGCGCGCATCGCGGCGCTGGAAGCACGCCTGGCCGAACTGGAAGGCTGAGCCGTCACGGCTCGGGGTCGGGGAAGTTGCGGCAGCTCTTGCGCTCGGCCAGCTCCCGGTCACTGGGGCGCTGGTCGACGAACACGGTGCGGCCGTCGGCATAGATTTCCAGGTAGCCCCAGTGCAGGTCCTGCTCTTGCTGCCCGGGCTTTGGGGGGACTAGCCACCAGGGTTCGCGGCTGATCAGGGTCATGGATGTGATTCCTGAGGGTGTCTGCATTAATCATAGACATCCTCAGATTCAGCTTTGTCAGTTCTGACGCATTCGCGGGCATGCCCGCTCCTACAGGGTTCCTCACAAATCTCAAGACCTGTGCAGTACCTGTGGGAGCGGGGAGGCCCGCCCCTACAAAGTTCCTCCCAAATCTCAAGACCTGTGCAGTACCTGTGGGAGCGGGCATGCCCGCTCCTACAGGGTTCCTCACAAATCTCAAGACCTGTGCAGTACCTGTGGGAGCGGGCATGCCCGCGAAAGGGCCGGTACAGGCTTATGCCGGTGCCGAAGTGCGGATCAGGTGGTCAAAGGCCGCCAGCGATGCCTTGGCCCCCTCACCTACCGCAATCACGATCTGCTTGTACGGCACAGTCGTCACGTCACCCGCCGCAAACACACCAGGGATGCTGGTCTGGCCCTTGGCATCGACGATGATCTCGCCACGTGGCGACAGCTCGACGGTGCCTTTCAGCCAGTCGGTGTTCGGCAGCAGGCCGATCTGCACGAAGATGCCCTCCAGCGCCACTTCATGCTGCTGGTCGGTGGTGCGGTCCTTGTAGCGCAGGCCAGTCACCTTTTCGCCATTGCCAAGCACTTCGGTGGTCAGCGCACTGGTGATCACCTTCACGTTCGGCAGGCTGTGCAACTTGCGCTGCAGTACCGCATCGGCACGCAGCTGGCTGTCGAACTCGATCAGCGTTACCTGGGCGACGATACCCGCCAGGTCGATGGCCGCTTCCACACCCGAGTTGCCTCCACCGATCACCGCCACGCGCTTGCCCTTGAACAGTGGGCCGTCACAGTGCGGGCAGTAAGCCACGCCACGGGCGCGGTATTCCTGTTCGCCCGGCACGTTCATCTCACGCCAGCGGGCACCGGTAGCCAGGATAACGGTCTTGGCCTTGAGCGAGGCACCGCCGGCCAGGCGTACTTCGTGCAGGCCGCCATCGGTGGCCGGGATCAGCGCTTCACCGCGCTGCAGGTTCATGATGTCCACGTCGTACTGCTTGACGTGCTCTTCCAGCGCCGTGGCCAGCTTCGGCCCTTCGGTTTCCTGTACCGAGATGAAGTTCTCGATGGCCAGGGTGTCGAGCACCTGGCCGCCGAAACGCTCGGCCGCAATACCGGTGCGGATGCCTTTACGCGCGGCATAGATAGCTGCCGAGGCGCCGGCGGGGCCACCACCGACCACCAGCACGTCGAAGGCGTCCTTGGCGTTGATCTTTTCGGCCTGGCGGCTGCCTGCGTTGGTGTCGATCTTGCCGAGGATTTCTTCCAGGCCCATGCGGCCCTGGCCAAACACTTCGCCGTTCAGGTAAATGCTCGGCACCGCCATGATCTTGCGCGATTCCACTTCCGCCTGGAACAGCGCGCCGTCAATGGCCACGTGGCGCACGTTGGGGTTGAGGACCGCCATCAGGTTCAGCGCCTGGACCACGTCCGGGCAGTTCTGGCACGACAGCGAGAAGTAGGTTTCGAAGGTGAACTCGCCTTCCAGCGCCTGGATCTGTTCGATCACTTCGGCACTGGCCTTGGACGGGTGGCCCCCGACCTGCAGCAGTGCCAGCACCAGCGAGGTAAATTCGTGGCCCATGGGGATGCCGGCGAAGCGCAGGTTTATGTCGGCTCCCGGGCGGTTCAGCGAGAACGATGGACGACGGGCATCGCTGCCGTCCGCGCTGAAGGTAATAAGGTTCGACAGGCTGGCAATTTCCACCAGCAGGTCGTGCAATTCGCGGGATTTCGCGCCGTCGTCGAGGGAGGCAACGATCTCGATCGGCTGGGTGACCCGCTCCAGGTAGGTTTTCAGTTGCGATTTAAGCGTGGCGTCCAACATACGGGCGATTCCTTTTTCAAAACTCGGATACAAAAACGCCCAGGCGAACTCGCCCGGGCGCTTTACGGGGCGGTAGGTACTTCAGCTTTGGCGGCTGGCTACCGCCCGCGACATACACATCGGCTTAGATCTTGCCGACCAGGTCCAGCGATGGAGCCAGGGTGGCTTCGCCTTCTTTCCACTTGGCCGGGCAAACTTCGCCTGGGTGAGCGGCGACGTACTGGGCAGCCTTCACCTTGCGCAGCAGTTCGGCAGCATCGCGACCTACACCACCGTCGTTCAGTTCGACGATCTTGATCTGACCTTCCGGGTTGATCACGAAGGTACCGCGATCGGCCAGGCCGGCTTCTTCGATCAGCACGTCGAAGTTGCGCGAGATAACGTGGGTCGGGTCACCGATCAGCGGGTACTGGATCTTGCCGATGGTGTCCGAAGTGTCGTGCCAGGCTTTGTGGGTGAAGTGGGTGTCGGTGGACACACCGTAGATTTCCACGCCCAGCTTCTGGAACTCGGCGTAATTGTCAGCAAGGTCACCCAGCTCGGTCGGGCAGACGAAGGTGAAGTCGGCCGGGTAGAAGAACACGACAGACCACTTGCCTTTCAGGTCGGCTTCGCTGACTTGGACGAACTCGCCTTTGTGGTAGGCGGTGGCGTTGAACGGTTTGACCTGGCTGTTGATGATTGGCATGAGAGACGCTCCTTCATGGGGTTGGAATCAGTTGATGGAGAGAATCCTAACCGCTGGTCCCGATAAAGGCTCATTGGCAAAGCTCATGCTTTTGATTGGTTTTGGCTATAACCGAGGATAATTGATAGAAGGGAATGGGCTGAGCAAAGGATTGCGGGGCATTCAAGGGCCCCATCGCCGGCAAGCCAGCTCCCACAGGTACCGCGCAGGTCTCTGCACTTGTGCAATCCCTGTGGGAGCGGGCTTGCCGGCGATGGGGCCAGTGGCATCAGCGAGTGACCGTGCGCATGGTCACGAACTCTTCGGCCGCCGTCGGGTGCACGCCGATGGTTTCATCGAACTGTTGCTTGGTCGCACCGGCCTTCAGGGCAATGCCCAGGCCCTGGATGATCTCGCCGGCGTCGGGGCCAACCATGTGGCAGCCCAGCACCTTGTCGGTCTCGGCATCGACCACCAGCTTCATCAGGGTCTTTTCCTGGATGTCGGTCAGGGTCAGTTTCATCGCACGGAAGCGGCTCTCGAATACCTGCACCTTGTGCCCGGCCTCCAGCGCCTGCTCCTCGGTCAGGCCCACGGTGCCGATGGGCGGCTGGCTGAAGACTGCGGTGGGGATGTTCTGGTAGTCCACCGGGCGGTATTGCTCAGGCTTGAACAGGCGCCGGGCCACGGCCATGCCCTCGGCCAGAGCCACCGGAGTCAGTTGCACGCGGCCAATCACGTCGCCAATAGCCAGGATCGACGGCGCGGTCGTCTGGTACTGCTGGTCAACCCGAATGTAACCGCGTGCATCCAGCTCGACGCCGGTGTTTTCCAGGCCCAGGTTGTCCAGCATAGGGCGCCGGCCGGTGGCATAGAACACGCAATCGGTGACCAGCTCGCGGCCATCCTTGAGGGTGGCCTTGAGGCTGCCGTCCTCGAGCTTGTCGATGCGCTGGATGTCGGCATTGAACTGCAGGTCGAGGCCGCGCTTTTCCAGTTCTTCCTTCAGGTGCGTGCGCACCGAACCGTCGAAGCCACGCAGGAACAGGTCGCCACGGTACAGCAGCGTGGTAGCCGACCCCAGGCCCTGGAAGATGCCGGCGAACTCGACGGCAATGTAGCCACCGCCCACCACCAGCACCCGGCGTGGCAGGTCCTTGAGGTAGAAGGCTTCGTTGGAGGTGATGGCCAGTTCCTTGCCCGGAATGTCCGGCACCTGTGGCCAGCCACCGGTGGCGATGAGGATGTGCTCGGCGGTGTAGCGCTGGCCTTCCACTTCCACTTCATTGGCACCGGTCAGACGTGCATGCCCCTGCAGCAAGGTAACCCCGCTGTTGACCAGCAGGTTGCGGTAGATGCCGTTGAGGCGCTCGATTTCCCGGTTCTTGTTGGCAATCAGGGTGCCCCAGTCGAAGTGTCCTTCTTCCAGGGTCCAGCCGAAGCCTGCGGCCTGCTCCAGTTCGTCGGCGACGTGTGCGCCGTACACCAGCAGCTTTTTCGGCACACAGCCGACGTTGACGCAGGTGCCGCCCAGGTAGCGGCTCTCGGCCACTGCCACCTTTGCCCCGAAGCCGGCGGCAAACCGCGCCGCGCGCACACCGCCGGACCCGGCACCAATCACGAACAGATCAAAATCGTAGGCCATGTATTCACTCTCCTAGGCAGGCGCCCAGCATAACGCACTGGGGCCGCTTTGCGACCCTTCGCGGGCCCGCCCGCTCCCACAGTACCGGCGCAACCTTGAAGGCCTGCACAATACCTGTAGGAGCGGGCGTGCCCGCGAAGGGCTGCAAAGCAGCCCCAGTTATCAGCTTTGATACAAGTAGCGGCTTATCAGTAAGCCTTGCCAGTCTTGTAGTAGTTCTCGAAGCAGAAGTTGGTCGCGTCGATGTAACCCTCGGCGCCACCGCAGTCGAAACGCTTGCCTTTGAACTTGTAGGCGATCACGCAGCCGTTCTGCGCCTGTTGCATCAGGGCGTCGGTGATCTGGATCTCGCCACCTTTGCCCGGCTCGGTGTTGGCGATGATGTCGAAGATGTCCGGGGTCAGGATGTAGCGACCAATGATCGCCAGGTTCGACGGGGCGTCTTCCGGCTTTGGCTTCTCGACCATGTTGGTGACACGGAAAATGTCGTCACGGATCATGTCGCCGGCGATCACGCCGTACTTGTTGGTTTCCTGCGGATCGACTTCCTGGATGGCGACGATCGAGCAACGGAACTGGTTGTACAGCTTGACCATCTGGGTCAGTACGCCGTCACCTTCCGGGTTCACGCACAGGTCGTCCGCCAGCACCACGGCGAACGGCTCGTCGCCGATCAGCGGGCGGCCAGTCAGGATGGCGTGGCCCAGGCCTTTCATTTCGGTCTGGCGGGTGTAGGAGAACGAGCACTCGTCGAGCAGGCGACGGATACCAACCAGGTATTTTTCCTTGTCGGTGCCCTTGATCTGGTTTTCCAGCTCGTAGCTGATGTCGAAGTGGTCTTCCAAAGCACGCTTGCCGCGCCCGGTGACGATGGAGATCTCGTTCAGACCGGCATCCAGTGCCTCTTCAACGCCATACTGGATCAGTGGCTTGTTGACCACCGGCAGCATTTCCTTGGGCATGGCTTTGGTAGCGGGCAGGAAGCGGGTGCCGTAACCGGCTGCCGGGAACAAGCATTTTTTGATCATATACGTCCTTACAAAAGGCTAGGCCAGTGGAATTCGGCGCAGTCTAATCAGGCGGCAGTCACCTTACAATGCCCTACCTGTGGCCGATCGATGGGAAGATAGAGATAACCTAGTGTAGATAGTTCCGGGGGATCGTAAATATTGCTGTCATCCATGCCCGTTGGATGACAGGAAATCGGGGTTTCCTGTACTGGCCTCTTCGCGGACAAGCCCGCGAGGAGGCCAGTACAGGCAATACATCAGCTACCGGTGCCCTGCCCTATCAGCACACCATCGACCTTCTGCCCATACAGGTTCACCCCGTCATTGGCATGGAACTTCACCCGCGTCTTCTCGATGGAGCCTTCCACCAGCCGCGGATCCTGCGGCCGTTCATGGCGGTTGACCCAGGCCGCCACATCCCAGGCCTGCTGATCGCTAAGGCTGCCCGGCTTGCCCAGCGGCATGTTGTACTTGATGAACGACGCCGCGGTATTGATCCGGTGCATGCCGGCGCCCCAGTTGTAGGAGTCCTTGCCCCACAACGGCGGCATCACGTACTCGCCCGCCACCTTCTGCCCTTCGCCATTGTCGCCGTGACAAATCGCACACTGCTCGCGATAAACCTGCTGACCGCGCTTGAAGTCGTATCCGTCCTTTGGTTGCGGCACTTCCGGGTACCCGCGCCCGGCAATCTCCACGCCGGTCGGCGCCTTGGTCGACAGCCAGTACGAATACACCGCCAGCGCCGTCATCTGCGGGCTATCGGCCGCAGGCGGCTTGCCGTTCATGCTGAACTGGAAGCAGCCCTGGATGCGCTCGGCATAGGTGTTGACCTTGTCATTTTTCTTGCGGTAGGCGGGGTACATCGGGTACGCCCCCCACATCGGCGCGGAATGCGCCAGCCGCCCCTGGTCAAGGTGGCAGTTGCTGCAGTTCATGCCGTTACCCACAGCCTCGGGCATCAACCTGCGGGTGTCGACGAACAAGGCATGCCCCTCGCGTACCATCTTGCCAAAGGCATTGTCAGGCAACTCGCTTTCCGCTGGTGGCACGAACTGCGGCGCGGTCTGCACGCCAGGCACTTTCAACTGCGACTGGTCTTCCATGGCAATCTGGGCGGCGTGTGCGCTGCCCATGGCCAACAGCAGCAGGGCTGGAATCATCGGTTTCATGGCTTGACCTCCTGGCTGGCTGGGCGGGCGAAGAACTCGGCAACGGCCTTGATCTCGTCATCGGTCATGGCCTTGGCCACGCCGACCATCAGCTGGTTGGGGTCATTGCTGCGGGTGCCGTCACGCCAGGCATTGAGCTGCGCCACCAGGTAACTGGCGGGCTGGCCGGCCAAGGGCGGGAAGTGTTCGCCAACCCCGCCACCGCCCGGGCCATGGCATTGCACGCAACCAGGAATCTGCCGGCTCCAGTCGCCATACAGGGCCATGCGGGTGGTGGGATCATCGGCGATCTGCTGGCGGCGCAGGTCGCCTGCAGGGTCTGCCGGCAGGCTGGCCAGATAGGTGCTGACCGCCTTGATCTCATCCTCGGTCAGGGCCTTGGCAAGCGGTTCCATCACTGGCTGCTTGCGGCTGCCGTTGCGCCAATCATGCAATTGCTTGCTGAGGTAAGCGGCCGGCAGCCCGGCCAGGCGTGGGAAGCCGGCAGCGGCAATGCCTTTGCCGTCCGGGCCATGGCAACCCAGGCAAGCCATGGCGGCGGGGTTGGCCCCACCCTGGGTGAAGACTTTCTGGCCATCGGCGGCATGCGCCGCGGGCCAAGCCAGGATCAGCAGGCTGCCGACCAAGGCGCGACTCAACGGTGTCATCACGAATCTCCTTTTCTATTGTTATAAGCTTAGGCTTAAAACATATAAGTAAAAGGAGCGTGATCAGTTGCCCTGGATCAACTACCGGAAATGCATTGGGTGGCTGCGGTGCGCACGTCGCCCAGGCGCAGCGGGAAATTGTTCAGCCGCTCGTGCAGCTTGATGCTGCTGCCGCTGCCACGCTTGTCGATATCCACCAGCGCCGCCGGGCCCACACCCGAGCTGATTTTTTGCGGCACGATCAGCCGCAGGCCATCGCCACGCTGCTCCTCCACCAGCGGGTCGCGGGTATCGGCCAGCTTCTGCTTGACGCAATCGGCATACGCGCGTGGGGACTTGCCCGAGATTACATCAAGCGTTTCGCGCGACTGTTCCAGTTCCGTAACACTCACACAGCCACCCAGCGTCATCGCCAACGCCGCCACCATCCACTTCATTTGCAGCACCTCTGCCTTCAAGAATCCGCTTCGACCACAGCCAGGCCGATTTGCTCCCTGCTTTGGCAGATTTATCTACGCCTGGCGGAACAGCGCGGCAGTGTAACCCGACATCGTGGTATCTTTCGCCTTTGCAGAACCAATCCTTGCGGAGCATCACATGAAATTCGTACACCAGCGCGAGCACCTGAACGAGGACGATATCGTCGTCATCGAGTGCTCCCAGCGCTGCAATATCCGCCTGATGAACGACGCCAACTTCCGCAGCTTCAAGAACGGCGGTCGTCATACCTACCACGGTGGCCATTTCGACAAGTTCCCGGCGAAGATCACCGTGCCAAGCACCGGTTTCTGGAACATCACCATCGATACCGTGACCACCCGCCCGATCTCGGTTACCCGCAAGCCAACCTTGACCCACAAGATCAAGATCATCCGTCGTTCATCGTCGAAACTCAGATAAGGCCACCATGACCCAGACCACCAAGTACGTCATCAAGTACAAGCTCGACGGCCAGCGCCGCTGGGACTTTGCGTTGATGCCCGACGCCTCCCTCGAACAAGCCCTGGAAGCCCTGCGCAAGATTCACGGGGAAGACGCCGAGAAGATCAGCGACATCCAGGTCAGCAAAGCCTTGTAAACACCCGCACCACCGTACTGCCCGCCCGCGCAAGGAGAATCGCATGAGCCACTGGCCCGACCGCCGCATCCTCGACCTGCTGGGTATCGAGTTGCCCATTCTGCAGGCCCCCATGGCCGGTGCGACGGGCTCGGGCATGGCCACTGCCGTGGGCCTGGCGGGCGGTTTGGGCGCCCTGCCCTGCGCCATGCTCACGGGCGACCAGGTGCGCGCCGAGATCGCCGCCTTCCGCGCCGGCTGCCCGGGCCGCCCGTTGAACCTGAACTTCTTCTGCCACCAGCCGCCAGCGCCCGATGCCGAGCGCGATGCACGCTGGAAGCAGGCGCTACAGCCCTATTACAGCGAAGTGGGAGCCGACTTCACGGCGCCCACGCCGGTGTCCAACCGGGCGCCTTTCGACGAACAGAGCTGCCAGCTGGTCGAGCAACTGCGCCCGGAGGTGGTGAGCTTCCACTTCGGCCTGCCACATGCCGACCTGCTGCAACGGGTAAAGGCCAGTGGTGCCAAGGTGCTGTCCAGCGCCACCACAGTAGAGGAAGCCGTGTGGCTGGAGCATCACGGCTGTGATGCGATCATTGCCATGGGCTATGAGGCGGGCGGCCATCGCGGCATGTTCCTCAGCGACGATATCACCAGCCAGATCGGCACCTTCGCGCTGGTGCCGCAGGTGGCCGATGCGGTCAGCGTGCCGGTGATTGCCGCTGGTGGCATTGCTGACCACCGCGGCCTGTTGGCGGCATTGGCCTTGGGTGCTTCGGCAGTGCAGATCGGAACGGCGTACCTGTTCTGCCCCGAGGCCAAGGTGTCGCCGGCGCATCGCCAGGCCCTGGACAGCGCACCTGCCAGCGACACGGCGCTGACCAACCTGTTCACCGGCCGACCGGCGCGTGGCATCAACAACCGCATCATGCGCGAGCTGGGGCCGATGAGCGATTTGGCCCCGCGCTTCCCGCTGGCCGGCGGGGCCTTGATGCCTTTGCGGGCGATTACGGATCCGCAGGGCAATAGCGATTTCAGCAACCTCTGGTCGGGGCAGGCGTTGCGGCTGGGCAGGCATATACCGGCGGGTGAGTTGACCCGGGAGATTGCCGAAAAGGCGCTGGCAGTGATCGGCCGCCAGGCGTCTGCATAAGCAGGTTCGGCCTCTTCGCGGGCTTGCCCGCTCCCCCAGGGGCCCCCCCAGGTTTTTTTTTTTTTCCATCCTGTTGGGGGGGGTCAAACCC
>NZ_JBKGFP010000057.1:0-64651 GCF_046557535.1 Pseudomonas sp. S1(2024)
CTTCGCGGGCTTGCCCGCTCCCACAGGTTCACCACTGGTTTTGAGTGCTGCGCAGTACTGTGGGAGCGGGCAAGCCCGCGAAGGGGCCGGACCTGCCCATGCATCATCCTGCCCCCTCTTCCCGGCCCATGACCTATCGCTATATAGTTAAGGATATAACGATAAGCCCCAAGGAGCTGTCTTCATGCGTATCTGCCCGCCCCACGTGGCTGCCACCGCCCTGGCCAGCCTGCTTGCCCTCAACACTGCCTGGGCCGATGAAGTCCAGGTCGCGGTCGCAGCGAACTTCACAGCCCCTATCCAGGCCATTGCCAAGGACTTCGAGAAAGACACTGGCCACAAGCTGATTGCTGCCTATGGCGCCACCGGCCAGTTCTACGCACAAATCAAGAATGGCGCGCCGTTCGAGGTATTTCTCGCTGCCGACGACAGCACCCCAGCCAAGCTCGAGCAGGAAAACGCGATTGCCCCGGGCTCACGCTTCACCTACGCCATCGGCACCCTGGCGCTGTGGTCGGCCAAACCCGGCTATGTCGACGCCAACGGCGAAGTGCTGAAGAACAACCAGTTCAAGCACCTGTCCATTGCCAACCCGAAAACCGCGCCCTACGGCCTGGCCGCCACACAGGTGCTGGACAAGCTGAAGCTGACCGAAGCCACCCGGCCCAAGCTGGTCGAAGGGCAGAACATTACCCAGGCGTTCCAGTTCGTATCCACCGGCAACGCCGAGCTGGGCTTTGTCGCCCTTTCGCAAATCTACAAGGACGGCAAGGTCGAAAGCGGTTCGGCCTGGATCGTTCCCTCGTCCCTGCACGAACCCATCCGCCAGGACGCGGTAATCCTCGAAAAAGGCAAGGACAACCCCGCCGCCAAGGCCCTGGTCGACTACCTGAAAGGCCCGAAAGCCGCGGCAGTGATCAAATCCTACGGTTATGAAATCTGATGCCACTGGATGCCAGTGACCTGGGTGCCATCTGGCTGACCGTGAAACTGGCCAGCATGACCACCCTCATCCTGCTGATCGTCGGCACGCCCATCGCCTGGTGGCTGGCGCGCACGCGCTCGTGGCTGCGCGGGCCGGTGGGCGCGGTGGTGGCCTTGCCGCTGGTACTGCCACCCACGGTGATCGGTTTCTACCTGCTGATCGCCCTCGGCCCAAATGGCTGGCTGGGCCAGGCGACCCAGGCGCTGGGCCTGGGCAGCGTGGTGTTCAGTTTTACCGGCCTGGTGATAGGCTCGGTGATCTACTCCATGCCGTTCGTGGTCCAGCCGCTGCAGAATGCCTTCGGCGCCATTGGCCAGCGCCCGCTGGAAGTGGCCGCGACGCTGCGCGCCAGCCCCTGGGACACCTTCGTCCACGTGGTGCTGCCGCTGGCCCGTCCGGGCTTCATCACCGCCAGCATCCTCGGTTTCGCCCACACGGTGGGCGAGTTCGGCGTGGTGTTGATGATTGGCGGCAACATTCCCGACAAGACACGCGTGGTCTCGGTGCAGATCTTCGACCATGTCGAGGCCATGGCCTATTCGCAAGCGCACTGGCTGGCCGGTGCCATGCTGGTGTTCTCGTTCCTGGTGCTGCTCTTGCTTTACGCAGGACGCCGCGGCAAGGCTGGCTGGAGCTGAAATGAGCGCATCGATTGTGGCGCGCCTGCAACTGGCACGCGACGACTTCACCCTGGACGTAGACCTGCACCTGCCCGGCCGTGGCATCAGTGCGTTGTTCGGCCACTCCGGTTCTGGCAAGACCAGCTGCCTGCGTTGCCTGGCGGGGCTGGAACGGGCCGCCAGCGCCTACATCGAGGTCAACGGCGAAGTCTGGGAAGACAGCGCCCGCGGATTCTTTCTGGCACCACACCTGCGCCCGGTAGGCTACGTGTTCCAGGAGGCCAGCCTGTTCCCGCACCTGTCGGTACGCGGCAACCTGGAGTTCGGCTGGCGCCGGGTGGCCGCTGCCGAGCGCAAGGTCAGCCTAGACCTGGCCTGCCAGCTGCTGGGTATCGGCCACTTGCTGGCACGCCGGCCGGCGACCTTGTCCGGTGGCGAGGCGCAGCGGGTGGGCATTGCCCGCGCCCTGCTCAGCAGCCCGCGCCTGCTGTTGATGGACGAGCCACTGGCTGCCCTCGACGGGCCGCGCAAACGCGAAATCCTGCCCTACCTGGAACGCCTGCACGACGAACTGGACATCCCGCTGGTGTATGTCAGCCATGCCCAGGAAGAAGTGGCGCGGCTGGCCGACCACCTGGTGTTGCTGGAGCAAGGCCAGGCAGTGGCCAGCGGCCCGATCGGCGAAACCCTGGCCCGTCTCGACCTGTCGCTGGCCGAGGGCGAGGATGCCGGCGTGGTGTTTGAAGGCCTGGTGGTGGCACATGACGCGCACTACGACCTGCTCGACCTGCGCCTGCCCGGCAACGACGGGCCGCTGTTGCGTATCACCCACCCTGCCCAGGTGATGGGCAGCACCTTGCGGGTCAAGGTGCAGGCGCGTGACGTCAGCCTGGCCCTGGCAGCTGACAGCACTTCGAGCATTCTCAACCGCTTGCCGGTGCGCGTGCGCGAAAGCCGCCCGGCCGCCAACCCGGCCCATGTACTGGTCAGCCTGGATGCTGGCGGCAATGCCTTGCTCGCGCGCATCACCCGCTACTCGGCAGACCAGCTCGGCCTGCACCCGGGCCAGGTGCTGTTTGCCCAGATCAAGTCGGTGGCGCTGCTGGGCTGAGCATCGGCCCCGTCGCTGGTGTCCATTGATCAGTGACCTGATCGAGGCCTGCCAACCATGCTTGACTGCCCCCTGCCGCGCACCCTGCACTACGTCGATGACAGCCAGCCGGGCCTGACCCGGCGGCGCTGGAGAGGGCGCTTCATCTACCTGGATGCCGACGGCCAGCGAGTGCGCGACAGCGATACCCTTGCCCGCATCGCTGCACTGGCAATCCCCCCGGCCTATACCGAGGTGTGGATCTGCGCCGACCCGCAAGGCCACCTGCAAGCCACAGGTCGCGATGCCCGTGGCCGCAAGCAATACCGCTACCACGCGCAGTGGCGCGAAATACGCGACCAGCACAAGTACGGGCGCATGCTGGCGTTTGCCCAGGCCCTGCCGAAATTGCGCGCACAGCTGCACGACCACCTTGCCCGACCAGGCCTGGACCGGGAAAAGGTGATGGCGCTGGTGATCAGCCTGCTGGACCACACCCTGATCCGCATCGGCAACCAGCGCTACCTGCGTGACAACCAGTCCTATGGACTGACCACCCTGCGCAACCGCCATGTCGAGGTGAAGGGCAGCAGCATCCGCTTCCAGTTCCGCGGCAAGCGCGGCGTCGAGCACAACGTCAGCCTCAACGATCGGCGACTGGCCAACCTGCTCAAGCGCTGCATGGAACTGCCCGGCCAAGCGTTGTTCCAGTACCTGGACGACGACGGCCAGCGCCATAGCGTCGGCTCCAGCGAGGTCAACCAGTTTCTGCAGCAACTGACCGGTGCCGACTTCACCGCCAAGGACTACCGCACCTGGGCCGGTAGCAGCCTCGCCCTGGACCTGCTGAGGCCCTTGGCCTGGGAGCCCGAGAGCGAAGCCAAGCGCCAGGTCGCCGCCATCGTCCGTCAGGTAGCATCACGCCTGGGTAATACACCGGCAGTGTGCAGGCGCTGCTACATTCACCCGGCTGTACTTGAACACTATGCCCTGGGGCGCCTGGCCAACTTGCCGAAGAACCGTGTGCGCAAAGGCCTGGACCGTGAAGAAGTAGCCTTGCTGTTATTTCTTCAGGCACTCGAGGAACAGGATGACCATTAACCCGGTCTATTCAGACCATGATGCGAAGAAATTTCCCATTGGCCGCCAAGCCCCCTATTCTTGCCACCGAGCACCTTGGCCGACAAACCGCTGGCGGTTTGCTTCGGCACCTGCGACTGAAGACACGCAACAGAATTTGTCTGTCGGGGAATTACTATCCGCCGAAAGCGTCTTTAATGAGAAGGAAGAGGGACAAGCTCCCGCCGCCGTGGCAACTAGCCCGACGGACTTTTACATCACCAAGGAGAACTACATGCTGATACTCACCCGCAAGGTTGGCGAAAGCATCGTCATCAACGATGACATCAAAGTCACCATTCTGGGCGTCAAAGGGATGCAGGTGAGGATCGGTATCGATGCACCGAAAGACGTCCAGGTCCATCGAGAAGAGATCTTCAAGCGTATCCAGGCCGGCAGCCCGGCCCCGGAAAAGCACGACGACTCGCACTGAGCGACCTGCCTCAAGCCGCACGGACGCGCTTGATCGCGCCGCGCCTCAGGTGCCCAGCAGTTCGCGCACCTTGGCGATCATACAGTCCATGTCGAACGGTTTGTCGAACACCGCGGCGAACAGTTCCGGGCATCCCTGGTTGGCCTGCGCGCCACTCATGAGGATGACCGGCAACTCGCTCAAGGCCGGGTCTTCACGCATCGAGCGCACAAGCTCCTCACCGTTGAGCAGTGGCATCATGTAGTCGGTGATGACCAGCTGAACGCGCTTTTCCTTCAGTGCCTCCAGCGCCTTGCAGCCGTTGCTCGCCTTTTCCACCAGAAAACCCTCGTCCTCCAGGGCAAAGCCGAGGATGTCGGCAATCAGGTACTCGTCATCGACGATCAGGATGGTGTTCATCGCCCGCCCCGTCACCCGCTCCCCTGCGGCACCGGCGTTCCCGAAAGCACACCGCAGGCGCCTTCGAACGCCTTGCGCAGGGTAATGCCTTGCGGCCCGATCAGCAGCTCGTGCAAGGCAGGGTCATGGTGGCTGTCACGCACCTTGAGGATCGACAGCATGCGCCGCAGCTGCGAATCCAGCTCGACGAAGCGCATCAGCATCAAGTTGTCGACGATGCTCGACAGGTCCGGGGCTGGCGCGCTGATTTCCGCGCCGAATATGTCGCGCATTTCCCAGGTCAGCATCACGCTGACATCGCGCGCGCGCAGTTCGCCGACCAAGGCGCGGAAAAACGCATTGAGCCGCGCCGGGTCGATGGCCAGGCGGCTGAACGCCCCCAGGCTGTCGATCAGCACGCGCTTGCTGCCTTGCGCTTCGAGCCGCTCGAGCAGGCGCGCACCGACCTGGTCCAGCAGGCCCTCGGTAGTCGGCTGCCAGCAAAGCTGCAGGATGCCAGCCTGCTCCATGGCTGCAAAATCGTAACCCAGCGACGCGGCCTTGATACGCAGGCGCTCCGGCGTTTCGTAAAAGCCGAAATGCAGCCCCGGCGCCTGCAGGCTGCTGGCACCGAGAAATGCCAGGCCCAATGACGTCTTGCCAATACCCGAGGGCCCGATCAGCAGGCTGACCGAGCCCGTGGCCAGGCCGCCACCGAGCATTTCATCCAGGGTCGCCACCCCGCTGCCGATGCGCTGCAAGGTGGCGCTGCCCGCCTGGCTGGGGTGGCTGAACAGTGACTCCAGGCGCGGGTATACATGCATGCCGGTTTCATCGATGAGGCATTCATGGCGCCCCGACAACGCCGCACTGCCCCGCGTCTTGCGCAGCTGGATATGACGCACGGCGCGGCTGCCAAACAGTTGCTCGCCCAGTTCGATCACCCCGTCGACCATCGTGTGCTCCGGGCTACCCTCTTCCAGCCGGGCGCTGGTCAGCAGCAGCACGGTGCAGCCCGCAAAGGCCGCATGGCCCTGAAGTTCAGAGACGAATTTCTTGGTATCCAGCGCGGTTTCCGCACGCACCCGGGCATTGAGCACGCCATCGACGATCAGCAGGCTGGCCTGCTGGCGGGCGATTTCCTGGCGCAGCAGCCGTACCACGGCGTCCAGGCCTTCCTGCTCCAGGGTATCGAATGCACTGACGAACTGGATCGGGTCGCCGACCAGCGCCGGGTCGAAGAACTCCAAAGTCGCCAGGTACTGGAACAGCCGCTCGTGCGACTCGCTGAGCAAGGTGGCCACCAGCACCCGGCCACCACCGCGCACATGCCCGCAGGCCAGCTGATTGGCGAGGATGGTCTTGCCCGCCCCCGGCGGGCCCTGAATGATGTAGGACGCGCCAGCCACCAGGCCACCCTGGAGCAACGCATCGAGCCCATCGATCCCCGTCACCAGCCGCCTGAGTGCCTGTGCCATGGTGTTCTACCTGTCGAGTTGGCTGTCCGTGTGCTGATAGATTGGCAAGTAAAGCTGCATGCAAGTTCCCCGGCCGGGCTCACTGTCGACGCAAATGGCACCACCGCTCTGCCTGGCAAAACCATACACCTGGCTGAGGCCCAGGCCAGTCCCCTTGCCAAAGGGCTTGGTAGTGAAAAACGGTTCGAAGATCCGCGGCAGTACCGCTGGCGCGATGCCCTCGCCGCTGTCTTCGACCTCAAATCGCACAAACCCGCCGTGCAGGCCCTCCACCTCACCGGTCAGTTCGACCACCTCGACGGTCAAGCCGATCCGGCCCTGCCCCGTGATGGCATCGCGGGCATTGAACAACAGGTTGAGCAGTACCATCTGCAATTGCCCGGCATCCACCTCGATCAGGGGCAGGTCCGGTTGCAGCACCACCTCCAGGTCAATCGATCCAGGCAGCGCATGCTCCAGTAGACCACGGGTGGCGGCAACAAGGTTCGCCGGGGCGACGCAAGCCACATCAAGCTTGCGGTGGCGGGCAAAGCTGAGCAACTGCTGGGTCAGCTCGGTGCCCCGCTGCCCGGCATCGAGAATGTGCTGCAACATGCGCTGGGCGCGTGCCGGGTCCTGGGTGGCCAGCGCCAAGCGCGCCGAGCTGATGATGATGGTCAGCATGTTGTTGAAGTCATGCGCCAGGCCACCGGTCAACTGGCCGAGGGCCTCCAGCTTCTGTGCCTGGAACAGCTGGGCGCGCACCGCGTCCAGTTGCAGCGCCGTCTCGCGACGGTCGGTGATGTCCCGGGTCACCTTGGCCAGGCCGACAATCTGGCCCTGGTCATCGCGAATCACATCCAGGGCGGCCAGCGCCCAGAACTGCGTGCCATCCTTGCGTACGCGCCAACCCTCATCCTGCGCCACGCCCTGCTCCAGCGCCTGGCGCAGCAAGCGCTCCGGGCGGCCCTCGGTGCAATCCTGCGGGGTGAAGAACAACGAGAAATGCTGGCCGATCACTTCATCGGCACGGTACCCCTTGATACGTTGCGCGCCTGCGTTCCACGACACCACATGGCCGGAAGGATCGAGCATGTAAATGGCGTAATCCACCACCGACTGAACCAGCTGTTCATAGCGGTGGGCAGGCATGACAGGGTGGTCGAGACAGTCAGCTGAAACCATGCGAACTCCACCGGCACAGCAGGAGGGAAAACATTGCGAGGTTCAACGCCCAGGCTCAACCAGCACAAGGCTGATGCGCCGAGGCATTGCCACTTTCAGCAGCCACAAGCCGACCAGCAGGATAAGCCCTCCACCAGCCAGGGCCATCAGCCGCTGCGGTTGAGAGTGTTCGGCATCGAACCCAAGCATCAGCAGATAACCGCCCAGGCTGATCAGGCTCAGGTAGAGAAATGCCGCCAGCACGACGACCAGCACGAACAAAAGTCTCCACAATAGCCGTGGGTGCACTATACGCTCGGGAGTATCGGACAGAGTCATCACCGCACACTCTTTGGATCCAATAAAAGGGCAACAGTGGCGTAATGATAGCAAGGTGTCAATTGCCCATTCGATCGACCTTCATTCTGTTGATCATAGGCGCTGTGGTTGACTCAACTATAACAATGGGTTATAAAGCGCGCTTGATTGCGAAGCCCTTCTGCTTAGAAGCGAGCTGGTCGTTACGGCCCCTTCAAGCGTGCGAGTGTGGTGGAATTGGTATACACAGCAGACTTAAAATCTGTCGGCGTGAGCCTTGCGGGTTCGAGTCCCGCCACTCGCACCAAATTCCTTGCGAAGGCGCCCTTGCGGCGCCTTTTTGCTGCCCGCCAGCAATCCTTTGCGCAGCTGCTAGAGTGGTGCTTGTACCCGTCCACTGGAACGCCGCCATGCGCTACTCCCTGTTCGATGGTCAACGCGACATCATTATCCTGATTGCCCGTGTGCTGCTGATGATCCTGTTCGTCTTGTCTGGCTGGGGCAAGCTGACCGGGTTCGAAGGCACGGTCGGCTACATGACTTCACTGGGCGCTCCTGCCCCCATGCTGGCAGCGGCAGTAGCCGTGCTCATGGAATTCGCCGTTGGCATCCTGCTGATCCTCGGATTCTACACCCGGCCGCTGGCCTTCCTGTTTGCGTTGTTCGTGCTGGGCACGGCGCTGCTGGGCCACCCGTTCTGGAACATGGTCGACCCTGAGCGCAGCGCCAACATGACCCAGTTCCTGAAAAACCTCAGCATCATGGGCGGCATGTTGTTACTGGCGGTAAGCGGCCCCGGGCGTTTTTCGGTGGACGGGCGCTGAGTCAGTCGTCTTCGCAGTCGTCGAACCAGGCTGGGTGACCACGCTCTTCTTCATCAAGGTCATCCAGCGTTTCTTCGTCTTCCTCGATGTCATCCTCGACGCCTCGGGCATCGGCTTCTGCCTCAGTGTCGTCGTAGAGGAATTCGTGATCAAGCAGGTGATCATGTTCGGGTTCGTGCAGGTCATCTTCGTCGCGCATGCTGACTCCTGGGCTGGTGGCAGGCCTGTATAGGCGGATCGGCTGCACAGGTCAATGCATTACCGCTTAATGCTGGGTTAACCGGCCGGACCCAAGCTGCAGGCTCTCCCTTCAAACGTTGCTTGCCCGCCATACCCGGCGGGCTTTTTTATTGCTGCCACTCCCCCTGCGTCCAGTGCAGTGAAATCACATGGAACCCGGCCCATGCTGACCACACTCGAGCTGAGCCATGCATGACAAGTCCATCACCTGAGCTTCACAAAATGCTGACATCCCGCTGGGCACACTAACCCTGCTCCCTATGTTCTTACAGCCCGCCGCATCGTTGCCGCGGGCTTTTCTTTTTGTGGCATGCACAGTGCCTCTGACCATGACCTGAGGCAGTTTTACCGTATCGGCCCAGGGCTATGCTTAGCCGGCGATAAGCAAGCCCATTCGGAACAGGATACGGAGGCTCGTATGAAAGCTGCTGTTGTTGCACCAGGCCGTCGCGTGGAAGTGGTGGAGAAAACCCTGCGCCCCCTCGAGCACGGTGAAGCGCTGCTGAAGATGCAATGCTGCGGTGTGTGCCACACCGACCTGCATGTGAAAAATGGCGACTTCGGTGACAAGACCGGTGTGGTGCTAGGTCACGAAGGCATCGGCGTGGTCCAGGCAGTAGGGCCAGGCGTCACCTCGCTCAAACCGGGCGACCGCGCCAGCGTGGCCTGGTTCTACCAGGGCTGCGGGCATTGCGAGTATTGCAACAGCGGCAACGAAACCCTGTGCCGCGAAGTGAAGAACTCCGGCTACACCGTGGACGGCGGCATGGCCGAAGCCTGCATCGTCAAGGCCGACTACTCGGTCAAAGTGCCCGACGGGCTCGACTCCGCTGCCGCCAGCAGTATTACCTGCGCCGGCGTCACCACCTACAAGGCGGTGAAGATCTCCAACATCCGCCCCGGCCAATGGATCGCCATCTACGGCCTCGGCGGCCTGGGCAACCTTGCCCTGCAATATGCCAAGAACGTCTTCAACGCCAAAGTGATCGCCATCGACGTCAACGAAGAGCAACTGCGCTTCGCCAGCGAGATGGGCGCTGACCTGGTCATAAACTCACGCACCGAGGATGCCGCCAAGGTCATCCAGGCCAAGACCGGTGGCGCCCATGCCGCCGTGGTTACCGCCGTTGCCAAGGCCGCCTTCAACTCGGCCGTTGACGCCCTGCGTGCGGGTGGTCGCCTGGTTGCGGTCGGCCTGCCGTCGGAAGCCATGAACCTGAACATCCCTCGCCTGGTGCTGGACGGTATCGAAGTGATCGGCTCGCTGGTCGGTACCCGCCAGGACCTGCAGGAAGCTTTCCAGTTTGCGGCGGAAGGGAAAGTGGTGCCGAAGGTGACCCTGCGACCGATCGAGGATATCAACCAGATCTTCGATGAGATGCTGGAGGGCAAGATCAAAGGGCGGATGGTGATTCAGTTCGAGGGGTGATGACCCATGTGCGCTGGCTGTTGGTGCAGCGCACACTTCCCTGAAATGGGCGCGCCTTAGGTCCTGGTTTCAGGTAAGCGCTATGCTTGATACACGATTTTATCCAAGTCGTGGTTTGTAGTCGGTTCGCAAGCAGAAGACTGGCTAGCACATCGGAGTGAACGTATGGGCATCCGCAGCTTGGCAAAAAACCTGCCACCCGACCCGGACAATGACGGCTGGGTACTTGGATGGGGCGTACTGAGAGACCGGCATCCCTGGCATTTCGTCGATGTGTTTGCCGACCAGAGGGCCGCCAGGGCCGAGGCGGTGCGCCGCGGGGCAGGCTATGTTGTGGAGTTCGGCTCGCACCGCCTGGGATCGGATGAATTCGTTTGTGGGATATCCCCGCCTGAAGGCTAGCGTTTGAATGGGCGGAGCGGCGGGCGATGGATCCTAGGGCCGTAGTCGACAGACAGCTATCGACCCATAGCGGAAATCTGTAACCAGGGCCGCTTCGCGGCCCATCGCCGGCAAGCGCGGCTCCCACAGCTACAGCGCATGCCTGAAGGCTGGTGATATTCCTGTGGGAGCTGGCTTGCCGGCGATGAGGCCGGTACTGACTACAGAGCTTTGGATCAGTGTCCGCCGTGGGTCGAAAGCAGCCTTTCAGCAAAGGTATGAAACCAACAACTTGATAGATCTGACTAGTCGACAGGGCCGACATGCCCTGGTCGGCGTTACCCCTTGGTCAGATCAACCAATGGCGTCTGCCGCACCTCGGTTTCGCGCCCACCTTGTATCTCGCCAACCTGCTTCAAGGCCTTGTCCACTGCCACCTTGTCCGCCAACAAGCTGTAGCTGATGTGGAACTGCCTGTGTTCCTTCGGCCCGATTGTCGGCACCAGGTTCAGTGGCCGCTGGTAACGGCGGTTGTAGGAAAAACTCGTCCCCGGCTCGAGCCCGGTCACATAACCCTGGCCTTGTGTATCGGTATTTTTCCACAGGGAAAATACAGGCAATGTCCGAGTATTGAAGCCGACCGAAACGCCCAGATTGCCAGCCTTGTCATGCAACACGGCCAATGTATTGCCCTGGTCATCGGCATACGGCACCACGTTGTAAACCGTTTCGTCATAGTCCTTGGTAGGCGCTCGGTAGGTTTGCCAGTCGGGCAGATCTGCCCTTGCCTTGTCGTTGAATGGCGACACCTGTTTCACTGGCGCGGCAAAACGAGCGCCCTGCTCCAGAAACGGGGTGCTGAAGTTACTGTGATAAAGCGCCTGGTATTCCTTCGGATAGTCACCGTTGTTGGTCAAGGTGTCGTTGAGGGCGAACTTCACGCTGCCGGGTTCGGTGACCAGTTCGGTCACGACGGAGAAGTCGACTTTCTTGAATGCCTGCTCTTTCAGTACACCACGCAAGGTAATGGCGTAAGGGGGCTTCTCATCAATGTGCAGGGTGACTTGGTTCGCAGGAGTGTTGGCAGCCCGACCGTGCAGGGTCAGCAGTTCGCCGTTGTCGACGCCAGGGTGGCCGACCCATTCGTAACCGCAGCGGGTGACCAGTTCATTGAAACCTTCCAGCCAGCCCAGGCCATTGCGCCCGTTGAGGTCGATGAAGGACGGGTTGACCACTTCCTTGACCGGCGAATCCCAGCCCATGCGCACATTGCCGACCGACGCCTGCAAGACGTTCATTCCACGGGTGGGCACGACCGAAAGTTTCATCGTACCGTTATCGATGTCGACGATGCTGACACCCTCTTGCCGACCGCCGTGCAAGGTGCGCAAGGTAACGCTGAAGGGCTTGTCGGTTTTTACGCCAAGTTGCTGGCTGGTGATCTGCCAGTTCTGGGCGGCTTTGTCGGTGTCGAGCAAAACGTAATCCCAGGCCAGGGTGTTGGAAGCCGCAGTCAGGGCGCCAAGCGCAACGAAGAGTTTGAGGAGGGGCATGGCAGGTTGCCTTTCTTGGAGTTGTTCCCTTTTATAGACTCGAAGAAACGTTTCAGCAAGCTAGCCAGGCGATGCTTTCGATTGGCACGGGTTTCTTTAGCTATTTTCGGGGAGTAGCCTCGGCACAGTGAATCTTTCGAGCCCGATCAGGTTATCAACCTTGTGAAGGCATCAGAGAAACAGAAAAACTGCACAACTCGATAGAATTTTCATTGCCATGCCAGACGGTTTCCCTGATTTGCCCTCGCTGAACGCGTTGCGTGTTTTTGAAGTGGTGGCTCGCCGCTTGAACTTCCGTGTGGCTGCCGAGGAACTGGGTGTGACCCAGGCGGCAGTTGCCCAGCAGATACGCGGGCTGGAAGCGAGCCTGGATCTGCGTTTGTTTGAACGCCTACCCCGCGGTTTGGCGTTGACTGATGCAGGCCTGGGCTATAGCGGGAGCATTCGAAGTGCACTGGCCATGATCGACGAGGCAACACGCCTGCTTCGGCCACAGACTTCTCACCTGACAGTCAGCGTTACACCTACCTTCGCCTCAAAATGGCTGATTCCCAGGCTCGGCAATTTTGCGCAGAGTCATCCAGACATCGATTTGCGTGTGCTGGCAACCGATCGGCTGTCGCACTTCAGCACCGATGGTGTGGATATCGCTGTCCGTTATGGCAAGCCCGAGTTCGGAGCGGGCTTGAATAGCGAACTGCTGATGGAGCAGCTAATCGTTGCGGTGGCCAGCCCAAAGCTGTTCGAAGGCAGCGAAATACCTGCAAGCTTTGCGCAATTGCAGGATTTCGTCATGTTGCACGATGCCCATAATTTCTGGCCTCAGTTCCTTGCAGAGCTGTTCCCACAACACATGCAGCCCACAGCCAGAAACCTGCGTTTCAATCAGACGTCATTGGCCATTGAAGCGGCAATCAGCGGTCAGGGCATTGCCCTGGCCAGCCCTGCGTTCGTCGGTGATGACATTGCCGCAGGCCGGCTGATGCAGGTTTTTCCCCAGCAACTCAGGATCGACAAGTCGTTTTATCTGGTCTGGCCACGCAAGATGAAACAGCCAGACTCGTTGAGCGTGGTCCAACGCTGGCTCAAGCAACAAGCTGCCGATAGTTAATCTATCGTAATAGTGAAGTTTAGCTGTCTCCCTCACCAATGGGGCTGCTGCTAAGGTGAATGCACCTGAAAAATCAGCATTCAGAGATTGGAGGCAGCATGTCAGTAGAAAAAGTTGCAATTATCACGGCAGGTGGCAGCGGCATGGGCGCTGCGGCAGCACGACGCCTGGCCGCCGAAGGCTTCAAGGTTGGGGTTCTTTCCTCTTCGGGCAAGGGCGAGGCGTTGGCTGCCGAGCTCGGCGGTATTGGTGTAACCGGTAGCAACCAGTCGGTTGAAGACCTGCAATGCCTGGTCGACGCTGTCGTGGAGAAGTGGGGCCGTATCGATGTGCTGGTCAATAGCGCCGGCCATGGTCCACGCGCGCCAATCCTGGAAATCAGCGACGAGGATTGGCACAAGGGCATGGATACTTACCTGCTCAATGTCATTCGCCCTACTCGGCTGGTGACGCCTTACATGCAGCGTCAGAAGAGCGGAGTGATCATCAACATCTCCACTGCCTGGGCGTTCGAACCCAGCGAACTGTTCCCGACTTCTGCGGTATTCCGCTCGGGCCTTGCCGCGTTCACCAAGATCTTCGCCGACAATTTCGCCGGCGATAACGTGCGTATCAACAACGTCCTCCCTGGCTGGATCGACAGCTTGCCGAGCACCGAGCAACGCCGCGACAGCGTGCCGCTCAAGCGCTACGGCACCAGCGAAGAAATCGCTGCGACCATTGCGTTCCTTGCTAGCGAAGGCGCGGCCTACATCACTGGGCAGAACATCAGGGTCGATGGCGGCGTAACACGCAGCATTTGATCGTCCGTGGCCGCAGCACTGCTGCGGCCCTCGTTTCATGGAACATGGTTTTTTCATGCTGGACGATCTGTATCAGACCATATGGGCGCAACTGGCGATCCCGGTCGGCCCCGTGCGCAACCCTTATCGGCTCATGCAACTGTCCACCCTGGACGAGCAAGGATGGCCCGCCTCCAGGACAGTTGTACTGCGAGATGCCGATGCCCGTGCAGGCGCGCTGTACTTTTACGCGGACAGGCGCTCGGCAAAATGCACGCAGATTGCCGTTGATCCACGCGTTGCACTAACGGCACTGAGCCCTTGCGGCCTGACCCAGGTGCGCATGGAGGGGCTTGCCACCCAGGTCGAGGATATCGAGTATCGACGACGCTGCTGGTCGGCGGCGCGTGACAAGACACAGGCATTGTTCCGTCATGGCGCTGTGCCGGGGCAGGTGATTGAAAGCCCTGAAGTCGCCTACGAACGCATCCAGGGCGGTTTCGAGCACTTCGCAATCCTATGCATCGAGCCGCGAGCGCTGGAGTGGCTGGATCTCACACGACCCGTTCAGCAACGGGCGCGCTTCCTGCGCCATGAAGGATTGTGGCAATCCTCCTGGCTGGCTCCCTGAGGCAGGCTTCTCGTACAGAACATGCAAACAGGAGTAATTGATGAAAGGTTACTGGATCATTCTGGGGACTGCTGTTACCGACACGCAGGCGCAGCAGGAATATGGCCGGTTGTGGGCGCCAATCGCCGAGCATTATGGCGCCAGGGGATTCAGGCTGATCAAGGGTTCGCTGATACGGATGCCATGGGACGATAGCGTCCGGCATCGTTCCCCTCCTCCAGCGCAATACTGAACAGCTCTGCCAAAAGAAAAGGCACCCGCAGGTGCCCTCTCAATACCGTTTACGGAATGAATCGAGTGCCACAAGCGTGGCACATCCAAGTGCGGCGCCACTCTTCCAATTTGTCGTACTGTGCGACGTTGAATTTCCAGTGGCGAACGAATCCAATTACACCGACGGTGATAAATGTCGCGCCTATGAAGAACCTTGACCAATCAACGCCCCAGAACGTGTTCATAAGCTTGAGGCCATCGTACAAGATGATTGCGCCAACCCCCGTAAGAATGACCGGGCCAAGCAAGCGCTTACCTGGAGGTGGACCGACGCTTGCCGCCAAATTGGTCTGATGCCGACCTGAAGTTTCAACGGTCACGCTTGGTCCGAATCCGGATTGGGACTGCGCTTGGTGGGTTGCTTGTATGTGAGAAGTGCCAGCAGCATGGATGATAGACAGAAGCTGGACGTTTTGACCTTGGCATTGCGGGCAGCAGATTGCGTTATTGCTCACCACGTATTCATTCCTTTGAGGGGTGAAAGGCGAGCATTCTAAGGCAATTGCATACATCAGCGCACTACGCGACTTTATCCGAGCGCTATTCACGACTTACCACGCCCACAAACAAACCTACCATCCACCCCATCTGTGTACCTTACACCCGCCCAACTACTCACATGAAGGGCGCGAACGCCCGATGATGAGAAGCGGAGATTTACCAAGGGGCTGGAGCACTGGGCTGATGCTTCTACGGCATACAAAACGCTCATGCACATCGTCATTGGTCGGTTCGGTGCTGCCAGTGATGGTGCCGACCACCATGTCTTCAGTGATCTCGAAGTCATAAGGGCCGTAATAGGCCACGGCCTGGAACATCCAGCGGCCACCAACACGGATCGTCCGGCCGCCGCAGGCTGCCTCGAGCTTCTGCAGCACGTTCGTACACTGCTCGTCGGCACCGATCAAGGCTGATAGCGCCAAGTCCGCCTGACGTTAACTGCCCGATGCCCTGCTCCCCATCGCAGGGTGTATCGGTGATTCATCTGCTCGCGGAAAAGGCAGGCATGCCAATGCCGCTTGAGGCTGGTAACTCAGTCAGGTAGAGGCCAGTGCACGGGAGGTCGCGGGTTCGAATCCCGCTCAGCCGAACAGATGAATCACCTATGCATCCCGCATCCCCTTCCTTCACATACGACCGCATTGGCAGGCGCCAGGCCACCTTTCACGGGGGGTTTGGTCACCTTCGCCTGGCTCCTGGCCAATGCGGCCGCACAACCACCAGGAGGACCGCCATGGGCGCACTTCGAGCAGCACAATGGCAGTACGACAACCAGTTGCCACCTCCGGTGAGCGAGAGCGCGGCTGAGGAAGCTGAGGCGCGCTGGATCGACGATGGCATCGCGGAGCTGTTGGCGCGCCGTAACGTAGTCTTCCAGCGCAACTTCCGCCAGCGTGGCGTGACCTACGAGCGCTTCGCCCAAGCGGTGGATGAGTTCGCGATGGGCCAGCTTGAAGAGATAGCTCGGCAGCTACTCACTCCTTTTGCCAAGGAAGCGGTGCTGGCCCAGGCCGAGGACGCGGAATGAATCCCCACAGCGTGGCGGTGAGCGCCATCGAGGCAGCAATCGAGACGATGCTTCTACCGGGCTCTGGCCCGGTGGAGGATGCGAAGGCCGAGACGATGGTCGTCGCCTACTTCTCCATCCTCGATCCTCGTCATCGACTCCAACGAGTTCAAACATTACTGCGAGCGCATTCGGCGTATTGCCGTTCGGCGCAAGGAGGCTGCATGACAACGCCACTGATCACCACGCTCATTGATGAGCAGGTCGCTGAACTGCCCGAGAGTCAGGCAATGCCCGGCGACCGGGTGCTGATGTTGTTCAAGGGTCCGACCTTCGCGGCCGCGATACACCAGGCCGAACTGGCCAGTATCGAAAATCCGCAGGCCTGGAACTGCCGGGCCTGCATCTGCGGAGAGTGGACCGTGGGCTACGAGGTTCGGGTGTGAACTCCTACCAGCGGGCCCGCCACTTGGTCATTTGGCGCGAAATCAACACCCAAAGAGCCCGGCACCGGGCCAGGCTTTTACATTTAGGCCCATCTACAGCTGAACGTTATTCCAATGGGCGCTTGTGATAACTATAACGCTCTGCATGGGATACCCTCGATGGGTCCGGCGGGCCCTGCTTCTGCCCTCTTCGAAAGGGAGGGCTGTCGAAATTGTCGTCACAGTTCTCTTGGAAAGCGCTCTCACTCTGATCGACTGATCTCTGTAGCCGCCCTTCATTATCGGCTGGCTGACTGACCTGTCTGTCACTATCTACGCCATACCTATCTCTGGACATACACACCTCTCAATGCTCAGAAGTCCTGAGCTATTTGAGTATGCGCTTCCCACTCTTCCAGAAGAGATAAAACGGACCACTGGGACAGGGCTTGGGCTGACTTGGCGTCCAGATCGTATGCTCAATCCAGCTCACTCATACGCCTGTCGCCTGTTTCTTTAATCTTGAAAAGGAGGGTGAAACTGCCAGTAAGGCTTTGCCGTAGCTCTTGGGGCATTGCGAAGGAAAAATGGATGAGCCACGAACCATCTTTCAATCGAAATGTATCACCCCGGTAAAGAGCTACATCCGCCTCGCTCACTCCAATCCGCACGGCAATATCTGAATCACTTGGCGCATCAAACACGGTTGTGCCCTCACGTTCACCATGGAGCGAGCAAGCAGTGCATCTGGGCGCGCTATCGTTTGTGAATCGGCTTGGCCGTGTGAGGGTTCGTCCAAACGACCTTCGGCTTGCTCGCTAGCACGCCGCTGACTCCAGAAGGAACGCTTTCAATCTGGCCTCCCTGCTTGATGAACAAATCAGTCTGTTCATTCAAGCGCTCATGGGCACGCTGCGTCTCTGGGGAAATGGCCTGGTGCATAAAAGCTACCTCTTAGTGAGAAGCCGCAGAAAACGGCTACGCAGCCACTATACAGGGAATTTGAAGCACCCGTGGGAATTAGAGCCAGATACTGAAAAATGCCAACATAATAAACGCAAAATCCTGCAAGTTTTGTTTAGAAATCCGTAAACCAAACCATCCGCCGCCGCTATAACGCAGCATCTGCAAGAATTTATCGCCGCTTTTCTTCGCGTCTCGGTGAGGCGCAAATGCCCGCCAGAGCGCACAACCATAGCCGACGCCCAGGCCGCTTGGCCTACATCAGGGCTTGACCTGGCATTTCCCCTATTTCAACTGACGGCGCCGGCCTGGCGCGAGGTTTTCCAATGTCCACAACCAACATGCGCATCTGGGAGCAGGTGCAGGCCACCGATACCCGCTACACCAAGAACGCCGAGGTCGGCGGCCAGAAGATCACCAACCTGAACGGCACCGCGATGGTCATGAAGGCGACCGAAATGTTCGGCCCGGTCGGTATCGGTTGGGGCTGGAAGGTGCTTGAGGAGCGATTCGACGACGGTCACGAGGTGTTTTCCGGCGAAGGCGACAAGCGAATCTGCTTGGGCCGGGAGATCGGCCACACCGTCAAAATCCAGCTCTGGTTCATGCAGGACGGCCAGCGCGGCGAGGTCGAGCAGTACGGGTGCACCCGGCACCAGTACAAGACCAAGTACGGCATGACCACTGATGGTGAGGCGCCGAAGAAGTCGTTGACCGACGCCATCAAGAAAGCCCTGTCCATGCCGGGCTTCAGCGCCGATGTGTATGCCCATCCTACGTCGCCGGCGTCATCAAGGTGGACGTGGCGGCTTTCTGGGCCGAGCAACCTTTTGACCTTGGCATGGAGTCGGACTACGGCAACTGCGACCTTTGCTGGAAGAAGAACGAGGCCAAGCTGATTAGGACCATCCAGGAAGATCCTTCCCGGGTGATCTGGTGGTCCGGCACCGAAGAACGGTTCGGCCAGGTGTTCAGACAGGACCGGCCTAATTACCGGTCGCTTGCCTGGTCAGCGGACCAACGCGCCAGGCAGACGGATTTTGATTTCGACTACTTAGCCGAAGACATCGACTGCTTCTGTGGGGACTGAAGAGTCGCTACAGACTCACCAGTTGCAGGCCCAAATCCAACCCAGACCCAATAAAGAGCAAGAACCAAAACAGCAGCAACCATGGGGTAGGTTGCGAAATTCAAGACGTAAGAGCCCCAAACCTTTGCCGACATCGTAAATTTCTGCCACCCATCCATAGGGTAGCCTGCAGTTTTATGTGGGTGAGCCTCCTGCTTCAGCTCGCCTAGCTTAGAGGCGCAGGAATACATCTTCTCTGACCTGTTGGAAAAGTCGTTCTTCTCGATCAGCAGCGAATACACAAGCACCGCGATCGATGCAAAAACCTGAAGAAGGACTACCTCCTTCCTTTTGATATTTGCGCCTAGATCGTAGGCCTGTATTAGAGATACCAGGATCAGAACCAGAGACAGGATGACGACCGTATAGGTCGAAAGCTTCGCATGCAGGCGCAGGCGCCGAGAGGCATGAAACCTAGTTTTCGACGTGGCATCCATCTTCTTGTACAGATTCTTAAAGCTATCAGCTCCCGACATTGCGCGTCCTCCGTGCGACAGGCGCGCATCTTGTAATTGAGGCTTTCCCATGCCCACAGAAAACCGATCCAGCAACACCGACCCACGCGATGTGTTCATCAGGCTCAACCCGCTCGGCCTGAGCGAGCAAGAACTGCGCAAGGACAGTAATGGCTTCGAAGACCAGCGCACCCACAGCGACTACCTGCTGTTCCTGGCTGGCTACCGCGAAACGCACCAGCAACCCCTCTCCCCTATCACGAGCAGGCTACCTGGTCGAATTTTGGGAGAGTTTCTGTGGCAATGCGGCGAGCCCGTCCGACGCCCCAGGCTAAAGCCCTGGTCATTGATTCACCGGGACGGGAATCGAACGCCTCCTCGTGAAGGGCCATGCCCGTCGAGGCATAGACTCCAATGAACATTTGCGTGTTACCTGCGCGCGACAGTCGCACCTGTACATCTATGTGCGTTCCATCGCCAAGGGTCTCGTCATGAGTGCGGTGGTGAAGCGTAGGATCAGCCCATTGCCAGAAAACTTCACCGCGTATCCTCATGTCGATCTCCTACGACTTTAGTTGTATGCGATAGGTGAACTTTCACAATAGCGAACACAAAGCGGTTATCAACCGCAGCGGGAGATACTGAAAACTGAATCGGACAAGCGGCGATCAGTCTTCGTCCGGCGGCTCAGGCAGGTGCATCGTTGCAGCAAAAGCCATCCATTCTTCAAAAATGCGTCGGTGCTGGTCGCAATCCGATCGCCAGCTGGAGGAGGACGTCACACCATACACAACCTGACTCATCGTTTGAGCCGTGTAGGTATCGAGCTTTCGAAGCAGTTCGTACGCATGAAACTGTTGATCCTTGCTAATAGAGCTCATGTGATCCACCGCTGATGAGGAGCGAAGCACTCCTCGTGACCGGTGGACACCCCGCCACAGATTAAAGTCACCAGAACTTAAACTTTTTTCGCCAACTGCCGCGATATGGCGGCCAGGGACGAATTCATGCCTGAAGACAGCAACCGGCTTGGCCGGACCACTTCCGCTATATCGACGAGATTAGCCCTGACGGGGTGACGATTGTCTGCCAGCGCTTTGTCGTGGTTCGCGAGTCGGAACACTGCTATTGGATTGCTCTCTATCGCTTTGTTGGCCTGGCCCGGATGTGCGTGGCCGAAGGTCGCAAGAGCCCGCAATCCAGCTCGCCATGGAGCGTGCCAAGACTGCTCTGGAAGATCTCAATGGCGTGGACGCGATTGCAGACGAGCGACTGTGCTCGGGTGGCGACTTCATCAAAGAACTGAACTGGGATGACTATTAATGACCCGCCTCGCCCTCTGCCTCCTGCTGCTGGTCACCAGCGCCAGCGCAGGCGAATTGCCCAAAGATGTTGACGTCTTCCACGACGACGAGCGCGGCGCAACCTGCTGGACCTTCGGTTTCGACTGGCGCGACGGCATCTGCTGCATCCCCGACAGCCAGCTGCAGGCCGGCAACCAGCTCCAGCTTTCCCCGCACGAAACCCAACCCGAACCTACACCCGCTCTGGCGCCTGGGCGCTGGATTGATGAGAGGTATCAGCCGTGAGCCCCAGGATTGTCCCAAATGGCCGGGATCAACAAAATCCGCAGGCATTAAAAAAGCCCCGCAACCTCAATGGTTGCGGGGCTTTCGAATGGTGGAGGCCGAGGTCGGAATCGAACCGGCGTAGACGGATTTGCAATCCGAGCCGCATTTCCTTGAATTTCAGTAGCTTACGAGAACATCAATTCCGCATAGAAGCATTTCTGGCCAGGCTGCAGCCCTTTAAAATCAAGGGGCATGGCAGGAGTTGCGGAACTGATTTTCGCGACTGGTCAGCGGTTTTCAAGACCGTGGCATGAGCGCCCTATCCATGCGGCGTCAACGGCGAAATCGATTCCAAAACAAAGAAGAAACGGCACGACCACATGCCGCATTCTGCAAGGGGCGCCGTTTCAGTTTTGGAATCGAAAATAGGCCCCTTCGAAGCCATTTCATAACTACTTGATAAAGCGATTTTTCTGCAACCGATGCAAATGCACATTTTTTCGGGTGAGGAGTGGTATGCCAAATCGGTAACCTTCACTTCTTTGGCCTTGCCATATCACCGCCCAATCCGGGTTCGCTTTACCGAGCAGAAAGAGATCTCGTCTACCTAAGCGAAAGCCGAAACCACCGGAATAGAGCGCTTAAATCAATGATGTCTATTTGACATCATTTCGGTGTGCCATGTACATTGCCCGCCGTCTGCAGAGCGTGACGCCACCATGCCGCGCTGCAACGTTGACCTTCCACGCTTGCACCCAGCTGTGAAAATAAGGATTGAAATGTATCTCAAGCAGAGCCTGTTGGCGGTTGCTGTTTCCGTCGCCTACGCATCCGCCGCTCACGCCTCCGATGGCAAAGTGATTGCCAACCAAAATTTTGAGAACGGGTTCACCAACTCGTCCCCGGTCAGCGGAAGTGGAGAAGATTCGATAGGTCTGCATTTGCTTGATGTCGTAGTAGGCAACAGGGAAGCTGAGAATGCGGGGCTGTACAACGGGACGATCACCAATTCGGCCGACGTGACGGCCAGCGGTATCGACTCCAGCGCTTTTACCATCGAGCAGAAACCCCGCCCGGACTTTTACAAGGTCATGGCCGGCTCGTTCATCAACGATAAAAACAGGACGATCAAGGCAGTGGGTGAAGGGTCTACCGGCCTGCATCTTGCCGGTGCTGTGCTGGGTGGCGTGGTTCAGAACGATGGCGTAATTTCCGGTGAGGGGGTTGGCCTGGACCTGGACAGCACTCGCAACGGCGACCACGAGGATGAAGACCACGAAAATAGCTTGCCGTCGTCCATCCAGAGTATCGACAATGCGGGCAATATCATCGGTGTCAGCGCCGATGGCCTCTCGGGGCGCGGCATCTTGGTGGACGGTGTGAACTTCACCAATCCAGAAAAAGGTATCACCAACACCGGCACCATCCGAGGGGGGGAAATCGGTATCGATATTGACCAGTTCTCGATGGATCCCAGTGCCTACAACCTCCCGACAGTCGACAATGAACGCCTGCAGATCAATGCCGACTCCGGCCTGATCCAGGGCGGCAGGTATGCCATCTATGGTGGCGGTGGCAAGGTCGACCTGAACATCGGCGAATCGCAGAGCAGCGAGCTTTCCAGCATCGTGGGCAATATCAATGGCATCGACCGCATTCTGGTCGCGGGCAACGGCCTGATCGACGCCAGCCTGATCGAAGCTAATCGACTGCGCGTCAGCGAGAATGCCACCCTGACGCTGGCGGCGACGCACACCACAGTGGACGGTAATTTCAACCTTATGCAAGGTGCAACGCTGGGCCTGCCACTGAGCGCAGAAACCCAGCAAAACACACCTGTGCTGGCCGTAACCGGCGCCGCCGATCTGGCCAGCGGCTCGACGGTGGTGATCAACGCCAAAGGTTCGGACTTTGCCCAAGGTGGCGCCAACTACGATCTGATCAGCGCCAAGACGCTGACCATTGCCCCGGACGTGGTAATCAAGAGCAGCTCGGCACTGCTGACGGTCGACAGCTCAACCTTGGCTGACGGCACGCTGAACATCAAGGTAACCGGCGTAGGCAACGAAGAAACCGGCAGTGTCATCGAGGCCGGCGGCGGCGACCTCAGCGTCCAGGGAGCAGCCCAATCCTTCATGTCTGTCGCCGAACTGCTGGCTCAGAGCAACCCTAATGACGCCGTGCTCAAAGCACTGATCGCCGCGGGATCCGACGCTCAAGCCATCGCCAACGTTGCCAAGCAACTGACTCCTGAAGTGAATGGCGGTGCGGCTTCGGCAGCCAATTCGAGCATCACACTGATCAACAATGCAATCAGCAGTCGCTCCAGCAACCTTCGCGCAGGCCAATCTTCGGGAGACATGCTGTCGGGCTCCGGGGCGTGGTTCCAGATCTTGTCCAGCCAGGCCAACCAGGATGTGCGTTCGGGGGTTGACGGCTACGATGCCAACTCCCGTGGCCTTGCATTGGGCGCCGACCACAACCTGAACGACAACACTGTGCTGGGTGTGGCGTACAGCTACGTGAAGTCCAATGTGCAGTCTGACAATGGCAACAAAACCGATGTCGAGAACAACACCCTGACCGCCTACGGCACCTGGACTGAAGGCAACTACTTCATCGACGGCGGCCTCTCGTATGGCAAAGGGCGCAACGACTCGAAGCGTTTTATCTCTGGCACCACGGCCAAGGGCAGCTACGACAGCGACATGATCGGCCTGAACGTCATGGCAGGTTATGGCTTCCACTTCGACCACGACCTGCTGGTAGAGCCGCGAGTAACAGCCCGCTATACAAACCTGTCCATCGACGGGTTCTCGGAGCATGGCTCTTCAGCGGCACTCAAAACCGGCGACCAGCGCCTGGAAGTGGGCGAGCTCGGCGCAGGTGTACGTGTGGCAAGCTCGTTCGACCTGGGACAAGGCACCCTGGAGCCTGAGTTCAAGCTGATGGGTTACCACGATTTCATCGGCGACAAATCAAGCACCACGTCGGTGTTTACACTGGGTGGCACTTCCTTCGTGGCCACAGGTGTTACCCCGGCCCGCGACAGCTACGAAGTGGGCGTTGGCGCCAACTACAAGCTGGGTGCAGTGACCATCGGTGGTAGCTACGAGCGCCTGCTGAAGACAGGCTTCGATGCAGATACCTTCACCGCGAAGGTGCGCTACGACTTCTGACCCCAGAAGCCTGCAAACTAATCAGCCCGCCCTTGGGCGGGCTGACGTGCCATGGAAACTGACCGATGCTGCCGCGCCTTTTCACCGTTACAGCATTGCCACTCATGTTACTGGCTGGCTGTACAAGCCCGCAGCAAAAACTGGTGCAATGGGCCCAGGCCAGCGGGGCTACCACTACAGTCATCAACGCGGTCGAATTTCCGATTCAGGCTGTGATACCCGCCAACCTGGAACCTGGCAGTCGGTTGACCTTCTACATCGAAGGCGACGGTCATGCGTGGGCAACCAGTAGCCAACCTAGCCTAGACCCCACGCCACGCTCATTCGCGGTGGCGAAGCTAGCAATGGGTCGATATCCAGGCATTTATTTGGCTAGACCGTGCCAGTTCATCATGAGCCCGGCCTGTAACAGAGCTTTCTGGACCGACTCCCGCTTCAGCCCACCGGTTGTCGAGGCAATGAATGCCGTGGTTGAGCAGCTCGTACAGCGGTACAGTGCCACATCTGTAGAGCTCATCGGGTATTCAGGGGGGGCAACAATTGCACTGTTAATTGCCGAGCGCCGCCATGATGTCAGCCAAGTCCAAAGTATTGCCGGTAACCTGGACCCTACCGCTTGGGTTAGGTATCATGGTTTTTCGCCTCTGGCGGGGTCGCTTGACCCGATGGCCGAAATTACCAAACTCGCCAACATCCCCCAACGGCACTTCAGTGCCAACAATGACCGCAATATTGCCCCCGCGCTCACGCGTGGCTATGCGCAAGACGACAGGCTGCGCTGCGTCCAAGTCATCTCGTTATCCGGTGACCATGCTACTGTACTGGCGGGCATTGACTCTTACATGCTGCGCGCCCCAATCCCATGCACTAGCGTCGATCGCGACACCTCATCTAATTGATCGCCGCCCCCTGGCGCCGGGATCGTTTCAAGCCATCCAAGTGAGGAAGTTTTGAGACTTTGGACTTTCCTGCACGCAAATAAAAACCCCGCAAACGTTAATCTGCGGCGCTTCTGAACGGTGGAGGCC
This sequence comes from Pseudomonas sp. S1(2024), assembly GCF_046557535.1. Lineage (NCBI taxonomy): Bacteria > Pseudomonadati > Pseudomonadota > Gammaproteobacteria > Pseudomonadales > Pseudomonadaceae > Pseudomonas > Pseudomonas sp. S1(2024). Next base: position 25,046 of record NZ_JBKGFP010000057.1, read on the forward strand.
GGGGTCGGTATCAAACCGGCGTAGACGGATTTGCAATCCGGTCTCAACCTGCTATTTTATTGAATCAAATCGCTCAACCCCTTGTATCAATTGGGATTTCACTCATTTTCCTGCATTTTGATTCATCATCATTTGGGACATTCGATGTCCCAAATTTGTCCCACGCTCCCTGCCGCCCCTCTTCGGCGTTCTGCCGGCCATTTCCCTTGCTTATATTGCTACTCGATACTCCGGCGAATTTCGTCCCTTCAGTCTCGGCACGCGGCATTACGGAAGAACTCTATGTCGAACGCTTCAACAACCGGCATCGCGACGCGCAACTTAGCAAGCCCTTCCTTGCTAAGTGATAGCAGGTTCGCGCGGTGATCTTGAGGGTCTATCCGTTTCTCGACAAGTCCATCTTTTTCTAAGCGAGATACGATTTGCGAGATGTGCATACGGTCCATGCCGGTGAAGCTCGCGATACTATGTTGAGTGATCTGCTCACAATTCCGCACCAACCAACCGCACACAGCTAGAATCGCGAACTGCGGCTGAGTGAGCCCTAGGGGTTTCAAGAGCGCATTGAGCTGTCGCTGCCAATCCAAGAATTCGCGCCACAGTTGGAACCCTGGGCTGCTGCTCGGTCCTGCGTAGGCAGAACCACTCCAATTTTCGTCAGTGCCCAAACTACCTGTACTCATGGAGCACTCACTCGGGTTTCGCTAGCTCGCTTGAGGCCTAGCATGGTGTTAGGCAACGAAGCCTGAATCGACCTGCCAACCAAATATCGAAACAAAAAGCTCAGAGGGCCTTTGAATTCGACCCAGTGGGTTGCAACAGTTGATCCACTACTCGACGACAAGCTGTGACCGAACCACATGCGGCACAACGGCAACCTGGTCTGCACCGAAAATGACAGGCCTTGCGTCACTTCCACGATCTGAATGTTGGCCTTAGGTCCGCTCTTGGGCTTCAGCCACCCCTTAGCCCCAAGCTTTAGACCATCGGGCAAACTCGCGGCCGCCACCTCTGGATCCCAGTCTACCCAACGGGTAGCGTCCTGATACAGGCGGAAAACGCGATCAGGCTCAGCATTAATTTCAACGGACGCTTTGATTTGCACGACTCATTCCCTGGATCGCTTATCGAAGCCACATAGTAAATGCATTTACAATCATAGGCTAGTAGGAAAACACTCTGGCCCCTACCAGCGGCATTCATCTCCTAAAAGCCAGAACACAGACGCCAAGTGGGCCGCCTGATTGATCATGCTCGAGCGCCCATAGCCGCGCTGCCTCGGCGAACTCAAGCATGTCAGATAGCTCATCGTCGCCGACCTCTTGGCGGCGATGGGCAGCGAAGGCCATTTCGCAAAGCACAGCAGCTCGCCCGTCAGGATCGCTCACCAGAGCGCTTTGGTCGTTCAGCTCGGCCAACCAGGCCTGCGGAAGCTCAGTTGCCATAATCGCCCACCGCCCGGCACCACCATGACTGGGCATAAAGGGCGCCGTCGATTTCCTCAACCCCGTTGATGTTGAGACCGAGCTGGGCCATGCCATTGAGCTTGGCGTCTTGCAGCCGGGGGATGATGTCGGGCCCGGGCGATGGGTTGAACACCCAAGCCTGGGTCGAAACCCGGCCCAGCGGCTCACTGTGGTGGTCACCGATGTGGATGTCAGCCCGCAGGGGCTGGATCTTCCTGAGCTGATCGGGAGGGATGGCCACGCCATTCACGCGGCGCCGAACGAGGAGAAAGTACATGCTGCACCAATACTGTATATCGATACAGCATCGTATCCACCAAGGCAGCACCTGGGCAACTGCCGGTCAGCGGATCAGTGCAGCGGGGGCAGTTCCTTGCCGCGCATCGTGGCAATTACGCGAAGCTGGTAATCGGAGACAACTTGGAATAGCGACTCAGCCAGCAAGCGTAGGCGCTCGACCTCTTCAGGCGGCGCGCCACGGTCCTGGGCCTTGTGGTACTCCCGCATGGCGTCGATGGCCTGCTGGATCAGCGGCTCGCCAGCCTCGACCATCCCGATAAAGGTACGCTTGTCCAATACTCCTCCCAATCTGCCGATCCTCGCGCAACACGCGGGTCGGCTGGAGGCGATTTTGCTGATGGGCTGATGGCATCATCGGCAGAATTGGAATTCCTCCCAATCTCTCGCCTTAGTCCTGTCACAGACTATAGCCCCATCGGGCTGACAAGATAGAAATTTACCACCGCAGTTGAGTGTAAATCTTTTTTCATTGACCTCAGAGGCTTGCAGTGAAGTTCCCAAAAAGCTCAAGCCCTCTGCAACCAATCCAAGAAGAACTGATTTCGACAATGCAATTCCGCCCTGAAATACAGACAGCTTAAATCGGTCAGACCCTACTTCAGCGAACAATGTAATTGAACCGTTCTCCTCCTGGATGCTAACGGGCCAAAGGCCTTCTGATCTGCCAGTCTTTCGCTCCACACTTACTGCAAGGCATCGATTATAAATCGCGTCGAAATAGATGTACCTGCCAAAGTTATCAACAAGTCCAGTTTTCGGTTCTGACTGCACTTTCACATCAACCTCGGACTCCATCTTGGAATAAAGCGCACTCATGACTCTGCTTCTTGGAGGACGTTTTCCAGCTGAGATGGCTGAAAAATCAAACAAACTATCGTAATCCTTGTCAACAAATACCGCATGTGAAATCTGGGCCTGGCTAGTCCCATGCTCGCCGCGAGACCTCTTAAACATCATCGGCGTATATGAGTCATTTGCGGCATCAGCTTTTACCGAAACCCTTGTTAGATCTATTCCATTAGGTATCGGAACGAATAATTTCAGAACTCTGTCGTCAATCCCACTGAAGAGATTGATGTCCAAACTTACAGACCCTTGCCCGCTCAATGTCGCAACGGCGTTGGTACCACGGTAGTTCACGTAGAGACCGATGCAGCGCATCCCTAACTCAAACGACAGACTCTCGCCTTCCTCCAGAAGGACAAATCTCTCACTCAGCAGGCTGTTGCTCCGCTCCACAACTCTGTGAGCAGAACCATTGACCATAGATGCATCCCATGCCAAGTACTTACTTTTATAACATTTACCACCTTTAGCTACTGGAGCAGGAGCACCTTTCAAACACGCGCCTATCAACCCTCCAAGGAAAAACATGTGCTTAGCTAAAGGGTGAGATGGATGATCCTCGTACAGGTCGCGCGAGCCTCCACGCTCAGCAAAAAAGCCTGAGAAACTATTAAATAGTTCTCGGACATCTATGAAGTCGGCGCCGCAGGCGCTTGCAAGATATCGACGCAGCGAGTAAACCTCGGACTCTCTATCCAGAAATCTCTTATTGCATATACCCAAAACAATTAAATTAGCTTTAGCTGAGATCGTAGAGAAAATATCAAACAATATCTGAGTACTAAACTCTATATCACTATAGCCCACATTGAGATACTGATACTCCTCATCATTTGGAACGCTATCAAAAAAGACGTAGTCAAAACTGGAGAAATCGGTATTTAACGATGCAGCAAACTGAATGCCAGGCGATGCGCCTATTGAGCGATTTTGGATATTCCAGCCGGGAAGCGCCTCTCGAAGACCATCGACCCACCCTCCCTTCAGCAGCGAATTCGAAGTACCAAGAATTAAAATGTTTCTAGTCATTTCCACATCCATGCTGAAGACTGACAACAAAATCCATTGGCTGAATATAGCGAACCTAGCTATGAACGGCTATCTGTTAATTCCTTTTATGATCGACTCGCACGCTAATCCCGCTATTCGACTCCGCTCAAGCGCTTTCGCGAGATCTCCCGCCATTCGGTCAGACTCTTCAAGCAATCCCCCGAGCACCACGACGGCAGAGGTTCCTGCCTGGCGCTGCTGGGTAGCGATGGTATTGCAGGTGGCTCGGCGGCCATCCCGCAATCGGGCGATTTCGCCGCGCAGGCCGTCAGCCCGAGACTCAGCAGCAACAGTCCTTCCCTCAAGATCGGTGTATTTCTCATCTGCTTTCCTTCCGGCTTCGTCCGCCACAGCCTGGCGGCGCTGTTCTTCAGTTCTGGCCTGGGCGGCGGCGCGACGGTCGCGCTCGGAAACCACCAGGCGGTAGTCGGCCAGTTCGGTTCGCGCCGCCTCCGTTTCGCCGCGGGCGGTGGCCGCTTCAGATTTTCCCGCTCCCACGCGAATTTCCTGGCCTCCAGCCACCAGCACCAGCGCGATCAACCACCAGCACCAGGCCGGTACCGCGCCGAGCCAGTTCATGCCAGCGCCCGCCGCACACCCTCGTCGATGATCTCCGGCGAATACGGATTGCCGCCGTTCTCGTGGACGATGATGCCGACCACAGCCTCACGCAGCACCTTCGGCTTGGAGATGTCGATGGAGTCGCGGATACCCACGCCGAGACGCTTGGCGATGGCCTGCGCGTAGGCCAGGGTGTTGTTCTCGCTAGATGGGGCCCAGCGGCTGATGAACTCCAGCGGGGTGTCGATTCCTGGGCGCCCAACCCCGGGCATACCGTCCTTGCCCCGGTAGTTGAGCAGAAGCTTGCCCAAGGCGCGTATGCCGTTCTCGGCCTGGTCGAATCGGGCGAAGCGCGACTTGGCCACGCCTACCTCCACGCCGATCTGGCCCTGCCAAGCGTTCCGTGGGTTGAAATCAATGTTGCCGGGGTTGTTGTTGCGAACACCACGGGGAGTTGTCATAGGTTTCTCCAAGCAAAAAAATACCCGCAGCTAGGCGGGCGTTTCGACTTGCGACTGTTATTAAGAAGGGTGACGCTTATGCCACCCACCCAAAGATAATCCTCTACGGCCAAACCACTTGAAAATAAATCACCAACTAAAGAATCACTCCTGATCTTCAGTCAAGTTCCAGTAGGGTGTCGTAGGTATTAGATCAGGATCGTCCTTATAGAATGGCTGTGCCAAGGTGAGGTGCGGCCTTTCCCATGCAATATTTTTCCTTACAACCCTTGCTGGGACACCAGCGACCACACAGTTATTTGGGAATTTACCCTTAACAATGCTGCCTATACCAACTACCGAGCCTTCCTTTAGGACAGTGCCGCCGAGAATCTTAGACGAGGCTCCTAGCCATACATGATTCTTGATAACGATATCTTTTGGAAGATTTATCCTCTTTCTGGAAACAACATCAAATATTGGATGCCCATCATCCGATCTGATTTCCACGCCACCTGCAATCATCACGTCATTACCAAGCAGAACGGAAGATTTTTCAGCAGTAGAAATGTAAGCTGGAGTCGTACAGGTCACACCGGCGCCGATTTTAACAGTGCACCCAAGCCCAAGTCGTACTGTTCCACGAAAATGGTTCTTGCCGATAATGCAAACAGCATCATCGCAATCAAAAACCACAACAACATCTTCCAATGATGCCTGCCGATGAATCTCCAACTTGTTATTTTTACCTCGAAAAACAACCTTAATGCCTGACTCAAAAACAGATGACGACATAATCACATTCCCGTTGTCGTCGGAATAATTCTGTATTTTCGTTATTACCTTCACCGCCGACCTTCCGTAATCCGCAACTAAAGCTGGCGATTATATATCAAAATACCAAACCATGCCACATGACATACGGGCATTGAGACTTATACAGCGAGACCCAGCCTTGACGTTCTTTTTCGCATAGCCGAGGCAACTTCATTTATCTCTGAATCAGTTAGGTATGAAGAATAAATTGCAACCGCAGAAATATCAGACTCTCCCAGATAATCAACAGTAGAGCTTCCGATCCTGAACATCAAATCGGATAGAACCCTTTTTGTCAGGTTAGCCCCCACCATAGAAACTGAGTTAGTTAAATCCATTATTTTGGAAGGACTTCCACTTTTAGCTTTCGCGCACAGTAGCCTCCAAGATGTTGGGCTGCCACCTACGGCATTAACCATTTCCAGGTCATACACACCGTTTGTAGATCTAGAGATCCCGGCACTGATTACAGAGTTGGCTCGCAGAAAAATGTTTGCCCCCCCAGATGCCCCTGGAAACTCAGGGGTTACTGAGTTTCCTCGATAGGTAGAAACGGGGGTAACCCCGTCAGCATTGGATGTCGGGGCCACAAGCGCACGCACCACCGCAAACAGCGTGACTTCATCCGTATCACGCGCCTGGGTGAGAATGTAGTTGGTGTTGCCCTTGAAGCGGCCGTGAGTGGCAAAGGCGGTCGGCGCACCAATGATGGTCCCGTTCGGCTTCCCGATCGCGCGATTGAAGCCGAAGCGCGAAGCCTCAGTGTCGAACGTGAACCATGCCTCAAGCCCGCGGGTACGGGCGGCGAAGACGTTGAGTTTGAGATGGACGATGACTCAACTCCTGAAGAGATCGCTCAAGAAGCCCAGCAAGCATTCTTTGATGTCTGCAACTACGGCTACTCGGTCAATGGTGAGCCGGTATGAACCGCATCGCCCTCTGCCTCCTGCTGCTGGCCACTGGCGCCAGCGCAGACCCACGCGAAACACGGCCACTGCCTTACAGCGCCCAGGTCTACCACGACGATCAGCGCGGCGTGACCTGCTGGCAGTTCTCGAATGGACTGAGCTGCATCCCCGACAGCCAGCTGCAGGTCGGCAACGAGCGCCAGCTCTCCCCGCACGAAACCCAACCCGAACCTACACCCGCTCTGGCGCCTGGGCGCTGGATTGATGAGAGGTATGAGCTGTGAAGATTGGAAAACTTTTTGTCGGCCTGAACTGGTGCTACGGCGGGAAGGAAGAGGCTGTGGTCGCCAGCTGGAGCCTGAAGTGTGGCTACTGGCGTTGGGCGGTGTGTTGGCGCAAGCCAAAGAAAGCGCTGTGCCTTCCGGCCTTCGGACCATCCATGGCGGCAGGTACCAGATACTTCGTTGGCCACGGTCACTTTGGTGCCTGGGCGCGGATTCCACTGATCGGCTCGTTGTCCATCTCAACCCAGCCTCCGTACCCGGCGCAGGTGCAGCCATGACCGACCTGATCGAAGTGAAGACGGCAGACCTGGCCGGCGAGGCCTTGGGCTGGGCAGTAGGCAAGGCGGAAGGCCTGGACCTGCAGCTGGCTCCGCCCGGCTACAACGGCGTGCCGTGGCGGGTGTTCGCCCTGTACCGCGCCGCAGCGACCGAGCGCACCGAGCGCTTTAACCCGTCGGAGGACTGGGCGCTGGGCGGGCCGCTGGTCGAGAAACGCATGGTCAGCCTCCATTGCCCACAGAGCACAGACGACATCTGGGCCGGCTGGGTGATCACCGACAAGGGGGAGTTTTGCCAGGCCGGTGACAGCGCCCTGATCGCCGCCTGCCGCGCAATCGTCGCTGCCAAGCTCGGCGATACCGTCCAGGTGCCGCAGGAGCTGATCTCATGCCCAGCCTGATAAAGGTGCAAACCTGCGACCTCGCCGACAAGGCGCTGCTCTGGGCTGTCGAGATGGTAGACGGACCGATGCCGGCGGTGGCCGGCCAACTGCAACTGCCGCTGGGAGGCCAGACCATCGACGACGCGGCGGGCGAGTATCTGATCCAGAGGCACGGCATCTGGATCGATCGCGGCTACAGCTCGCCCTGGCTGGCTTGCGTATCAGGGAATCCCCTAGATCGACAGCCCGGCGACACCCGGGCAGAAGCTGCAGCCCGCGCTGTCGTGCACAACGCCCGCGGCGAAACCATCAACGTGCCGAAGGAACTGATGCAATGACCGAAGTTCACCGTTACAAAGCCGTCAAGATGCTTTCCGAGGGCGGCAACCGGATCAGCTACGACCCACACGGGCCGGACGTCGTGATGGCAGAGGCCTATGACCAACTCAAAGCCGAGAACGAGGCGCTGAGCAAGGAGGCCGAGCGCAATGAGCGCATGCTGTTGGATGCTTGTGTGTCCATCGGCAGCATCGGCGAAGCCCTCGGCCTAGATATGGACGCCGACGCAGACATGATGATCGGCACGGCCCGCGATCTGATCGATGGCCTGAACCGAATTATCAAGGAATGCCCACTTGGGAGCCCTGGCTTTGCCATCGCCACCGAGGTGATGGGAGAGCTCGGCGTGCAGCAGGAGGACCCATCATGATCGCCCTCGCCTACATGGCCTACCTGATCTACAGGGGGCCGCGATGAGCGCAGCTGCCAAGGTACTCGACCCCTGCAGCGCAAGCAGGATGATGTGGTTCGACAAAGAGGACCAGCGAGCCCTGTTCGGTGACATCCACGACGAAGAACACCTGCTCTGCGATGGCCGTGTGTTGAAGGTGGAGCCCGATGTGCTGATGGACTTCCGTAGCCTTCCCTTCGAGGCCTCAACCTTTCGCCTAGTCGTGTTCGATCCGCCACACCTCACCCGGGCCGGCGTCGATAGCTGGATGCGCGCCAAGTACGGACTGCTGACCAGCGACTGGCGGGAGGACATCCGCCAGGGCTTCGCCGAGTGCTTTCGCGTGCTGGAGCCCGAGGGAAAGGATGCGCAACAGGAAGGCATCTAACAAGGACCTGCCGCCCAGAATGCTGCGGCGGGTCCGCAAGCTGAAAAGCGGCAAGCTGTGGGTTGGTTACTACTACGACGGGAGGGATGCAGACGGGAAGCGGCAGGAAGTGCCGCTGGGGACTGACCTCGCTGAGGCCAAATTGGAATGGGCCCGCCTGGAGCACAAGGCGAAGCCGAAAGTGATGGCGACGATGGGCGAGCTGTTTGACCGGTACGAGCGGGACATCATACCGGGCAAGTCGCCGCGCACGCAAAAGGACAACAAGTACGAGCTGGAGCGCCTGCGCAAAGCGTTCGCTGACGCGCCGATCGAGGCCATCAGCCCTCCGGTCATTGCCCAGTACCGGGACGCCCGCAGCGCCAAAACCCGGGCAAACCGGGAAATCGCCCTGCTCTCGCACGTTTTCACCATGGCCATGGAGTGGGGGTTTGCCGAGCGCAACCCATGCCTGGCAGTTCGCCGCAACAAGGAGAAGGTTCGCGACTTCTACGCGGCCGACGAAATCTGGGATGCGGTGTACGCCGAAGGCGACCAGGGCCTCAAGGATGCCATGGACCTGGCTTACCTGGCCGGTCAGCGCCCTGCGGACACCCTGAAATTCAGCACCGTCGACCTGGACGAGGACTACCTGTGGGTCGACCAAAACAAGACCGACAAGAAGTTGCGCATCCGGCGGCACGTCAACGGCGAGCTGACTGGCCTTGGCCTGTTCATCGAGGCGCTTTTGGAGCGGCGAAAGCTGCAGGGTGTGCGCAACTCACGCCTCATCACCAACGACTCAGGGCTGCGCATGAGCTGGGAAATGCTGAGGAACCGCTTCAGCGAAGCGCGGGACAGGGCTGCGCGCAGGTTGACTGCCGATGGCAATACAGACCTGGCCAGCAAAGTTCGGCAGTTCCAGTTCCGCGATATCCGACCGAAGGCGGCGTCGGAGATCGAGGACATCAGCCACGCCAGTCGGCTGCTTGGGCACTCCAAGGAGGAAATCACCAAGCGAGTTTATCGCCGAGTCGGCGAGGTGGTCAGCCCGACCAAGTAGAGGCCTGATGCGGAAACGATGCCAAATGATGCGGAAACGATCCGGGTTTTCTGCGCACAAAGAAAAACCCCGCAGACGTTAATCTGCGGGGCTTTCGAATGGTGGAGGCCGAGGTCGGAATCGAACCGGCGTAGACGGATTTGCAATCCGGAGCATAACCACTTTGCTACTCGGCCTCAAGGGTCGGATCTAGCAGCTTGCGCTTCGCTATCTCCTTGAAACGCTGAACCTTTTTCAAAGTTTGCTGCGTTTCGATGGGCGCCATTATGTCTTCATTCCTTTAACCTTGCAACCCCCTGAACGAAAAAAAATTTCAACGGGTTCAAGGTGTTAGCGCAGGCGGCCGAGTTTACTCCACAAGCCCACCACTGTGTTCTCCACGGTGCCACTGGCAGCCATGCCGATTCGCTCCTGCAGGCTCTTGCGTTCGGCGTAGTGCAGGTGGAACAGGTTGGCGTTGCGCGCGCGTTCGCTGAGGTACTCGTCGCTGGTCTGCAACTCGTCCACCAGCTTGCGGTTGAGTGCCGCGACGCCCAGCCAGACTTCGCCGGTGGCCACTTCGTCGATGTGCAGCTGCGGGCGATAGCGGGAAACGAAGTCCTTGAACAGCTGGTGGGTGATGTCCAGGTCTTCCTGGAACTTCTCCCGGCCTTTCTCGGTGTTCTCGCCGAACACGGTCAGGGTGCGCTTGTATTCACCGGCGGTCAGCACTTCGAAATCGATGTCGTGCTTCTTCAGCAGGCGGTTGACGTTGGGCAGCTGCGCCACCACGCCAATGGAACCCAATACGGCGAACGGTGCGCTGACGATCTTCTCGCCAATGCAGGCCATCATGTACCCGCCACTGGCGGCTACCTTGTCGATGCACACGGTCAACGGGATGCCAGCCTGGCGAATGCGCGCCAGCTGCGATGCGGCCAGGCCATAGCTGTGCACCAGGCCACCACCGCTTTCAAGGCGTAGCACCACCTCGTCGCGCGGGGTGGCGAGGGTGAGCAGCGCGGTGATTTCGTTGCGCAGGCTTTCGGTGGCAGAAGCTTTGATGTCGCCATCGAAATCCAGCACGAAGACCCGGCCCTTTTCCTCGGCCTTGCCCTTCTTCTGCCGCTTTTCCGCCTTGGCCTGCTGCTTGCGCAGGGCCTTGAGCTGGGCCTTGTCGAGCAGGCCGGATTCCAGGCGCTCGCGCAGGTCCTTGTAGAACTCGTTCAGGCGGGTGACCTGCAATTGCCCACCCGACTTGCGCCGCCCCTTGCCGCGCAGCCCGGCGATGGCCGACAGCACTATCAGGATGGCGATGACCAGGGTGGCGGTTTTGGCGAGAAAGCTTGCGTATTCAGCAAGAAACTCCACGTTGACTCCTTAAAGACTTGCGCCACTACGGCGCGTAACTGTAGCAAGCATACCGTTGCGCCTGAGGTGCTGCCAGCCGTGGCAAACGCTGGCAACACCTTTCAAACAACCTTTTCAAACGCTTGTATGTTTTTTCGTTGACAGCCCGTGTGCCGCATCCTAACCTCGCAGCAACCTCCAACAGGCCGGAACCTTTCGTGGGCAACCTCTACCTGATCCGACATGGCCAAGCCTCCTTCGGCGCCGATGACTACGATGTCCTCTCGCCCGTGGGCGTGCGCCAGAGCCAGGCTCTGGGTGAGCACCTGGCCCAGCTCGGTGTAAGGCTGGACCGCTGCGTGGCAGGCGACCTGCGCCGCCAGCAGGATACCGCGCGCCTAGCCCTGGATGCATTGCACGCCAATGGCTGCCCGGTGCCGGCTGTTGAGACCGATACAGCATTCAATGAGTTCGATGCCGATGGTGTGATCCGCGCCTTGTTGCCCGGGCTGCTGCCTGAGGAGCCCGACGCCCTGCACATCCTGCGTAATGGCGCGCAGCACCGCAGCGAGTTCCAGCGCCTGTTCGCACTGGTGGTGCAGCGCTGGCACGATGGCGAACATGCCGACGATGACCTGGAGACCTGGCAGGCGTTCACCGCCCGCGTGCAAGGCGGCCTGCAGCGCGTACTGGATGCTGCCGGTAGCGGTGACAATATCGCCATCTTCACCTCGGGCGGTACCATTGCCGCCCTGCTCCACCTGGTTACCCGTATTACCCCCGGACAGGCGTTCGCGCTGAACTGGCAGATCATCAACACGTCGCTCAGCCAGCTGAAGTTCCGCGGCCGCGACGTGGCACTGGCTTCCTTCAACAGCCAGGCCCATGTGCAGCTGTTGAGGGCGCCGGAGCTTGTCACCTATCGATGAGCCCGGCTTGTTGTGTCCCTGCGGGGACGTGTAAATCACTCTATAAGGAATGCGCCATGACCTCCGTAGCTGATGCCGTCAAAAAGATGCAAGAGAAGTTCAACCCATCCGCTGCCGCCGGCCTGGACCTGGTGTTCGGCTTCAACATCACCGACGAAGACAAGCACTACGCGCTGATCGTCAAGGACGGCACCTGCGACCTGCAGGAAGGCGAAAACCCAGATGCCAACTGCACCCTGGTGATGGATAGCGAAACCCTGAAGGGTATCGTCAGCGGCGAAACCGACGGCACGCAGGCATTCATGGGCGGCAAGCTGCGCGTTGAAGGCGACATGATGCTGTCGATGAAGCTCAGCGAGCTGTTCCCGTCCTGAGGGTTGGAAATAGCGGATGATCGAAAAACCGAAGCCTGACCGGCTTCGGTTTTTTTTTGCCCGTGCCCAACAGCCCGCACAAGGCCGCCTGGCTTGTGGGCACTTCCACAAAAACAAGTGAGCTCTATCAAGGCAGTTGATCAAACAGCAACACCCTCACCTATATGGCATCTGGCACGCTTGTCCCATCCCCGGCGGACCATTAGATTAGCCAATAGTCCTTGCGATCGAGAATAAGGAAAACGCATGACGCTCACCGACCAGTCCACCCAGGTACGCCCCGGCGAAGAACTCGACGCGGCTGTCATCGCCCCTTACCTCAAGGCAAACATCCCCGGCCTGGATGGCCTGCCGAGCATCAGCCAGTTCCCTGGCGGCGCCTCCAACCTCACGTATCTGCTCAGCTACCCGGGCCGCGACTTCGTGCTGCGCCGCCCACCGTTCGGGCAGAAGGCCAAGTCGGCCCACGACATGGGCCGCGAGTTTCGCATCCTCAACCAGCTGAACAGCGGCTTCCCCTACTGCCCCAAGGCCTATGTGCACTGCACCGACAGCAGCCTGATCGGCGGAGAGTTCTATGTGATGGAGCGGGTCAAGGGCGTTATCCTGCGCTCGGACATCCCGGCCGAGCTGGGCCTCGACGCCAACCGCACCGAGGCCCTGTGCAAGAGCTTCATCGACCGCCTGGTGGAACTGCACCAGGTGGACTACAACGCCTGCGGCCTGGCCGACCTGGGCAAACCGGAAGGCTATGTGCAGCGCCAGATCGAGGGCTGGACCAGCCGCTATGAAAAGGCCCTGACGCCCGACGCCCCTCGCTGGGAACAGGTGACTGCCTGGCTGCACGAAAAAATGCCCGCCGACCACCCGCGACCCGGCATCGTGCACAACGACTACCGTTTCGACAACGTGATCCTCGATGCCGACAACCCCATGCGCATCATCGGTGTGCTGGACTGGGAAATGGCCACCCTGGGCGACCCGCTGATGGACCTGGGCAACAGCCTGGCCTACTGGATCGAGGCCGACGACCCGGCGCCAGTGCAGCTGATGCGTCGCCAGCCGAGCAACGCACCGGGCATGCTCACCCGCCGCCAGTTCGTCGATTACTACGCCGAGCGCGCCGGCATCCGCCTGGACAACTTCGATTACTACTATTGCTATGGCCTGTTCCGCCTGGCCGGCATCGTCCAGCAGATCTACTACCGCTATTACCACGGCCAGACCCAGGACAAGCGCTTTGCCCAGTTCATCCACATGAACCGCTTGCTGGAGCAGATGACCTTGCAGGTCATCGCCAAGTCCAGCCTCTGAGCCCCGACCTCGACGACGGATAACAAGGAAAACAGCATGTCCAAGACCCACCTGTTCGACCTCGACGGCAAGATTGCCTTCGTTTCCGGCGCCAGCCGTGGTATCGGCGAGGCCATCGCCCACCTGTTGGCCCAGCAAGGTGCCCATGTGATCGTGTCCAGCCGCAAGCTCGACGGTTGCCAGCAGGTGGCTGACGCCATCATCGCCGCCGGTGGCAAGGCAACGGCGGTAGCCTGCCACATCGGTGAACTGGAGCAGATCCAGCAGGTATTTGCCGGCATCCGCGAACAATTCGGGCAGCTGGACATCCTGGTCAACAACGCCGCTACCAACCCACAGTTCTGCAACGTACTGGATACCGACCCGGGTGCTTTCCAGAAGACCGTGGACGTGAACATCCGGGGCTACTTCTTCATGTCGGTCGAGGCCGGCAAGCTGATGCGCGAGCATGGTGGCGGCAGCATCATCAACGTGGCGTCTATCAACGGGGTTTCACCCGGCCTGTTCCAGGGCATCTACTCGGTGACCAAGGCGGCAGTCATCAACATGACCAAGGTCTTCGCCAAGGAGTGCGCGCAGTTCGGGATCCGCTGCAACGCCCTGCTGCCAGGCCTGACCGACACCAAGTTCGCCTCGGCACTGGTGAAGAACGACGCCATCCTCAATGCCGCGCTGCAGCAGATCCCGCTCAAGCGCGTGGCCGACCCCAAGGAAATGGCCGGTGCCGTGTTGTACCTGGCCAGCGATGCCTCCAGCTACACCACCGGTACCGCACTCAATGTCGACGGTGGCTACCTGTCCTGATCAGGCTTTTACTGCAACCAGGGTGTAGCTCAGGGGCAGGCGTGCGGGCTGCTCGCGCAGGCGATATTCACCGTCGTCGCCCTTGACCATCTGCCCCGGCAGCGCCTCCCAGGGGATGCTCTGGTGCTCGACCAGGGCGGTCAGTTGCAGGCCGTGGGCCAGCAAGGCGCTGATCACCTCGCCCAGGCCGTGGTTCCACTCGTGGGTTTCGGTGTGGGAAAGGCGCTGCTCGGTTTCGACGTAGGTTTGGTCGTTGTGCCACACCGTCGGCTCTTCGTGTTCGAAATACGGGTATTCGAGTTGCAGGCGGTCCTGGTGGTCTTCGTTGACTGCCATCAGCATCGGGTGCCCGTCGCGCAGGAACAACCGCCCACCCGGCTTCAGCAGGGCCGCGACAGTACGCGCCCACGGCTCGATGCGAGGCAGCCAGCAGAGCGCGCCGATGCCGGTGTAGACCAGGTCGAACGTGCCGGCCGGCAACACCTTGTCGGCGGCGTAGACGTCGGACTCGACATACGCGATGGGTGCCGCACAGCGCTGGGCCAACGCACGCGCCTCGGCCAGCGAAGCCGCGGAATAGTCCAGGCCACAGACCTTGGCACCAAGGCGCGCCAGCGAGAGGGTATCGGTACCGATGTGGCACTGCAGGTGGACGGCGTTGAACCCGTCGATATTGCCAAGCAATGGCAGGTCGAAGCGTACGGTTTCGGAAAGGTGTTCGGGATGCTGGACGAGCCGTTCGACTTCGTAGTCGCTGGAAGCAGCGTGCAGCGGGGCACGTTCATCCCAGCTGGCGCGGTTGAGTTGCAGTGAGCGGTCCATGGTGTCTTCCTTGATTCGTGGGGGCTCATGCTAGCCCCCACCAATCTCCCTGCGACAGGACTGCCTTGCTAAAAATTGTAAAGCTGGCGCGGTCACTGTGGGAGCGGGCGCGCCCGCTCCCACCCGACCCCACAGAGCCCCTGCCAAGTCAACCAGCCATGTGAAGTCGCCAGCAGCTACAGGCAGGTCGCCGCCGCCGCCCGGCGCTGCAGGGCCACACCGTCGTTCTTCTGCGCGTAGTAATCCACCCGCGCCCCACCCACCTGCGGGTACACGTCCACGAACGCCTCGGCCTCACGGGTATACACGGTGAAGCCACCTTGCTTGCGTGGTTCCAGATAACCACTGGCGTCGTCGCCGAATACCTTCTCTTCCTGCCAGCTGAACTGGATGCACTGGGCCACCAGCTCTGGCGCCTTGTGCGAGTCGAGCTGCGCGGTCGGCTTGCCGCCTCGGGCCGTTTCCATGGTCGCAGAAGCACAACCGACCAGCATCAGCGCCGCGGCCATCGGCAGAATCGCACGCATGTTCCATCCTCAGGGTAAAAAAGAAGGCGACTCTAGCACTGGCAAGCATCGCGAGTGAATTGTCGCGCGCCGGTGACTATCGCAGGCAAGGCATGCCGCTCATCGCTGGCACGACAAATTTTTGCCTGCCAGCGAAACAAAATGGATCCTTTCCAGTCTCAGGGGGTGTGCCGTAAACCTTTGCGGATCAAGGACCTATATCGTGATGACCCGTCTTGCAAGCCTTTCGCTGATTGCTGTTGTCCTGCTGACTGCCGGGTGCCATAGCCATCGCTACCATGACGACGACGATGGCTGGCGTGACCGTGACCGTGACCATCGCCACCACCATCGGCATGACCGCGACGACGATGATGACGACTATCGTCGATATCGTGGTGACCGCTACTACCGCTGAAACGTCTTTTTCAACCCTGGCCCGCCGCCCATTGCGCGGCACCTTAACCTGATGATTCCTTTGAGGTTCGTATCATGCGTCTGACTCTGCCTTCCCTTGCCCTCGGCCTGCTGCTGTGCCAGGGCGCTTTCGCCGGTGACGGTACCGCCGCCATTGGCGGTGGCCTGGGTGGTGTTCTGGGTAACGTTGTCGGTCAACAGATCGGCGGCAAAACGGGGGCGGCCATCGGCGCCGGCCTCGGCGGCGCAGCCGGCAGTGCGGTAGGTGCACGCAAGGGCAACCGTACCGAAGCCGCCATTGGCGGTGGCCTGGGCTCGGCGGGCGGTTCGCTGCTGGGCGGCGCGGTGGGCGGCAAGACCGGCTCCACCGTGGGTGCCGGCCTGGGTGGTGCGGCCGGTGGTGCCATCGGCAACCACCTGGGCGACAACAACGGCAAGCACCACCGTCACCGCCACTGATTCCAGTGACAAAGGGGCCGCAATGCGGCCCCTTTTGTTTTAAACCCTGCAGTACATCAACACCCCCTTCAGCACAATCCGGCACACTGGCTGCTACTGTCTATCGTGCCCCCGTGTGAAGGAACACCCCCTCCCCATGAACCAAGAGCTGCTATGGGTCCTTGGCCTGCTGGCCATCGTCATCACCCTGTTCGTCATCAACCGTCCGCGCATGGACGTGGTCGCGCTGCTGGTGATCCTCGCCCTGCCGCTGTCGGGCATCCTCACCGTGGAGCAGGCGCTGGCCGGTTTCAGTGACCCCAACGTGGTGTTGATCGCCGCCTTGTTCGTGATCGGTGAAGGCCTGGTGCGCACCGGCATTGCCTACCGTATCGGCGAATGGATGAGCGAGCGGGCCGGCAACAGCGAGGCGCGCCTGCTGGTGTTGCTGATGGTAGCCGTGGCGGGGCTGGGTTCGATGATGAGCTCCACCGGCGTGGTGGCCATTTTCATTCCGGTGGTGCTGAGCATCGCTGCACGCCTGCAGCTTTCGCCCGCCCGCCTGATGATGCCGCTGGCTTTCGCCGGCCTGATCAGCGGCATGCTCAGCCTGGTGGCCACACCGCCCAACGTGGTGGTGCACAGCGAACTGGTACGCCATGGCGAAGCGGGCTTCAGCTTCTTCAGCTTCACCCCGTTCGGCCTGGTGGTGCTGGTGCTGGGCATCGGCTACATGCTGCTGACCCGGCACTGGCTGAATGGCGAAGTGCGCAAGGACGGCCGCGTGGAAAGCCGCCGCACCCTGCTGGACCTGGTGCTGGACTACAAGCTCAATGGCCGTGAACGGCGCCTGCGCATCCGCCCCCATTCACCGCTGATCGGTCATACCCTGGGCGAGCTGGAGCTGCGCACCCGGCATGGCGCCAACGTGATCGGTATCGAGCGCCAGCACAAGTTCACCACGCGGGTGATCGCCGCCGACTCCAGCACCGTGCTGCACCAGGGCGATGTGCTGCTGCTCGACCTGTTCGCCAACCGCGACGACCTGCGCAGCCTGTGCCAGACCATGCAGCTGGAGCCGCTGCACTTCAAGGCCGCCTACTTCATTGACCAGTCCCAGGAGCTGGGCATGGCCGAGGTATTGCTGCCACCAGGTTCGAAACTGCTCGGCAAGAGCATCCTCGAACTGGCCTTTCGCACTCGCTTCGACCTCAACGTTGTCGGCTTGCGCCGCGAGCAGGTGGCGATCGAAGAACAGCTGGTGGAAGAAAAGCTGCGCCTGGGCGACACCCTGCTGGTAGTCGGCCCGTGGAAAGCCGTGCGCCAGTTGCAAAGCAAGCCCAAGGACTTCCTGGTACTGAGCCTGCCCGCAGAAATCGACCTGGTCGCGCCCGCCCGCACCCGCGCACCACAGGCGTTGCTGAGCCTGGCGGTGATGGTCGGGCTGATGGTCAGCGGCGCGGTCCCCAATGTCATTGCCGCGCTGATCGGCTGCCTGCTGATGGGCGCAGGCCGCTGCATCGACATGAACAGCGCCTACCGGGCCATCCACTGGCAAAGCCTGGTGCTGATCGTCGGTATGCTGCCCTTTGCCCAGGCACTGCAGAAAACCGGCGGCATCGACCTGGCAGTGGGCGGCCTGGTCAGCGTGCTGGGCGGTGCCGGCCCCAGCGCCATCCTCGCCTGCCTGTTCGCGGTCACGGCGGTGATCGGCCTGTTCATCTCCAACACGGCCACTGCGGTACTGATGGCACCCGTGGCTGTCAGCACCGCCACGCAGCTGGGCATGTCGCCCTACCCGTTTGCCATGACCGTGGCGCTGGCTGCCTCGGCGGCCTTCATGACGCCGGTGTCATCGCCGGTGAACACCCTGGTACTTGGCCCGGGGCAATACCGCTTCGCTGACTTTGTCAAAGTTGGCGTGCCGTTCACCATACTGGTGATGCTGGTGACCGTGTTGATGGTGCCGTGGTTCTTTGGGCTGTAGGGTTTGGCCAGGAATGAAGGCAATTTGGCATTATCTCGACCGATCGCGGCAGATTGACATCAAGTCCCCTGACGAAACACACTTATGCGCAATTGCCCCAGGTGCTTCAAGCCGTTGTCCTGGATTTCGTTCCCGCCTTGCCGGTCGAGCCCATGGTTTTTCCAGCCCAATCGCGCTTGTTGCACTACGTCGTTCTACTCGGCCTGACCTTCGCCCTGACCCTGGGCGGCATCCTGGCCCGCCCGATCGAATCCCTGTCGCTGTTCTGGCCGGTCAATGCGGTCCTGGCTGGGGTGCTACTGCGCTACCCCCGCCAAGCCACGCTGACGGGCTTTACCCTGGTCTGGCTGGCCATGGTCGGCGCCGACCTGCTGTGCGGCAGCGCCTGGGTGCCTGCCCTGTGGTTCAACCTGTGCAACCTGGGCGTGGTGGTCACCCTCTGGCTGATGCTCTCGCGCTTGCCACGCCTGCACCGACGGATGCGTACTCCCCACGGCGTCCTCAGCGTGTTCGGCGCCAGTGCCGCCGGGGCAATAGTGGCTGCCAGCATGGCGGCGGCAGTGGCCGCGCCGTGGTTCGAACAGTCGTTGCGCGCCACCTGGCTGGCCTGGTTCAGTGAACAGTTCTCGACCAGCGTGCTGGTGCTGCCAGTGCTGCTGACAGCCCCTTCGGCACGAGCGCTGGTGCGCGGTGGCGCCCAGGCCATCCGCCTGGCGCCGTTGCTGGTGCTGCTGGCCTCGCTGGCGTTCAGCATTGCCTTCGGCGGCCCCGGGGCCATTGCCTTCCCGATTGCCGCGCTGCTGTGGTGCGCCTGGACTTACTCACCGTTCCTGGTTTCTCTGCTGACACTCACCGCTGGCAGCACGCTGATCGTGGCGGTGGCGCAAAACCTCATGCATTTCAGCGTGCCGCAAAGCGAGCCCGGAGTGACCACACTGATGTCGGCGCGCCTGGGCATCGCCATGCTGGTGCTCGGGCCGCTGGTGGTGGCCTGCGTCAGCCAGGCAAACCGCAGCCTGATGGCCCGCCTGGCGCATCAGGCCAGCATCGACCACCTCACCGGTGTGCTCACCCGCAGCGCCTTCACCCGCCGCGCCAACGCGCTGCTGGAAAGCCGCCAGCAACACGCCCAGGCGCTGCCGCTGACCCTGATGATGCTGGACATCGACCACTTCAAGTCGATCAATGATGTCCATGGCCATGCGGTCGGTGATCAGGTGCTGCGCCAGTTCGCCAGCACCCTGCAGGACCAGTTGCACGATGGTGAACTGTTCGCTCGCCTGGGCGGCGAGGAATTTGTCGTGGTCCTACCGGGCCTGGCGCCAGATCGGGCCAAGTTCACTGCCGAGCGCCTGCGCCGTGCGGTGCAGGACCTGCATGTGATGCAGGCCGGCCAGTCCCTGCAGATTACCGTCAGTATCGGCCTGGCCGGTTGTGCCGCCGACATGCCGGCCCCCACCCTCGATGAACTGCTGGCACGCGCCGACCAAGCGCTGTACCGCGCCAAGGCCCATGGCCGCAATCGCGTCGAACAGGCCGAGCCACAACGCCAGGCGATGTGAGCTAGCCACCCAGCAGGTCCCACGTCAACTTGGCGATCAGCACGCACAAGAGCACCAGGAACAACCCACGCACAAAGCCCGCGCCCTTGCGCACCGCCAGCCAGGTACCGGTCAGCGCGCCGAGGATGTTGCACACCGCCATGGGCAAGGCGATGGCGTACAGCACATTGCCTGATGGCACGAAGAACACCAGAGCCGCCAGGTTGGTAGCGATGTTCACCACCTTGGCCGATGCCGAGGCGTGCAGAAAGTCCAAAGCGAAGAAGCGGATGAACAGGAAGATCAGGAAGCTGCCAGTACCCGGCCCGAACAGGCCGTCGTAAAAACCGATCGCGCCACCGATCAGCACCGCCAGGCACTGCTCCTTGCGGCCGATCCTTGTGGGTTTGTGCAGCGTGCCGAAGTCCTTCTTGCAGAAGGTGTAGATGGCCATCAGCACGATCAGCACCAGCACCGCCGGGCGCATCACGCTGGGCGGCACCAGCGACACCGTGGCGGCACCGGCGAACGACATTACGAACGCACTGAGCGCTGCCGGCACGATCAACCCCCAGTCCAGCGTCACCCTGCGGATGAACGAACGCGCAGCGAAGGCCGTGCCACACACCGACGCCAGCTTGTTGCTTCCGAGCAATGCCGCCGGTTGCGCGGTGGGCAGCACGTTGAACAAGGCCGGGATCTGGATCAGCCCACCGCCACCCACGGCGGCGTCGATCAGCCCAGCGGCGAAGGCGAACACGGAAAGCACAGCGATATCCATCATGACGCGGTTCCAGGCAGTGAAGACGCCTGCAAGGCTAATCAAAGTGCCGCGCTTGTGTTGAAATGCCATATTGCGAAAACTGCAACGAGGAGCAGGCAATGGCATTGGACATGCTGCGGGAAATCCAGGCGTTCGTCAGCGTGGCGCACAAGCGCAGCTTCGTCGCCGCCGCCCGCGCCCTGGGGCGCTCCCCCAGCGCGGTAACCCGCGCGGTACAAACCCTGGAAAACAACGCCGGGAGCAAACTGCTCAACCGCAACGCCAATGCCGTGACCCTGACCGAAGCCGGCGAGCGCCTGCTGCCACACGCCGAACGCTTGCTGGATGTGCAACGTGATGCCGCCGACGAACTGGCCGCGCTCAGCGGCAGTGCACAAGGCTGGATCCGCTTCGCCGTGCCGCAGGTACTGGGCGAACATGTCCTGCCCCAGGTACTTGCCGAGTTTTCCCGCTGCCACCCCCAGGTAACCCTGGACGTGCAGTACAGCGACGGGGCCCTGGACCCGCTGCAAGGCAAGTTCGACTTCGTGGTGCGCGGTGCCTTCCCACAGTCGAGCGAGCTGATCGGCTACCCGCTGTGGGATTACCAGCGTCACCTGTATGCAAGCCCTGAATACCTGGCACTGGCCGGCACGCCACAACAACCCGAGGACCTCGAGGGCCACGCGCTGATCCTGCACACTGCCCCGCGCATCCTCAAGGCCTGGCACTTCTGCCGCGACGGCCAGATCACCAGCCTGCGCCCCAGGCCCAGGCTGCGCCTGGACTCAGGTGACGCGGTGTACCACAGCACCTTGGCCGGCGCCGGTATCGCCCGCCTGGCCGCCTGGGTCGGCGAAGCACAGGTCAAGGCCGGGCGGCTGGTGCGGGTATGCCCGCAGTACCGCCTGACCTCCAGCAACGGCCAGGACCCGCAGATGCATGCCGTGTACCCCGCCGGCGAGCTGCCGGCGCGGGTACGCGACCTGCTGGCAGCCCTGCGCCGCACCGGCCTGGCCTACTGAAACAACGCCCTGAAACGGCTGTTCAATTTCTGCTCAATTTAACAGAGCCCGCCGCGGGCTTGGCTTGCAGAACTTTATCCACAGACCTACCCACGTTTTTTGTGGACAGTTTTCCCAGTGCAAAGAATGACTTATCGTACAAATCGGTAGGGTGAATCGGCCAACAATGAAGAGGAATGGGCCCGCCCGAAGGACAGGCAGGCCGCGAGGGATAGGTGTGGTGAACGTCAGCTTGGCGGAATGGTGCCAAGGATACCGATCAGAATGGTCAGCAGCAGAAAACCACCCAGGAATAGCGCGAGCTTGCCCATTGGAACCTCTACAAGTGTGATGCGGGAATGGGCATATTGTCGGGCTTGGGCTGATACCGTTACAGATTCAGCTTTATGGAAAAAAAGCGGATCAGATGTGAGGCACCGGTTCTTTTGTGGGAGCGGCCTTGCTTCGCGAAAGGGCCGCAGGGCGGCCCCGGCAATCTTGAGGGATGCATCGAAAACCTGGGGCCGCTGCGCGCCCCTTTCGCGACACAAGGCGCCGCTCCCATAGAACTGCACATTACTCATTGAATTAGCAGGGGCCCTGTGGGAGCGGCTTCAGCCGCGAACACCGGCGCAGCCGGTGCCATGCACCGCGTTGGATTCTTCGCGGCTAAAGCCGCTCCCACCGGTACGCGGATTGCTTGCAATTTCAGTTATCTACGCGACAGCGCAGCCCAAAGGGCTGGGCCATCTCCCACAAGAGCGGCGCATCTGGTCCTTACGCGTGACAGCAATTTTTGCAGTCATCCACGCTGTGCTAGGGTCAAGCGCTCGAACCTGCCAGGAGTGCCATCCCTTCATGACCGCTTTCGCGACCAACGCTGCCTTGTTGTTGATCGACCTTCAGATTGGTATCCACCACCCGCGCCTGGGCCGGCGCAACAACCCTGAGGCCGAACTGTGTATAGGCGATCTGCTGGCTGCGTGGCGTCGGTCAGGACGCCCGGTGATCCATGTGCGCCACCTGTCCCGCTCGGTAGACTCGGTGTTCTGGCCGGGCCAGTCCGGTTGCGAATTCCAGCCCGCATTTACCCCACTGGCCAGCGAAACCGTGTTCGACAAACATGTGCCCGATGCCTTCGCCAACTCCGGCCTGGAGCGCTGGCTGCATGCGCGCAGCATCAACGCACTGGTCATCGCCGGGGTGATTACCAACAACTCCGTGGAATCCACCGCACGCTCGGCGGGCAATCTCGGTTTCGATGTGGTGGTGGTGGAAGATGCCTGCTTCACCTTTGACCAGCACGACCTGCAAGGCCGGCTTTGGCCGGCGGAGGATGTACATGCACTGTCGTTGAGCAACCTGGCTCTGGATTACGCGCGCATCCTGCGCACGGAGCAGGTTCTGATCGGTGACTCGCGTCAGGTCAACCGCTGAAGCTTCTGCGCAGGCAACCAGCCAACTCGTCATTGCCATGGCGGCGACACCAGACGCAGCCATTGAGCGGGCGCACCATCTGCACCTGCTCTTGGCGAAGCGGATGGGCGCAGATGCCCGATGTCTACCCGCCACTCGACCACCACCCTGCCACACCGTTTCAGCCGTACACTGCTCGCCTGTACCCTGCTGCCACCTGGCCTGCTGACGGCGGACATCACCACGGCTGCAGCACAGCAGCCCCAGCCAGCCGCTACAGCGGCGGATGACTTCGACCCGCTTAACAACTTGCCGCAGGAAGCGCCTCAGACATTCACCTAGGCGGTGGTGGATGCGGACCACCTGTAGCGCGCGGGGCGGCAATTGCTACATAAGGTTTCGAAAAGCACTGCAGCCTCTGGATCAATCCGCCTTGAGGGCCTGCATTGCCAAACACCTATCATCGCCACCTACCATGCGGGCTCAGGAGGGTTTGAAAGACATGATTTGAAACGCTGACTGTAGGATCTTTTACCGCGCAATGTAGGAAGAATCTATGTAGTGGGATTTGCCTGTATGAAACATCAGTTTCTCCAGCAAATTCGAACTGCTACGGTCCAGTTTTCCTACAGCGGCACGGAAGCCTACAGCATGAGAAAAGCATGGATCCGTTCAATACCTCGGCCCTGAAACTACAGAAGAATTTGCTTAACCTGCGCCTTGAGCGTGACCGCCTGAGAAGGGAGGGCAAGGACAAGGAGGCGGACGAACTCGCGGCACCGATCGAGCGGATAGAGGCAGCTATTCGTCAATTACCGGATGCCATGAAGCCACTGACCCTGCAATAAAACCTGCGGGAGCGGGCATGCCCGCGAAGAATGCAAATCGGTGTATGCCTCCGGCTGCGCCGGTGTTCGCGGCTGATGCCGCTCCCACAGATACAGTGCAGACCTCAAGCTTTCCAGCCTACGGATCCGATCTCCGCGCAGTTGTCAGTAATGCAATTTGGCTTGAGAGGCTGCGGCTAGCGCTCAGTAGCAAGCGAGGAGCTCGCCTCGGCGGGCTTTTTCGTGCCTGTAAGAATGGGATGAAGCCAGTTAAGTTGGAGCCTTGAGCCGATCAAACTGGTGATCCGGCTTAGGGCAAAGGTGACAAATTCGACGGGCACCAGGTTGCGGCGCTTGACCTCGTTACGCATGGCTTGGGCGTCGGCTTGCTCGCGAGTCAGGCGCAAGCGCTCCTGCAAAAGCTTCTGCTCGACAAGTGGGTCAATGTCCTCGCCGCCAAGTTGTTGCTTTCCGCTTTGGTGCTGCAGGCGGTTAGCCACCACCGAACGAACGTCGTAAAACGACTCGCGACCGATCTTGGCGACCGGCTCGACGCCCCATTTGTCAAAGGCTTGAACCGAAATCCCGAGGCTTTCGGCCATGCGTTTTTTGTTCAGCCAGAACGGCTGTCGGGTAATCGTTGGATTTGTCATGGACTAAACAACAACCAACCTCCGAATTTGAGTCATACATAGCGAAACGGCGGGGCCTGAATTACCCCCTAGCCCCGGTGGGTCCGGGAGGACCCGTTGCCGGGGGGCGGTGGGGGTGGGGTGCCCGCCGGCAGGGGTGCCGGGGGTCTTTCAGATCAGGTCGAGCCTATCGCGCCGTGCTCAGCGCATCGCGCAAGGCGGTGGTCAGCTCGGCGCGATATTGCGCCTGCACGATGTTCTCGCCGATCTTGAAGAACGGGAAAATCGTCCGGTACTGCGGGGCGCCGTCGGAGTAGATGAACGCCGGCTTGACGCCCTCACCGAAGGCCGAGGCCTTGCGCTCCCACATCCCCGCCTCGCCGTCGACCGCGCCGACAAAGTAACGCTCGGCATTGCCCTTGCACTGGCTGCGCTTGCTGCCGGTGGCGTTGGCCTGATAGCCACGGCCACCCTCAGCCGCGCCAAGCCCCGACAGGATGCGGGTCATCACCCCGCGCGAGACGTTGCCGTATTGGTTGAGCAGGCCCGGACTGGGGATCGCGTACTGCCCAGACTTCGTCAGGCCTTGCGCGATCAGCGATTTCTCGAAGCGCTTGTGCGGTCGCGGCCCACCCTGGACAGCCTGCTGTAGGTAGGCATCGGCCGGAATGCCGGTGGTCCACTGATCCTTGAACCAGACTTTCGCCCCGCGCTGCTTGGTCGCGGCCTGGGCAAACGGGCTTTTCATGGTGGTGGGCGTCGGCCGGTCGAGGCGCTGCACCATGACCTTGAGCATGCCCGGCTTCACCCGCTGGGTGGCCAGGCGCGTCTGCGCGAGCATCAGCGCATAGGGGATTTGCTTACGCTGAATGTCCGAGATTTCGCGAACCAGGGACACACTGTCAATATCGAGTTTCAGGTCGATCATGCAGCACCTCAAGTCACTTCTCGCTCTGGACTCCAGCGCGCTTGGCTAGGAACTGGGTATACAAGCCGCCTGCTCTGCGCCAATCACTGCAATTACGATTCCCAGACCTACGGCGAGATAAAGGTTGCTCCAGAGAGCCATTGCAAGCAGCAGCGTTGCCATACCGAGTAGTCCGGAAGCCAAAAAACGCAGAGCTACTCGCTGTAGTATCTGCTGGAGGCTCAGATCAGCACCCGAGGCGCGCAGCATCTCCCCGGACAAGCCAGCCATACTCAGCAGCACCAACAGCCACAGGGGCACATCAGCGAGCGCCTGATGCTCGTTGTTCATCTGCATTCCTCAAATTAGGTCGGCTCCTACGTCACCGGCATCCGCTAGGAGCGAGGAGCAGGCGTAGGGCCGAAAACGAAAATGCCCCGCACTATGGCAGGGTTTGTAATGGGCACAAAAAACCCGGCTCAGAGCCGGGTTCGAGAAAGCGTCGCGCTGCGTTCACAGCAACACACGCTGCTATAAAACCATAACTATTCCGCGCGGAAAAGGTTTTCTGTCCACCTTCCGAATTTCAGATCGGGGCGATAGCCAGATTCCAAACACAAGCACGTAGCAAGCTAATTTGGTCCCTAGAAGGTCGAACACCAAAGCGTTCGTAGTATTTCAAGTAGTCCGCACATTGAGCCAATGCGAAAGCCTCTCCGTGAAGCAGGTCATTTCTCATACGAAGAAGTAAACGACACCTTTCTTCTGCTTCCGCCACATCTTTAGCATGCCTCTCAACACCCTCTTTTATGCTCTGAGTGACGCGACCATTAACGCCAAATAATGCATCGAACGCGACACACAACTGCATAAACCTATCTCTCTCAGACTGCTTCCAAGCTGCACCACAGCACTCTAAAGCAACGGCCAGCCGCTTATCGCTCGAAGCTGCCCTCAGTACATTACGGACAAAATCCACCGCAGTGGTCGTTACCACAACAGGCGCTATTAAATGTGGCAATGGAGATGGAATTGTGCTGAAACTATAACTGCCCTGTCTAAGGACAAACAGGCCGTCGGGTTGCTTTGCACCAGAAATCAGCAAAGAATTTTTTAGCTCAAGGCCAAGAAACAGTGCTCCTGCTATGCGCCGAAGCATAGCTTCCCCATAAGTATCGTGAGTCGCAAAGCAGCCTAACCACGAATCATCCTTGAAAAGCGGGGTGATTTTGAAGTCATTGCGAAGAGGCGGGAACTGCCCAGAAATCACTTCGGTAGGTAGGAAATTAAACTTATCTGCCAACCCACCAAGATCTTTGTTCCAGGGCCACCAAACAAACGACGGCTCGTTTATCTCCTCCACGCAGGACAGTCCGGTCATCGGTATTAGATAAATGCACTCACTAAACTTCCTGTCTAGATAACTAGCAAAATCTGCCGAAAAATTCACGACCATTTCCTCAGAGACACGCTCCAGTACGGTTTTCTGAGGGTTTGAGACTGCTTCAAGTATTAGATTACCACCACCAAGATGGTTGATCTGCTCAATGAAATAGCCCCGAAGAACCTTGATTGCTTGGTCCACGGCACCATCAATTTTTCCGCCACAGGAACTTCGGAGGAGCTTTAGCGCCGCAATATTTCTGCGATCTAAGTCAACATAGAGTTCTAGCCCAAACCCACCACCGCCGTAATACTTTGAGCCAGCGCGAAATGACCATCGCGCACCAGGGGGAGAAAAATTTAGGCTCCCTAGAAAGACATTCATTACTTCCACAATTTCTGATGGACTTTCCATTTCCACGTCTAATTTCCTTTCCTGCTAGACTGGGAGTGTCAATAGATTAGAAAAATACTTAGGCTACCTGTCGCATTTCACTCACCGCACAATCGACCCAAGCAGCGCCCGCTCTGGCTAGCTCTCGGGCCTTACCTTCACTGAGGCCATAGTGCTTGCCAACTCGTACCATTGGCCATTTTGCGCCGTAGTATAGCCAGATGATATCGCCCATTTGCTGATCGCGAGCAGCAAGCCGAGCTACCGCATTGTCGATGGCAAGTGCCCAGTCGTCAGTAATGCAATAGTTCTTGCTCGCTGCAGGCTGCGGTACTGCCTGCTGCATCAGCGCGAAGGACGGCGAAGCGTAAATTGGCAGACCTGCCCCATCCAGCCGCCACCATCCCCACTGCTCCAGCAGATACTCGGTATCTCCCAACGGCCGACCTGCAGGCTTGCGGATCATCATGTTCTCAATCCCCTGTGTAATTTGTGCCACCCGCCCCTACCTGTTCCGCAACCGAACCACCAACGTCCGCTTCTCCCTGCGCGACCTCGGCGATGGACCAGTGCGCCGCAACGAGAAAATCCCCTCCTGCTCGTTCTTCTGCGAGATTGCAGAGGCCGACATCATCGCCAAGGCCTAACACGGAAATCACCATGACCACAGCAGTCGACCTGTTCGCCGGCCTCGGCGGATGGAGCACCGGCGCGCGCGCCGCAGGCGTCCAGGTTCTCTGGGCGGCGAATCACTGGCCTGATGCCGTGAAGTGGCATGCGGCCAACCACCCCAACACGCAGCACGTATGCCAGGACCTGCACCAGGCACGCTGGGAGCAGGTGCCGGCACACGACATCCTGCTTGCCTCGCCCTGCTGCCAGGGCCACGCCAAGGCCCGCGGCAAGAAGTCGGGCAACCCGGAGCACGACGTCTCGCGCTCGACGGCCTGGGCGCCGGTATCGGCCCTTGAGTTCCACCGGCCACAAGCGGCGGTGATCGAGAATGTTCCGGAGTTCACCGACTGGGTGCTCTACCCGGCCTGGTTGCAGGCAGTACAGGCGCTGGGATATCAGGCAGCACCGCATATCGTGGACTGTGCCGACCTCGGCGTGCCGCAGCACCGGGTGCGCCTGTTCATGGTCCTGACGCGCAGCAAGGCCCCGCTGATGCTGCAGCTGCCGCAGGAGCGACACGTGCCGGCAGCCAGCTTCCTCGACTTCGACGCTGGGCGCTGGTCACAGATCGAGAAGCCAGGCCGGGCCCAGGCCACCCTCGAGCGAGTGCGCAACGGCCGCCAGCACTTCGGCGACCGCTTCATCATGCCGTACTACGGCAAGGGCTCCGGCACCACAGGCCGCGACATCAACCGTCCGATCGGCACCATCACCACCCTGGACCGCTGGGGCCTAGTCGACGGCGACCGCATGCGGATGCTCAGCGCCGACGAGGCCTTAGCCGCGATGTCGTTCCCAGCCGACACCCTGCGCCCGGACAACCACCGGCTGACCATGCACTTGGCTGGTAATGCAGTACCGCCGCTGGCCGGGGAGCGCATTGTAGGAGCGTTACTGGAGGCTGCATGAGCCCCTCCTCAACGACCCTTACCGAAGGAATACCCTAAAGCAAGCGTTATAATTGGGAAAAAAATTCCCCAAACGTCTTTGAAAAGCGCAACAAGATCCCCTCCGGAGTCCATCGGGGCAAAATAGCTCTTCACGTAAATTGCGGAGCTTATTACACTGCCAACTATAAAACTCCAAACTATGACGATATATACAAATGTATCTTTTGCATTTTCTCCTGACCCAATAATCTTAGTATACACCCCTTCCGTCACTGCGCCTCCGCTTGGACCGGCCGCCTCAACTTTTGGACTGCCGCCACCAGAGGCACCGCTTTCTAGAGCTTCAACCGGAGCGTTTGAGATCAGAGGGGGATCTGGTTGTTCCCTTTCATTACGCAGGTCTTCTACGGACATCACTTAACATCCATCCACAGCGTATATTGGAAGGCGCGCACCTTATCACTGGGGTCAATCAGATTGGTAGTGTAAGTCATGTAAATTTTATCCTCCCCCATATTTGCTATGGAGAACGGCTTGTACACACAATCATCTAGAGTATTAGAGTGGTTATACAAAGTAATGATTAATTCATGATCTGCTCCGAGACTTGTTACATAACGCGACCCCCCGCCATCCATCTCGAACTTAATTACGCAGTACCAACCCCCTACGTTTATTTTGAATTCGTCCCCTGAAAAAACGACTGCGCCCGAGTAGACACTTCTTTTTCCAGACACTGTAACAAAGCAATCATGGTTAAACTTGACCATCACATCCTTCTCTTTCAATCGATACAGCTTAAACTAAAGCATAAATTACCATCTACCATAATAATCTAAAAGCTATTCAGCTACGGCGGTTTTCGGCTCAACGGACCCGACGATGCAAGCTCAGCCTCATCACCGCCCCTCCCTGCTAGATAACTGCCGCGACATGGCGGCCAAGGCCAACCCATGGAAATCGTACCGAGCACGACGGGCCGGGGCTTTGCCCTGCTCGAGTTTTCCGACCTTTACGGAGCGCGCTGCAGCGTACAGCTCAGCAGCCTGGTCGAGCCCGAGGCTATCTGGCTGGGCGTCGAGGATGCTGAGCCGAAGATCATGGCCAGCCAGGCGGCCGCCTTCGGCGTGGACACCAAAGCAGCAAACGGATGGGTGCCTTACCCAATCCCTGACCAGGTGCTGCTGACTACTCGCATGCACCTGAGCCGGGAACAGGTCGCGGCCTTGCTGCCGGTACTGCAGCGATTTGCAGCAACCGGCGAGGTGCGCATATGAGCGACTTGGTGAAGGTGACCGAAATGCCAGCCAGCGAGTTCCCGGCCTATCTGGACGGCATGAACAAGATGATGCGCGAATGGGCAAACCGGATTGGAAACAGGCCCCTGAATGGGCGGACTACTTGGCGATGGACGCCTGCGGCGACTGGTGGTGGTACGAGTACGAGCCAGGTAGAGCAGACGGCATTTGGTTCGCTGGGGTCGGCCAAGCTGAGGTAGTCGAATCGCAGCAGCCGCATTGGTCGAGAACACTGGAGCAGCGGCCATGACCGCCCTGATCGAAGTGAGGGTATCCAACCTGGTCGGCGAGGCCTTGGGCTGGGCAGTAGGCAAGGCTGAAGGCCTGGACCTGCAGCTGGCACCGCCGGGCTACAACGGCGTGCCGTGGCGCGTGTTCGCTCGTTACCAGGGTCAAGCCATCGAGCACACCAAGCGGTTCAACCCTTGGGAAGACTGGGCAGTAGGCGGCCCGTTGATCGATAAGCACAATGGCGCCGCACAGCACATCCCTGGCCTTCCTGAGGATATCCGCTGCGCTGGTGGACCTGCCGATGCCGGATGGCGTTACGGTCCAACAGCTCTTGTCGCGTTCTGCCGGGGCCTCGTCAACCACAAGCTCGGCGATACCGTCCAGGTGCCGAAGGGGCTGATAGTCGACAGTCAGTAGTGCACATCCCAATAAAAAGAGGCGAGCGCATAGAGCAACCCAAGTGCAACAGCAGAAACGAATACGGCAAGCGCCAGCCCGATAGTCCAGATATACGGGTGATGCTCAGTCTTGGTGCCAGCCAGGGCCTTGGAAAACCATTGTACGACCCCGTACAGAACTCCAATCGAAAGAAGCACGCAAATAATCGCAGACACGCTCTTGAATCCGATTTCAACCACGCCAGCGTCAGCGAAGCCACCAAGCTTGGACATCCCAGCGAGCGAGACACCAGTAAGCGTAGCAATCGAACTGGCGATGCTAAGAGCGTCAGACCACCTCACATCCACATCCTTTCAAGTCAAAACGCCAGTATCCCACATCTGGCCCCACCGCCCACCACACAAGCCTGCCGATATGCGCGGGCATGGAGAGCTATTGCCATGATCATCGACGACGTGATGACGGACAAAATCACGCTCCACGGCCTGGGCTTCGTCCAGGTTCAGCTGCAAGGCGAACAGCGCCTACACGTTTGGCACCCACAACTGCCCCGCCGCAGCTGCTTCGAGCACTCGGCGATCCACGACCACCGCTTCAGCTTCGTCTCGCGGGTGCTTGTAGGCGAACAGATCAACCACCGCTATGAACCACTTCGCCAAGCCGAAGGTGAATTCGTCCTGTACCTGCATGAGGGTAAGCGCCAGGCGGGCGGCGGCCGACCATGGACGCCAGATGGGCGGGCCGACATGGTGCACGAAGGTACTGACCAGATCTACGCCGGCGGCGAGTACCGGACAGGCGCGTATGACTATCACCGCACCGAGCCAGGCGGCGACGGCCGGGTCGCCACAATCATGCAGAAGCGAGACGAATACCCGCGCGGCGCCCACTCCACCTGCCGATACGGCGTGCAACCGGAGACCGACTTCGACCGTTACCAATGGCCCGCCGCCCGACTCTGGGAAGTCGTGCGCGACGTGCTGCTGGCCTGACCACCAACCTGCCGCCACCGGCGGCGTGGAGACCATCCCATGGAAACCGAGATCCTTTCGGACGAAGAGCTGGCCGACCTGACCGGCTACAAGGCCAGGGGTTGGCAACGCCGCTGGCTCAACGAACGCGGCTGGCACTTCGTCGAGAGCCGCGGCGGCCGTCCCCTGGTGGGTCGCCAGTACGCCCGCATGAAGCTGAGCGTAACCCTTGAGGTGGTGACACTGACGCCACCTCCACCGCCAAACGTCCCCGCGTGGACACCCGATGTTTCGAAGGTAAGGTGATATGCGCCCCAGGAAGACGGAAAACAGGGATCTGCCGCCAGGCATGTACCGACGCAAGCGCACCAGCAAGAGCAAAAAGAACCCGGGCAAGGAATGGATCAGTTATTTCTACTTGGACAAGTCAGGGAAGCCTATACCGCTGGGCACCGACTTGAGCCTGGCCCGACTGAAGTGGGCCGAGCTGGAGGCGAAGGAAAAACCGAAGGACCTGCTTACCATGGGTGCGATCTTTGATCGGTACGAGCGAGACATCATCCCGAAGAAGGCGCCACGCACCCAGAAGGACAAGTTGGCTGAGATTCGCCAGTTGCGGACGTACTTCGAAAAAGCGCCCATCGACGGCGTCACGCCGGCGCAGGTTGCCCAGTACCGAGACGCTCGAAGCGCAAAGGTCCGAGCCAACCGCGAGATCGCCACCCTCTCCCACATCTTCAACATCGCTCGGGAATGGGGCTGACAAGCCGAGAGAACCCGTGCCAGGGCGTGCGCAAAAACAAGGAAGTACCCCGCGACTTCTACGCAAACGATGCAATCTGGAAGGCCGTTTACGCGAAAGCGGTGGATGAACTGAAGGTTGCCATGGATTTGGCGTGTTTGACAGGCCAGCGTCCTGCAGACGTGCTGGTGATGAGGCGGGACGACATCGAGGACAAAGCCCTCGGCGTGAAACAGAAGAAGACCTACAAGAAGCTGCGCATCATGCTTGAAGTGGATGGGGTGGAAAGCGGCCTGGGCACTCTGATCAGGAAGATTCTGGAGCGCAACTCCAGTCACGGCTCCCCGTACCTCATTCTGACCGATTCAGGCAAGCGGGTCACGGCCGCCATGCTCCGCCATCGCTGGGACGATGCCAGGGAGGACGCAGTGAAGGAAGCAGTTGCCGCCGGTGACCAGGTCCTGGCCGGCCGTATCAGCCAGTTCCAGTTCCGAGATATCCGCCCTAAAGCGGCCTCGGAAATCACCGATGTCGACCACGCCAGCGTGTTGCTGGGGCACACGAAGGGCGACATTACCGAGCGGGTTTATCGTCGAGTTGGAGCCTTGGCGAAACCCACCAAGTAGCAAAGTATTGTCAGCGCTGACAAATCAAACCATTCCAAAGGGTGTTCCCATGGGTAGTTTTTCTATACCCCAAAAACGCAAAAAGCCCTGAATAATCAGGGCTTTGAATATGGCGGAAGCGTAGAGATTCGAACTCTAGGATAGTTGCCCATCGACGGTTTTCAAGACCGTTGCCTTAAACCACTCGGCCACGCTTCCAGCTCGTTTTGCGGCCGCCATAATACCGTAATGAAACAAGCTGTCAAACTCTCTGTGTCGCGGGTTGCGGGAGCTCTGATAGACTCCTAGCATCTGAACGTTTGAAAACCACAGGTTTACCAAGGAGTGTCGCCATGCGCGAACAGGATTACGCCGTACACCACGGCCAGCAGGTCGAGCAGCAGGAGATCAGCAAGGTCCTGCGCAACACGTACAGCCTGCTGGCGCTCACGCTCGCCTTCAGCGGTGTCATGGCCTTCGTGGCCCAGCAGATGCGCGTCGGCTACCCGAACGTGTTCGTGGTACTGATCGGCTTCTACGGGCTGTTCTTCCTTACCAACAAACTGCGTGATTCGGCCTGGGGCCTGGTATCCACCTTCGCGCTCACCGGCTTCATGGGCTTTATCCTCGGCCCTATCCTCAACCGCTATCTGGGCATGGCCGGTGGCGCCGAGGTGGTCAGCTCGGCATTTGCCATGACTGCCCTGGTGTTCGGCGGCCTGTCGGCTTATGTGCTGATTACCCGCAAGGACATGAGCTTCCTCAGCGGCTTCATCACTGCGGGCTTCTTTGTCCTGCTGGGTGCTGTCGTGGCCAGCTTCTTCTTCCAGATCAGCGGCCTGCAACTGGCGATCAGCGCTGGCTTCGTGCTGTTCTCGTCGGTGTGCATCCTGTTCCAGACCAGCGCGATCATTCACGGTGGCGAGCGTAACTACATCATGGCGACCATCAGCCTGTATGTGTCGATCTACAACCTGTTTGTCAGCCTGCTGCAGCTGTTTGGCATCATGGGTCGTGATGACTGATTGATATCGGCAAGAGAAAGCCAGCTTCGGCGGGCTTTTTTGTGGGCGCTCAACTCATCGATTTAGCTGGAGCCTTGTGGGAGCGGGCGAGCCCGCGAACACCGGCGAAGCCGGTGCCATACACCGAGTCGCATTCTTCGCGGGCACGCCCGCTCCCACAGGTTCGACTCCTGGGAAAAAGCGCCCAATAATTGACCATAAAGTCAGATAACCGGGCGAATGGTCGTCGATCATGCCGCCATCGTGCTTTTCTCTACCCCAATTCGCCATCACCCCGTAGAATGCGCTCCTTTTTTCTTCCGGGGCAGCTTTTCGCAATGAGCTCACACGAACACAGCCCAGGCGCGGCGGCGCCTGCCAATGAACTGGTGCTTGGTCTGGAGGACAAGCCACGGCTGTTGATCGGCCTGCTGGCAGCACTGCAGCACCTATTGGCGATCATCGTGCCGATCGTCACCCCTGGCCTGCTGATTTGCCAGGCTCTGGGTGTTTCGGCACGAGATACCAACCTGATCGTCTCCATGTCACTGGTAATCTCGGGTATCGCCACTTTCGTCCAGTGCAAGCGCTTCGGGCCATTCGGTGCCGGGCTGCTGATCGTCCAGGGCACCAGCTTCAACTTCGTCGGCCCGCTGATCGCCGGCGGAGCGCTCATGGTCAAGCAAGGCACCCCAGTGGAAGGCGTCATGGCAGCTATCTTTGGCGTAGTAATCGCCGGCTCGTTCGTCGAGATGGGCGTGTCGCGCATCCTGCCCTTCGTCAAACGCCTGATTACCCCGCTGGTAACCGGCATCGTGGTGCTGATGATCGGCCTGACCCTGATCAAGGTCGGCCTGATCAGCATGGGTGGTGGCTTCGGCGCCATGGCCAATGGCACCTTCGCCAATGGCGAGAACCTGCTGCTGTCGGGCGTGGTGCTGGCGATCATCGTCATCCTCAACCGCATCCCGGTGGTGTGGATGCGCAGCTGCGCCATCATTATCGCCCTGGCGGTCGGTTATGCGCTGGCCGGCTACCTGGGCCGCCTGAATTTCACCGGCATGCACGAAGCCGCGCTGTTCCAGGTGCCGACGCCGCTGCACTTCGGCCTGGGCTTCTCCTGGGCACTGTTCATCCCGATGCTCGTGATCTACCTGGTAACTTCGCTGGAAGCCATCGGTGACGTCACCGCCACCAGCAAGGTGTCGCGCCAGCCCGTCGAAGGGCCGGTGTGGATGCAGCGGATCAAGGGCGGTGTGCTGGTCAACGGGGCCAACTCGCTGCTGGCCGGTTTGTTCAACACCTTCCCGAGCTCGATCTTTGCCCAGAACAATGGCGTGATTCAGCTGACAGGGATCGCCAGCCGCCATATCGGCATGTGGATTGCCGTGATGCTGGTGCTGCTGGGGCTGTTCCCGAGCGTTGCCGGGGTGATCCAGGCGGTGCCGGAGCCGGTGCTGGGCGGTGCGGCCATGGTCATGTTCGGGGCGGTTGCGGCTTCGGGGATCAATATCCTGGCCAGCACTCGCCTGGACCGTCGTGCCCTGCTGATCATCGCTGTATCCCTGGCCCTCGGCCTGGGTGTGGCGCAGGTGCCGGAGTTCCTGGCGCACATGCCGGCGGCGATTCGCAATGTGCTGGAGTCGGGCGTGGCTACCGGGGGTATCTGTGCCCTGGTGTTGAACTGGTTCTTGCCGGAGAGCAAGGAACAGGCTTGAGCCTGGTGTTCGACTGTCAGGGCCATGGGGCTGCTGCGCAGCCCATCGCAGGCAAGCCAGCTCCCACCTCGACCGCATTGATCTGA
Organism: Pseudomonas sp. S1(2024); assembly: GCF_046557535.1. Taxonomy (NCBI): domain Bacteria; kingdom Pseudomonadati; phylum Pseudomonadota; class Gammaproteobacteria; order Pseudomonadales; family Pseudomonadaceae; genus Pseudomonas; species Pseudomonas sp. S1(2024). Next base: position 60,944 of record NZ_JBKGFP010000057.1, read on the forward strand.
AGCCATGCGCAGTCCCTGTAGGAGCCTGGCTTGCCAGCGATGAGGCCAGTACAGACAACACAAGGCAGTTGCCCCTACCGGGATAGCGCCGGCCTTCAGATTGGTTCAAGACAGAAAGCCCGCCCCGCCATGCACAAGCGGGCGCGGGCTTTTTTGCTTTATCATGGCACCATTCCTTTTGCATGAGTTATCCATGAAATTCGCTATCGCGGTGTTCTCCCCGGCCCATGCGCCCTCCTCGCGGCGCGCCCTGCGCTACGCCGAGGCGGTGCTGGCCGGCGGGCATGAGATTGCCCGGCTGTTCTTCTACCAGGACGGGGTACACAGTGCCTCGGCCAACGTGGTCGCCCCCCAGGACGAGCTGGATGTTGCCGGCCAATGGCGCGCCTTCATTGCAGCCCACCAGCTGGACGCAGTGGTGTGCATCGCCGCCGCCCTGCGCCGTGGCGTGCTCGACGAGGCCGAGGCCAACCGCTACCAGCGCCCGGCCGTGAACCTGCCCAAGCCTTGGGAGCTGTCGGGGCTTGGCCAGTTGCATGAGGCGGCGCAAGTTGCCGATCGCCTTGTCTGCTTCGGAGGCGACTGAAATGGCCAAATCCTTGTTGATCATCAGCCGCCAGGCGCCGTGGAACGGCCCATCGGCCCGTGAAGCACTGGACATCGCCCTGGCTGGCGGCGCGTTCGATCTGCCGCTGGGCATGCTGTTCCTCGATGACGGCGTGTTCCAGCTCGCTGCGGACCAGCAGCCCACCGCCGTGCAACAGAAGAACCTGGCCGCCAACTTGCAGGCGCTGCCAATGTTCGGCGTCGAGGACCTGTTCGCCTGCAGCCACAGCCTCACTCGCCGCGGCCTGGCAGCCGACAATCTGGCGCTGCCGGTGCAAGTGCTGGACGACGCGGCCCTGACCGCACTGATCGCCCGTTTCGACCAGGTGGTAACGCTCTGATGACGACCCTGCATGTTATTGCCCACTCCCCGTTTGGCGACGAGCGCCTGGCCAGCTGCCTGCGCCTGCTCGGCACCGACGATGCCCTGCTGCTGTGCGGCGATGCTGTATATGCCCTGTGCAGCGGCAGCGAACCGCACCGCCAGCTGCAAGCCGCCGGCCTGGCCCAGCGCCTGTTCGCCCTGGAAGAAGACGTGCAGGCCCGCGCGGTCGGCAACGAGCTGGCCAAGGCCGTGGACTACGCCGGGTTCGTCGAACTGTCGCTGCATTACGACAAGGTCAACAGCTGGCTATGAATACCCTCAACGTTGGCGATCAGGCGATCGCCCTGGACAAGGACGGCTTCCTGGTCGACCTGCAAGACTGGTCGCATGCCGCCGCCGAGGCTTTGGCCGCGCGCGAGGGCATCCCTTTGACGGCGGACCACTGGGAAATCCTCGAACTGCTGCGCCAGTTCTACCAGGAATTCCAGCTGTCCCCGGCCACGCGCCCGCTGATCAAGTACACGGCCCTCAAACTGGGCCCGGACAAGGGCAACAGCCCGCACCTCAACCGCCTGTTCAACGGCACTCCCGCCAAACTGGCCGCCAAGCTGGCGGGCCTGCCCAAGCCGACCAACTGCATATGACAGAACCTCGCCCGCTTACCCTGGAAACCCCTGCCGAACACCCGTTCGCCGAGTTCGTGCGCATTCTTGGCAAAGGCAAGCGCGGCGCGCGTGGCCTGACCCGTGAAGAAGCCCGCACGGCCATGACCCTGCTGCTGGAAGGCAAGGTCGAAGATGCCCAGCTCGGTGCCTTCCTCATGCTGCTGCGGCACAAGGAAGAAAGCGCCGAAGAACTGGCCGGCTTCACCGAGGCCCTGCGCGCCCACTTGCAGTCGCCGCGCATCGCCGTGGACCTGGACTGGCCCACCTACGCCGGCAAGAAGCGCCACCTACCCTGGTACCTGCTGGCTGCCAAATGCCTGGCCAACAATGGCGTGCGCATCCTGATGCACGGTGGCGGTGCGCATACCGCCGGGCGCATGTACACCGAGCAGTTGCTGTCCTTGCTGGAAATTCCGTTGTGCCGTGACTGGGCTGCCGTCAGCCAGGCCCTGGACCAGCAGCGCCTGGCCTTCTTCCCGCTGCAGGACTGGGCCCCGCAGTTGCAGCGCATGATCGACCTGCGCAACACCCTGGGCCTGCGTTCGCCCATCCATTCGCTGGCCCGGGTGCTCAACCCGCTGGCTGCGCGTTGTGGCCTGCAGAGCATCTTCCACCCCGGCTACCAGGCAGTACACCGCGAGGCCAGCCGCCTGCTGGGCGACCATGCCGTGGTAATCAAGGGGGATGGCGGCGAGATTGAGGTCAACCCCGATGTCATCAGCCATCTATACGGCACCACCGCCGGCGAAGCCTGGGACGAGGAATGGCCAGCGCTGAGCGAACGCCGCCACGTGAAGCCGCCAAGCCTGCAGCCGGAGCAATTGCTGGCGGTCTGGCGCGGCGAGGCCGAGGACAGTTACGGTGAAATGGCTGTGGTCGCGACCATCGCCCTAGCGCTGCGCGGCCTGGGCCAGGACCGTGAGCAGGCTTTCGCCACGGCACGCGGTTACTGGGGCGCACGCAACCAATCTAATAAGTAGATAGTAAGAGTGCAGTCTTTGCGCTAGTTATTCGAACGTTTTTCCCTAGACTGGGCTCCAACGACAAACAACTTTGTTCCGAGGAGCTCACCATGGGCCTTTTGATCGACGGCCGCTGGCATGACCAGTGGTATGAAAACGGCAGAGACGGCACGTTCAAACGCGAAAACGCCCAGCGCCGCAATCAGCTGCCCGCTCCCGAAGCTGGCCGTTACCACCTGTACGTCTCGCTGGCCTGCCCCTGGGCGCACCGCACCCTGATCTTCCGTGCTCTCAAGGGCCTGGAGCCGTTGATTGACGTGTCGGTGGTCAGCTGGCTGATGCAGGACCATGGCTGGACTTTCGACCAGCAGCAAGGCTCCAGCGGCGACCACCTCGACGCGCTGCAGTACCTGCACCAGCGCTACACCCAGGATGACCCGCACTACACCGGCCGCGTGACTGTACCGGTGCTGTGGGACAAGAAAGAGAAACGCATCATCAACAACGAGTCGTCGGAGATCATCCGCATCTTCAACAGCGCGTTCAATGAACTGACCGGCAATACACTGGACCTGTACCCAGAGCCACTGCGCCCGACCATCGAGGCGCTGAACGAGCGCATCTACCCGGCGGTGAACAATGGCGTATATCGCGCAGGCTTTGCCACTACGCAGGAAGCCTACGAGGCTGCGTTTGACGAAGTGTTCAACGAACTGGACTACCTGGAAGACTTGCTGAGCCGCAACCGCTACCTGGCCGGGGAGTACCTGACCGAGGCCGATGTGCGCCTGTTCACCACCCTGGTGCGCTTCGATGCCGTGTACCACGGGCACTTCAAGTGCAACCTGCGCCGCCTGAGCGACTATCACAACCTGTCGAACTGGCTGCGTGAGCTGTACCAGTGGCCGGGGGTGGCGGGCACAGTGGACATGGAGCATATCCAGAAGCACTACTACATGAGCCACAAGACCATCAACCCGAACGGGATCGTGCCCAAGGGGCCGCTGCAGGATTTCAACCTGCCGCATGATCGGGAGCGGTTGGCAGGCAAGGGGATTTGGCAGGCTTGAGATTGCTGGGGCTGCTTTGCAGTCCATCGCGACACAAGGCCGCTCCTACAGGGGATCGCTGCCTCCTGTAGGAGCGGCCT
>NZ_JBKGFP010000058.1:0-10038 GCF_046557535.1 Pseudomonas sp. S1(2024)
TGGCGACAAGGGGCTTTTCCTAAGGGGGGTCTTTGTCTCTTGGAGGGGTGTCTTTTTTTCGCGCTGGGCCGCAAAGCGGCCCCAACGATTTCAGCTATTCTGCGAACCTTCGAACCAGGCCAGCTTGTCACGCAACTGCACCACTTCCCCGACAATCACCAGGGTCGGCGCATGCACTTCATGCTGCGCCACCAGGTCCGGCAAGTCTGCCAGGGTGCCGGTGAACACCCGCTGATTACGCGTAGTCCCCTGCTGCACCAGCGCCGCAGGGGTACTGGCCGCGCGGCCATGGCGAATCAGCTCGGCACAGATGGTCGGCAACCCCACCAAGCCCATGTAGAACACCAGGGTCTGCGCCGGCGCTACCAGGTCATGCCACGGCAGATTGCTGGTGCCATCCTTCAGGTGCCCGGTCACGAAACGCACCGATTGGGCATAGTCGCGGTGAGTCAGCGGAATCCCGCCATAGGCGGAACAACCGCTGGCTGCGGTAATGCCCGGCACCACCTGGAACGGGATGCCGTGCTCGGCCAGCTCTTCGATCTCTTCGCCGCCCCGGCCGAAGATGAACGGGTCGCCGCCCTTCAGGCGCAGCACACGCTTGCCCTGCCGGGCCAGGTCGACCAGCAGGCGGTTGATCTGGTCCTGAGGCACGGCATGGTCGGCGCGACGCTTGCCCACGTAGATACGCTCGGCATCACGTCGGCACATCTCGATAATCGCCGGTGCCACCAGGCGGTCGTACAGCACCACGTCGGCCTGCTGCATCAGGCGCAAGGCGCGGAAGGTCAGCAAGTCCGGATCGCCCGGGCCAGCCCCCACCAGGTACACCTCACCGCCCTGCTGCACCGGTGCACCGTCGACCATCGCCTGCAACAGGCGCTCGGCCTCGGCGCCCTGTCCGGCCAGCTGGCGCTCGGCAATCGGCCCCTGGAACACGGTTTCCCAGAAGCCACGGCGCTGGTTAACGTCCGGGTACAAGGCCTTGACCTTGTCGCGGAAGCGTGCGGCCAGGCCGGCCAGTTCGCCGTAGGCGGACGGGATCCAGGCCTCCAGCTTGGCGCGAATCAAACGCGCCAGTACCGGAGCATCACCGCCACTAGACACCGCAACCACCAACGGCGAACGGTCGACGATCGCCGGGAAGATCACCGTGCACAGGGCCGGCGCATCCACCACGTTGACCGGCAGGCTGAGTGCCTGGGCATCCGCCGACACCTGGGCATTGAGCCCCGGGTCGTCGGTGGCCGCAATCACCAGCCGGCAACCGACCAGGTCGGCTGCCTGATAGCCGCGCACCAGCACCTCGCCGCCACCTTCCCGGGCCAGCGCGGCCAACTGGCCGTCGACATCCGGTGCAACCACGCGCAGCGCGGCGCCGGCGTCGGCCAGCAGGCGCGCTTTGCGCAAAGCGATCTCACCACCGCCAACGACCAGCACGCGGCCGCCCTGCAGCTTGTGGAACAGCGGCAGGTAATCCATTTAGCGGATGACCTCGACGCCGCCCATGTAAGGCTTCAGCACTTCCGGCACACGGATGGAACCGTCGGCCTGCTGGTAGTTTTCCAGTACGGCAACCAAGGTACGGCCTACGGCCAGGCCGGAGCCGTTGAGGGTATGCACCAGCTCTGGCTTGCCGGTTTCCGGGTTGCGCCAGCGGGCCTGCATGCGGCGCGCCTGGAAATCGCCGCAGTTGGAGCACGAGCTGATTTCGCGGTACTTGTCCTGGCTTGGTACCCACACTTCCAGGTCGTAGGTCTTCACCGCGCCAAAGCCCATGTCGCCGGTGCACAGGGCCAGCACGCGGTACGGCAGCTCCAGCAGCTGCAGCACGCGCTCGGCGTTGGCAGTCAGGCCTTCCAGGGCTTCCATCGACTTGGACGGCTCGACCACCTGCACCATCTCGACCTTGTCGAACTGGTGCTGGCGGATCATGCCGCGGGTGTCACGGCCGGAAGCACCGGCTTCGCTGCGGAAGCACGGGGTGTGGGCAACCAGCTTCAGTGGCAGCTGCTTGGCATCGAGGATTTCACCGGCCACCAGGTTGGTCAGCGACACTTCGGCAGTCGGGATCAGGTAGAAGTCGGCCTCGCCTTCGCGGCTGATCTTGAACAGGTCTTCCTCGAACTTCGGCAGCTGGCCGGTACCCTGCAGGGCCGGGGCCTGGACCAGGTACGGGGTGTAGTGCTCCTCGTAACCGTGCTCGCCGGTGTGCAGGTTGATCATGAACTGCGCCAGGGCGCGGTGCAGGCGGGCAACTGGACCACGCAGCACGGCAAAACGCGCGCCAGACAGCTTGGCGGCAGCTTCGAAGTCCAGGCCACCGCTGACTTCGCCGAGGGCGACATGGTCCTTGATTTCGAAGTCGAAAGCCTTCGGCGTACCCCAACGGCGCACTTCGACGTTGTCGTCTTCGCTGGCACCAACCGGTACGCTGGCGTCCGGCAGGTTGGGGATGGTCAGCAGGATGCCATCCAGTTCGGCCTGGATGCCGTCCAGTTCGGTCTTGCCGGCAGCCAGTTCGTTGGCCATGCGCTCGACGTCAGCCATCAGCGGCGCAATATCTTCGCCCTTGGCCTTGGCCTGGCCGATGGACTTGGAACGGGCGTTACGCTCGGCCTGCAGCTGCTCGGTGCGGGTCTGCACCGCCTTGCGGCGCTCTTCCAGTGATTCGATGCGCGCGACATCCAGGCTGAAGCCACGGGAGGCCAGGCGATCCGCCACTTCCTGAAGTTGGCCGCGTAACAGTTTGGAATCGAGCATATCGTTCTCTCGTTATGTGTAGGTGTTGGTTCAGAATCGGGTCAGGGACAGACCGGCCCATGTCGCGAGCAGCCCGCCCACCACACTGATACCGGTATAGCCCAAAGCCAGGGGCACTTGCCCGCTTTCCAGCAGGCGTACGGTATCCAGCGAAAAGGAGGAAAAAGTCGTCAGGCCGCCGAGGAAGCCGACGATCAGCCCGGCGCGCAGCTCGACCGGCACGATCGGCTTGTGCAGGAACAGACCATAAAGCAGGCCGATCAGCAGGCAGCCAACCAGGTTGACCGCCAGCGTACCGAGATAGAAGTGCCGTGGCCAGTGGGCAGACACCCAGTTGGTGGTGGCAAAGCGCAACAAGGTACCGGCAATACCGCCAGCGCTGACGGCGGAAATCAGTGCAATCACGGCTTTCTCCGTTGGCGGGGGCTGTTGCGGTCAAGGTCGGCAAGGTGGCGCAGCTTCTCGCCAATCTTCAGTTCCAGGCCACGGGGCACCGGCTGGTAGTACTGGCGCGGCTCGAGTTCCTCGGGGAAGTAGTCTTCGCCGGCGGCATAGGCGTCGGGTTCATCGTGGGCATAGCGGTACTCGTCGCCGTAGCCCAGTTGCTTCATCAGCTTGGTCGGGGCGTTGCGCAGGTGCAACGGCACTTCCAGCGAGCCATGCTCGGCGGCCTCGCGCAGGGCGGTCTTGAAGCCCATGTACACCGCGTTGCTCTTCGGCGCACAGGCAAGGTAGGTGATGGCCTGGGCTACCGCCAGTTCGCCCTCGGGGCTGCCCAGGCGCTCTTGCACATCCCAGGCCGCCAGGCACAGGCTGAGCGCGCGCGGGTCGGCGTTGCCGATGTCTTCGCTGGCCATGCGCACCACGCGGCGGGCAATGTACAGCGGATCGCAGCCGCCATCGAGCATGCGCGCGAACCAGTACAGGGCGCCATCGGGGTTGGAGCCACGCACTGACTTGTGCAGCGCGGAAATCTGGTCGTAGAACGCCTCGCCACCCTTGTCGAAGCGGCGGCGGCTGTCGCCGAGCAGGCTCTGCAACATCTCGACATCGATCTCGCTGCCGTCTTCGGCCAGGTCCGAGGCGTTTTCCAGGAAGTTGAGCATGCGCCGGCCATCGCCGTCGGCGGCGGCCATCAGCATCTTGAAGGCGTCGTCGCCAACCCGCAGGTTGCGCTTGCCCAGGCCGCGCTCTTCAGTCAACGCGCGGTTGACCAGCTTGCGCAGCGCCGCCTCGTCCAGGCTCTTGAGCACATACACCCGCGCCCGCGACAACAATGCGTTGTTCAGCTCGAACGACGGGTTTTCGGTGGTGGCGCCAATGAACAGCAGGGTGCCGTCTTCCACATAGGGCAGGAAGGCATCCTGCTGCGACTTGTTGAAGCGGTGCACTTCGTCGACGAACAGGATGGTTCGGCGGCCGTACTGGCCAGCCTGCTGCTTGGCCACCTCGACCGCCTGGCGAATCTCCTTCACCCCGGCCAATACCGCCGACACCGTTTCGAAGTGCGCATCGCAGAACTGCGCCAGCAGCCGCGCGAGGGTGGTCTTGCCCACGCCCGGCGGCCCCCAGAAGATCATCGAGTGCAGCGCACCCTGCTCCAGCGCTTCGCGCAGCGGTTTGCCGCGCGCCAGCAGGTGCTCCTGGCCGACGTACTCGTCCAGGTTGGACGGGCGCAGACGAGCAGCCAGGGGCTGGGCGACGGGTTCGCTTCGAAACAGGTCCATGGCGAGCTCTGGTTACTCCTTGATGACGTCCGCGCCTTTGGGGATGTCGAACTTGAACTTGCTGTCCGGCACCGCCTGGTTGGCTTTCACGCCATTGAACAGGATGTTGGTGCGCTGGCCGACGCTGTCGATCAGTTGCATGTCGTTGATCAGGCCCTTGCGGAACGACACGCGCAGCGAGTCGAACAGGGTGTCCTTGGTCTTCGGCTTGAGGGTGAAGTCCATCACTTCGCCCTGCTCCTTCGAGCTGATGTCGAAGCTCTGGCTGATCTTCGACACGTCACCGGACAGCAGCAGCGCCGGGGTCTGGTTCAGGCGCTGGTCGAGTTTCTTGATGGTTGCCTGCTCCAGGTCCGGGTCCCACAGGGTGACGTTCTTGCCGTCGGATACCACCACCTGCTCCTGCGGCGCATCGGTGTGCCAGTAGAACAGGCCAGGGCGCTTGACGGTCATCTTGCCGGAGGTTTCCTGCAGGCTGGTGCCGCCAGCGTCCAGGGTCAGCTGGGAAAAGTTGGCCTCGATGGTCTGCGACTTTTCCAGCAATTGGGTCAGGCGTTGTACGTCTTGCTCACCGGCATAAGCCGATACGGTGGCCGACACAGAAGCCGCGGCCAGGGCAGAAACCAACAGCATGCGAATCGCGCGCATGGGAGTCCTCATCGAGCATTGAAAAGGCCGGGCGCCACCGTTGGCGCCCGGCAAGGTGTTCGTCAGTCGCGCGGGCCGCCCGGGGCTATCACTTCCCGCGAGCCGTTGCTGTTCATGGGGGTGACCACGCCGGCCATTTCCATGGCTTCGATCATGCGGGCGGCGCGGTTGTAGCCGATCTTCAGTTTGCGCTGCACGGCCGAGATGGACGCGCGGCGGCTTTCCAGCACGAACTGCACGGCCTCATCATACAGGGCGTCGCTTTCCGAATCTTCGCCATCGCCGCCACCACCGCCGCCTTCGAAACCGCTGCCGGCCTCCTCGACGCCGTTGAGGATGTCGTCGTTGTAGTCCGGAGCGCCGCGCAGCTTCCACGCTTCGACCACGCGGTGCACCTCGTCGTCGGAGACGAACGCGCCGTGCACACGAATCGGCAGGCTGGTGCCCGGCGGCATGTACAGCATGTCACCGTGGCCCAGCAGCTGCTCGGCACCACCCTGGTCGATGATGGTCCGCGAGTCGATCTTGCTCGATACCTGGAATGCCATGCGGGTCGGGATGTTGGCCTTGATCAGGCCGGTAATCACGTCCACGGACGGGCGCTGGGTAGCGAGGATCAGGTGGATACCGGCGGCCCGCGCCTTCTGGGCGATACGGGCGATCAGCTCTTCGACCTTCTTGCCGACGATCATCATCATGTCGGCGAATTCGTCGACCACCACCACGATGGTCGGCAGGGTTTTCAGCGCAGGCGGCTCGTCGTCCATGCTCTCGCGGCGGTACAGCGGGTCATGGATGATCTCGCCGGCTTCCTGGGCGTCCTTGATCTTGCGGTTGAAGCCGGCCAGGTTACGCACGCCCATGGCCGCCATCAGCTTGTAGCGCCGCTCCATCTCGGCCACGCTCCAGCGCAAGGCGTTGGCGGCGTCCTTCATGTCGGTGACCACCGGGCACAGCAGGTGCGGGATGCCCTCGTAGATCGACAGTTCGAGCATTTTCGGGTCGATCATGATCAGCCGCGCGTCTTCCGGGCTGGACTTGAACAGGATCGACAGGATCATCGCGTTCACACCCACCGACTTACCGGAACCGGTAGTACCGGCCACCAGCAGGTGCGGCATCTTGGCCAGGTCGGTGATCACCGGCTTGCCGCCGATGTCGTGGCCCAGGGCCAGGGTGACCGGCGATTTCTGCTCGTCGTACTGCGGCGTGGCCAGCACTTCGGAGAAACGCACCATCTGCCGGTTCTCGTTGGGGATCTCGATACCCACGGTGGTCTTGCCGGGGATGACCTCGACCACACGCACACTGGTCACTGCCAGCGAACGCGCCAGGTCCTTGGCCAGGTTGGCGATACGGCTGACCTTCACGCCCGCGGCCGGCTGGATTTCGTAACGGGTAATCACCGGGCCCGGGTGGATCGAGTCCACCGCCACTTCCACGCCGAATTCCTTGAGTTTGATTTCCAGCAGCTGGCCGACACCGGCCAGGGATTCCGGCGAGTACTCGATCTTCTTCTGTTCGGCCGGGTCGAGGATGGAGATCGACGGCAAGGTGCCTTCCACCGCGCTGTCGACGAACAGCGGCGCCTGCTTCTCCTTCATCACCCGCTTGCTCGGCTCCGGCACCCTGACGGGTGTCGGCGGCACGATCATCGGGGCCGCGGCAGGTGGTTCGCGGGAGATTACCGGCTCACGAGGTGCCGGCAACTCGCGTGGCACCACAGGCTCGCGCGACAGGGTTGGCTCACGTGGTTCGACCGGCTGGGCAGGTGCTTCTTCACGCTTGAAAATGCGCTCGCGCAGCGCCGGCTTGGCCGGTTCGCGCTTGTCGGCGGCCATTGGCGCGGCCTTGACCACCGGTTCATCCTCACGCAGCTGCGCCTCCAGGCGCTTGCGCTCGTTGCGCGCTTCCCACCAACGGTTGGCGGCGCCCTGCACCAGCTCGAACAGGTCGAGGGTGATCTTGCCGGTCAGGTCCATCACCTTGAACCACGACAGGTCGGTGAACACGGTCAGGCCGAACAGGAACAGGGCAATGAACATCAGCGTGCTGCCCTGCACGTTCAGCAGGTTGCGCGCCAGGTCGCCGAGGCTCTCGCCCAATGCACCACCGGCGGAGAACGGCATGCTCGCAGGCGGGTGGAAATGGATATGGGCCAGCGCCGCACCAGACAGCACCAGAAACACCAGGCCGATCAGCCGCCAGGAGAACAGCCAGCCGCTCCAGTCCCAGGGCTGGTGGCGTTCGCGGAAGATCTGCCAGGTCTTTATCGCCAGCAGCAGCGGGAAGATGTAGGCGAAGTACCCCAGCACCATGAACAGGATGTCGGCGAAGTAGGCACCGGCACGCCCGGCGGCGTTCTGCACCTGGTCGACGTTGCTGGTGTGGCTGAAGCCCGGGTCCGACGTATCGTAGGTCAGCAGCGCCATCCACAGGTACAGGCACAGGGCGCCGACAGCGATCAACGCACCTTCCTTGAGGCGATAATGCAGCTGCTGCCGCCACAGAGGGACGGGCAAGGGAGCTGGAGTTGCGGTGGATTTCTTCAAAACGCGTCTATTCCTGCGCGTGCTGCGCGTCCAATAGTGATCGGCCGACGGTGCGGCCAATGAACCACTACTTTTAACATTACTGCCCGCCAGCCGCCATGGCGGCACGCCAGATGGGAGTTTGGCCGGGGGCGACTTTCATATAGCTGCAATTTGAGCATGCATTTTCTTTTGTGACAAAGGCTTATGCTGTGTTTTTGCACAGGTGTGACAGCAAATGTAGCGGATGGTGCCTGCGGTTTCATGAATGTGTAGGAAATTGCCTATTTTCATCACCTGTGCCGGCCTCTTCGCGGGCTGGCCCGCTCCCACAGGTACCCCGCAGGCTTCAGAGCCTGCACATGGCCTGTGGGAGCGGGCGCGCCCGCGAAGAAGCCAAAGAGATTGACCCTGCTTTTCACCCGCGCCATGCTGCCCTCTCCCCTCCCCCACCGCACGATAGACCATGCTCACCTGGCTGACCCGCGACTCGCTGACCTTCCCGCCTCTGGAAAAGGCCCTGCATGACCCCAACGGCCTGCTCGCTGCCGGCGGCGACCTGAGCCCCGAGCGCCTGGTGCAGGCCTATCGCCATGGCTGCTTCCCGTGGTATCAGGACGGCCAGCCGATCCTCTGGTGGTCACCCGACCCGCGCACGGTGCTGCTCCCGGACCAGCTGCACGTGTCGCGCTCGCTGGCCAAGCTGATGCGCCAGGGCCGTTACCAGGTCAGCTTCGACACAGACTTCCCCGCAGTGATCGCCGCCTGCGCCGCGCCACGTGACTACGCCGACGGCACCTGGATCACCGACACCATGCGTGCCGCCTACTGCGAGCTGCACCGACGCGGCATCGCCCATTCGGTGGAGGTGCGCCAGGACGGCGAGCTGGTCGGTGGTCTGTATGGCTTGGCCATGGGCCAGCTGTTCTTCGGTGAATCGATGTTCAGCCGCGCCGACAACGCTTCCAAGGTCGGCTTCGTGACTTTGGTCAACCACCTGCGCCAGGCCGGTTTCGTCCTCATCGACTGCCAGATGCCAACCAACCATTTGCACAGCCTGGGAGCTCACGCCATCAGCCGCGCCGAGTTTGCCGACTACCTGGCACACCACCTCGACCAGCCCAACAGCGCCACATGGCTTCCCTAGGCGAGTTCCCGTAGCTGGCTTACACTTAAACAAAGTCTCACCGAGGGGGTTGATCATGACAGAGTTGGCGCGGTTGAAGTTCTATGCCACTCAACCCCACTCCTGCAGCTACCTGCCCGACGAACAGGCAACCACGCTGTTCCTCGACCCCAGCCAGCCGATGGACGTGCACGTGTACACCGATTTGTCGGAAATGGGCTTCCGCCGCAGTGGCGACCACCTGTACCGCCCGCACTGCCAGAACTGCAATGCCTGCGTGCCGGCACGCATCCCGGCGGCGCGCTTCATCCCCAACCGCCAGCAACGGCGCATCCTCAAGCGCAACGCCGACCTGACCGTGACCGCCGCACGTCCAGCGTTCAAGGAAGAGTACTTCGAACTGTACCGGCGCTATATCGAAACGCGCCATGCCGACGGTGACATGTACCCGCCCAGCCGCGATCAGTTCTCCACCTTCCTGGTGCGCGACCTGCCGTTCTGCTGGTTCTATGAGTTCCGCCTGGAAGGCCGCTTGATGGCGGTGGCGGTGTGCGACCTGCTGCCCAACGGCCTGTCGGCTGTGTACACCTTCTACGAGCCGGACGAAGAACGCCGGAGCCTGGGCCGCTTTGCCATTCTCTGGCAGATTACCGAAGCCCTGCGCCAGGACCTGGAAGCGGTTTACCTGGGTTACTGGATCAAGAACTGCAAGAAAATGAACTACAAGACACAGTATCGACCTATCGAATTGCTGATAAACCAGCGCTGGGTCACCCTCAACTGAAAGGCATTGGCTTGACACACAGTTTTCGGGCATAATCCACGCCACTTTTTTGCCCGGTGCGGTTATGCGTCGGGCCAACACTGGATCCGAGGGCTCTACTGCATGTCGAAAGAAGACAGCTTCGAAATGGAAGGTACTGTCGTCGACACCCTGCCCAACACCATGTTCCGCGTGGAGTTGGAAAACGGGCACGTCGTAACCGCGCACATCTCCGGAAAGATGCGCAAGAACTACATCCGTATTCTCACTGGCGACAAGGTCCGCGTCGAACTGACGCCCTACGACCTGAGCAAGGGCCGCATCACCTACCGTGCGCGCTAAGCTCTAGCCATGAAAAAGCCCGGCCATGTGCCGGGCTTTTTTGTGCCTTCAGGATTGTAGGGGCTGCTTTGCAGCCCTTCGCGGGGAAGCACGCCCCCCCCCGGGAGCGCGTTCTTCCCCCCTGGGGGGGGGGGTTGT